>CAYYMN010000023.1:0-14932 GCA_964473075.1 Candidatus Woesearchaeota archaeon
TAATAAAGATGAAAGCAATTCAATCAGCGAAGGGAAATACTTTCAGGATAACACACCTAAAAATAACAAAACAATTTTAAATAAAAAGAAACTAAATAAAAATATGGTTAACATACTTTCTAAAGAAATTGAAACTTACGAAAAAAATAAACAGATGCTCCTTAAAGAAAGTAGTGGAAAGTATGTTTTGATTAAGAATGATCAAATAGTAAATATTTTTGATACTTATGCTGACGCAGTTAAAGTAGGTATTGATAAATTTGGTAATTCTCCATTTTTGGTTAAACAAATTCTTGAAATAGAACCTACTCAAAATTTCACTTCTAATTTGATTAGGATTAGATCACCATGCCTTCAGTAACAATCACTCCTGACAATTTAGAGAAAGATGGTCCTATTCTAGAAATCCATTTCTTTGTTTCTTCGGAACTAGAAAAAAATTATAAAGAAAAGAATATCCCTCTCCCAGAACCAGTGATAATTAAGGCTTTAATCGATACTGGAGCTTCTGCTTGTGTTTTAAAAAAAGAAATTCCTGAGCAATTAGGTCTTAAACCAACTGGAGTAATAAAAATTTGTACCCCTTCAAGTAAAGATCATGAATGTTATCAATATTATATGAGAATGGTTATTCCTTCACATAAATTAGTTTATGAAGGTCCTTTTATTTCTGCTCCTCTAGATGGACAAGAAATTAGTGGTTTAATTGGAAGAGATGTATTAAAGAATGGTATTCTAATTTCCATAGGATATGCTAATCAATTTACTTTATCCTTATTATAATCTTTTAAATAAGACTTCCTAATTTCTATACTCATTACTAATGAGCACTTTTGGGTATTAATACTAACTGCCAATTAGTATGTTCAATAACTTATCTTTAAATGGTTGCTAGAAAATTAATCTTTTTTCTTTTTGACTTTCAAATATATGATAATCGCTGGAATATAAAAAATAGCCCCTATAAAAATAGCTACTTTTGACCCTAATGTATCTACAGTATATCCAGCTAGAGGCAACACAAGAACTCCTATCAATGAATAAGCCATACTTCTAATAGAATCTATGGTCGCTCTTTTCTTTGATGGCAAATACGATTGAAAGAATGAGAATCTAATTGTGCCATAGAAGATAAACAAGAACCATCCAATTACAAAAAGTGTAATATATCCATACAAATTATTAATAAAAATAATTGGTAAAGTAAATAATACTAGCAATACTAATAGCCCTACTAAATATTTTTTTGATCCCCCAAATTTGTCTATTAATTTTTTGTTAGCTAATGGTACTAATAGTCCTATTGAAAAACAAACTGAAATTAAATATCCAAAATAATTTACTGGTAATCCTGCTTCTTTAATTAAAGGATAAAAAGATATGTCCGATGTAAAACAAATTCCTATACACATAAAAGCTCCTGCTAAAATCAAATAAAAAATATTATTATTCTTATAAACTTCTTTTACTGAGTCATTCATCTGGTTAAAAACTTTATTCAATGCTTGTTTCCAATAAAATTTTTTTCTAACAAAATCTTCTTTTGCAAAAGTTAATACTAATGCTGAAATTAAAAATCCACCTCCAGTAAAAGGCCAAGTAATCCATAATCCAAATCTTCCTACAACAATTGATCCAATTATCCCACAAATTATTACTCCTGCAGATGCTATTGCTGTTTGAATTGAATTTAAATCATGAACTTTTTTTCCTTGTTTATTTACTTTTAATAAATCAACAAACCACGCACTATAAGACCCTGAAGTTAAAGTATAAAACAATCCACTCAGAAAAACGAATCCGCAGATTAAATAAAAATTGCTCACAAATCCTACACAAATCCATGTAATTCCCATCAATAAATATCCTAAAATTACTGAAAACTTTCGTCCATAAATATCTGCAATTGCACCTGTTGGGATTTCAAAAAGGATTATTGCTAAATTAAGCATAGCCATGATAATTCCTATTTGTGTAAGTGAAAATCCTATATCTAAAAAATATAGTATCCCAAATATAGGATATAAAAATAATATATTACATAGAAATACTTCTAGATAAAATGACCACATTAATTTCAATTCATACTTTTCAATCAAATCCATTTACAACAATCTAGTTCAGATATTAATAAATCTTTACAAATCAATTCTCAATTCTATTCCTCTATTTTTGAACCCTAATCTTATGTACCATTCTTGTATCCATTCTTTACTGCAATTACAAATCAACTTATAGCACCCTATTCGTTTGGCTTCAGAAATAATTGCTTTGACTAATTGTTCACCATAACCTTTCCGTCGATATTCTTCTGAAACAAACACATCTTCCATTAATCCAAAAGGTTCTGCATGCAAATCATTGTTCATTACATATAGATAAGTTCTAGCAACTTCTTTTCCATTTTCAATAATTTGGTACTTCAACCCATAACTATCAACTCTTTTCTTTTCCATAAAAATAAATCCCAAATTGTTCTTAAATAATTTATGAAACTAAACTAAGGATCAATAAACTTTCAGAACTTTCCTCAGAACTAATCCAAACACGACAGTAAAAATAAAATACACCCAGAACCAGCTCAATCCGAATAATACTTTTGGATCTCCAAGTTCAATATAATGTGTTCTCAACCAGGCGAATATAATCAGCGCAGGAATCATTGTAACCAAAGTCGGCTTGAAACTCTCCATAATATATTTCATGTTTTTTTCCATGACTTTCTTCTGCAGATTCAACATCTTCTCTGGACTATCTTTGAGCTCTTTCATCTCCTTCTGGTATATCTTCATCTCATCTTTCAGCTCTTTCATCATTTTCTGATTCGTAATATACTTGTAAGCCAAAGTCATAGCAACACTCAGAGCTAAACTAAACAGAATCAAATTCCAAGGTGTAGGAATGAAATCCATAAGTGATCCAAATACCGGATCTAAGAATGAAGTTATCGCCATTATTAACTACTTCCACCCATCATTTTTGCCAAAGCCGGATGCATATCCATCATGTGATGCTTTGCAATGTCTTCATATAGCCTATAAATAATCATAACTGCTAACAGGATCCCAGTTCCATGCGTCAATGCCCCCATTAGATCTGCACTTGCTGCCATCAATCCCACGGCCAGTCCGCCCATAACAGTCAATGGCATGATATATCTCTCAAGTATTGTTTCTAGAACTCTCTGGTCTCTCCTGAACCCAGGAATTTGCAGCCCTGAATTCAAGATATTTCTCGCTTGTGCCCCTGCATCCATTCCAGAAGTTTGCACCCAGAACCAGCTAAATATAACTGCACCAATAGCCATGAATGAAATGTAAACTAACGAATATAAAATGATCATCCCAGTAATGTTTCCAGTGATTATTGCTTGCACTAAATTGTTTGGTGTAATCCACAAAACAAATCCAGATATTGGTGAAGATCCAGAATAAGTTCCTAATAATGGATGCCCCCATTTTTCAAATAACCTTGCTGCTAATTGCACATTCGCAAGCAAAGCTGAAATTAAAATCACAGGAATGTTTGAAGTGTACATAAAATGTAATGGCCATCTTATTCCATGCCCTCTAATTCTTCCGAAGGATAATGGAATTTCCACTTTCATGGCTTGTAAATAAACTGCAATCAAGAAAATTAAAATCGTCGCTAGAATGGCCGATAATGCTAATACTGCTCCTATTGGGTTTTGTGATGCTAATGATTGAATGAACACCCAGACCTTACCTATTGCTGGTTGCGAACTTCCAAAAGCCCATGTTCCATTTGTTGTTAATGGACTAAAAGCTCTGATTACAATTTCTGATGAAACTCCTGCTGCGATGAACAATGAGATTCCTGAACCAAACCCCCACTTGCTAATGATCTCATCCATGAACATAATCAAAATTCCACCAACAATCAATTGCCCAACCAAAATAAACTGCATCACTCTATATTGTGCCGGGTCTAACATTAATGATGGTGATAATCCCCCCATGAACACATATATTGCTGCCTCAAAGATAATGAAGAATAATGACATAGTTTTTTGTATTCCCTGATACCTTCTTTTTCCTTCAGGTGTCGATAAATCAAAATGGACTAATCCAGAGCCATTCAATAATTGCAAGACTATGGATCCAGTTACTAATGGCCCAATTCCTAATGAAATTATTGAACCAAAACTAGCCCCTAAAATAATAGACAGAAACTCAAACTGTTCTAAAGCATTTTCTCCTAATCCATATAATGGAATCAATCCCAATAAGAAAAATGCAACCAAACAAACCATAGTCCATTTTAACTTCTCATTAAAAGAAAGTTTTTTCTGCTCTGGACCTTTAACTTCAGGCAGATTTAAAATTATATTATCCACCAAAGACATTTTTTTGTTTCCTCTTATTTCACTATACTTCCACCAGCTTTTTTAACTTTTTCTTTTGCGTTCTCTGAAGCTAGCTCGACAGTGATCTTTAAAGGGAACTTCAATTCTCCAGATCCGAGTAATTTTTTATACCCATAATCCTTCAAATTAATCTCATTTTTGATAGCATTCCTCTCAATAAGAATATTCAAATCTCTTAGATTGATTGCCTTGTACTCTTTTCCTTTGTTTGGTACAATAAATCCTCTCTTTCCAAAGTAAGTATTTCCATATTCATTGATGATTGTAGGTTTCTTCTGGTCTGCCTTCTTTCCAGTCCCAGCCATTCCGAATCCTCCTCTGGATCCGCTATTTCTATGTTTCTTCTTACTACCCCAACCATGACTCTTATATCCTCTCATTCCTTTGTTCTTTTTCTTTGGGGTTGTTCTTTTCATCTTAAATCATCCTTTTGATTAAATCATTAATCCTATCTTTTCTGTATCCTAATGATCCACCCATACTGAATGGTTTCTTAATTCCGCCTCTTTCAAATCCTTTCGATGGTGGGTTCAATCTAAAATAAGGCTTCAATCCTGGAACATCTTTCAATTTCTTTTTAAAATTAAACACTTCTTCAACAAAAGTTTTTATATCCATTTTCAAATGTTCTTTTAAATATTCCTCTGTCAAATGTTTATTTCCAGCAACTTTTGCTCTCTTGGTGAACATTATCAGAAATGTTTCTTTGTCAATTTCTCCCCAAGTAGTATAATCCTTGACTTTTTTGATCATTCCTAAGTATTGTGGTGTATTTGGTACTATTACACATCCATTTTGTTTGTATAACCTAAGCATATCCAAAGTATCATTAACACTTTTGGTAACTCCATTTCTTCCCCTTAGCCTGATGATCACAATATTCTTATTCATTCCTACCTCCAACAATTCCCATCTTTGAGATATGTGTTGGTTTAACTCTGACTTTGTTTAATTTTTCCAAAGCTTTGAAACAAGCATAGACAATATTCAACTTTGTTCTTGTTTGTCCTCTAGCTTTTCCATAAACATCTTGTATTCCTGCCATTTTCAATAATTTTTGGCACTCTTTTTCCATGCTTAATTTTGTACCTTTTGGTGCTGGCATCAGTTTAAATTCAGCTGAACTGCACTTTCCATCAACTGTGAATGGAATTGAGTGTGCTTGTCCACATCCACATTCCCATGATCCGCATCCTCTCTTGATTTTGATCAAATTTAATTTTGCTCTTCTGGTTGCTTTTTCTCTCGCAGGAACAGTTTCTTTAGCCTTTCCAAATCCAACTCCTACATACCCATTTCTATTTCCACAAACAGCAATTGTAGCAAATGAAGGTTTGTTCCCTTCCTTGGATTTTTTCTGTGTTTGCCTCCAGATACTTTTCTTTCCACCGCCGAACTTTCCTTTTGATTGTCCAACTTCCATAAGATCCACTTGTAATTCTGGTAATAACATATCAACTATTTCTGATTCCATAATCCTCATACCTCGATCTAGGATTTCATCTATATTTGTGACCTCTCCAGCTTTTACTCTTCTTCCTAATTCTGTTTTAGGTTTCCAAGCATCTTTATCAAATCCTTTATCCTTGGAAATTCCACTCTCTGAGTGATCCAAATCCTTTTTGAATTTCTTGTTTTTCTGAACCATTTATTTTACCTTTTGAATATTACTTTTTGTAACCTCTAACATTTTTTCAATTTCTTCTGAAATATGCTTCCCTTTTAGTCTTTCCTCTTCTGGAAAAATTTCTGCATTGTGTGGGACATTTACTCCGGCATCAACAACACCTTTCAATACACTATAGATCACAGTCCCATTTCTACTTACATAAAGTCCTTTGTCTAGAATAAGATTATCGATTTTCATTTTTTTTGCTTTGGTTCCAAATAAATATCCGACTAAATAAGCTGCAGGAACATTTCTTTTGTAACCTTTCCATCCATATTGTTCTAGCTCATGACTATTCACAGTAAGCAATGTTTTGTCTCCATTTGCATCATATTCAACAGCTTGCACTAATATATTCTTTAATGATTTTCTAACTACTAACCTTAATTTTTCAGACTTCAACAGCTTTAACCTTAATCTGTAATCAGTTTTTCCTTCTCTTTTCCTTCTGTAATCAACATATTTTTTTGCTTTCATTTCATACCTTTTGCTCTGAACAATTTGTTTTCTTCTAAGTATAATTTGATGTGCCTTCTATTCCTGAAGTACCCGCCCTTGACCTTTAGGTATAAATTTCTATAAGTCTTGTCTTCAACCAAACTTTTATCTTTCAATTCTTTGATGAAACATCTTTGGCTTCTTACACTAAGCATCCAGGCTTCTTTTCTTGTTAATCTTGCAGTCCTGCTTCCTTTTCTAGTTCCAGGTCCAGCTTGTCTTCCTTTCCTTCTTTGTTCTAATCTTTTTCTTGCTCTGGTTCTTGAAATTCCTAATTCAGGTCTGCTTTTAATAGCCTCTCTTTTGATTAAATTTCTAATATCATTTTTTGTAATAGCCTCTTTAATTTCTGTTAATCTATCTGGATCAAACCAAACTTTACTCTCTCCGACATTCATTATCTCTGCACTAATCCTTCTTTGGTTAACGAGATTCATTGTTTTTTCTCCAAGACTTTGATTTTTTCACTTTTTTCGCCTTTCTTTGTTTCTTCTTGCCCTTCTTTAATTTCTTCTTTTTTCTCTTCTGTTACAGCTTTTTTACTTAATTCTTCCTTGGCTTTTTTCTTCTTCTCTTCTTTGTCTTTTTTGATTTTTTTATTCTCTACAAATTTGCTTTCAACTTTTGTTATGAATTCTTGAACATTTTTTACATTCTCTACATTATATTTTTTTTCAATGCAATACTTCAGTAGTTTAATTTTATTTTTCAATCCAACGTGCCCTATAACTACTACTTGGGTTTTTGTTTCGAATCCTTCAAAGTTTTTCATATTATTTACTAATACTGGTTTGAAACCTTTTCTCGTCAAACCTTTTACTTCTTTTGGTGAGCAGTAACCCGGTGATGGCAAAGCTCTTCTGCTCCTCAACTTCATTCTCATCTTCGAGTGCATACCTTTAGGTTTGATCCATTTTTTCTCGAGACTTTTATTTCTATTGGCATCCTGTCTCAAAAAGTTTGGTTTTCTCTTCTTGGCTTTATTCCTCTGTTCTAGTAATCTAATGTTGACCATCAATTATCCCTCTCAGCTTTTTTTGTGATCCATAATCCATCTTGGAATACCCTTCTATCCCTATTTGTGATTCTGGTGCATCTCTCGCAATTTGCAGCAGTTTGTCCCGCAGCTTCTTTGTCTGGAGATGTGATTGTAATAGTATCCCCTTCTAATTTTACATCAACATTTTCTTCAATGTTTGTTTTTCTAGGAACTTTTTCTCCAAGGAAGTTTTTCACTACAATTTTTTTGCCTTCAACAGCCACATTCATTGGGAAGTGACTCGCGCAAATTTTTACTTGGTAAACATAAGGTTCTTCAACCCCTTTTAACATCCATTTCAAGTGTGATCTAAATGTATTGATTATTTTTTTCTCCTTCTTTGTAAATCCTTTTGGTATGATTATGATTTTATTCTCCTCTTTTTTTATTTCAAGAGTAGGATAGCATAGTTTCTTTGAAATTACATTCTTCCCTTTCTTAATTGTAATGATTTCTCCTAAAGTTACTTCAATTCCTTTAGGGATTTCAATCTCTTTCCTCAGTCTTCTTGCTTCTATCATTTTAGTAAATATAAGCTAATAATTTCCCCCCTATTTTTTTTTCTCTGGCTTGTGCTAATGTCATTATTCCTTTTGAAGTTGAAATTATAATAATCCCAAAGTCTTTAGCCGGTAAAAATCTTTTTTCAAATTTTATAAATTCACTATTTGTTGCTGAGAATCTTGGTTTTATGACTCCGCATTTATTCAATCCACCGATTAAATTTACATTAATATATCCACCTTTCTTATCATCAATTTCTGTGTATTCTCCAATATAATGATTCTCTTTCATAATATCTAGTACAGCTTTTGTAATCCTAGATATAGGCTTAACTACACAAGTCACTTTACCTACTTTCTCTGCATTAAGCAAATTAATCAATACATTTGCCAGTGTGTCATTCATTGCCATTTTAGTAGTATTTTTTAAACCCCAACTTTGTTGCATAATCTCTGAAGCATTGTCTGCACAAATCTAATTTGTACTGACTAACATGCGCACCAAACCTTCCACAAATCTTACATGGTTTTGAAGCAACCCCAAATTTTCTTTGTTTTGGCGCATTATGTTTTATGAACTTTTTTAGTTTGACAGGCTTGTTCTTCAACTGTTTAAATACCTTCTTGTAACTTCCTGCTGTCATTCTTCTTCAGCCTCCTCTCTTTCAATAACTGTAACCCCTAATGTCCTTGCAAAATCAATTCCATTTTGTTTATTTATACTGTGCCTTGCTGGAATCTTTTTAGGTTTAAGTGTTCTCCTTTTGATTCTAAATCCTTTTCTTTGCAAACTAACTGCCACTTCCAGTCCAATAATCCCTACTTCTGGAATATAATTTAAATTAGGAATGTCTAAATATTCTTTGATACCAAACGAAAAATTTCCGGTTTTATCAAATAACCTTGACGATAATTGATTATCTCTGGCTTTCAAAAGATTTTTTAATAATTCCTCAGCTTTCTTTCCTCTAATAGTAACTTTGCAACCAATTACTAAACCGGGTCTTAAGTTCCATGCTGGTAATCTTTTTTTTGTGATAGTTTCACAAGGTTTTGCTCCACTAATTTTTTCAAGTAATATTTTTGCTTTCTCTAGTTCTGGTCCTGGTTTTCCAGTTCCAATGTTCAATGTGATTTTCTCTATTTCAATAGTTTTCATGATATTCATCTTTCTTCAGGCGCTTTTATTTTTCCAATAACAAACGCATACCTCTTAGCAGTTTCAAATTCTCCTTCATGTGACTTAACAATGATATTATTTTCTTTGAAATCTTCAAGTGTTCCAATTGTTCCTTTTTTCTTTCCCCCTGCAATGAAAATTCTAGCCCCCTTTTTCAAAACCAAATGTTCTTGGATTTTGCCACTTGTAATTGAAACAATTAATGAATCTCCATTATTGTAATCTTTTTTATCTACTATTAATGAACTTCCATCTAAAGTTCCAATTTGAATCTTTCCTCCTTTCATAATATTTTTTCTTACAATTTTGATCAATTTTAAATCTTTCTCTGCATCATCAATAGGGAGCAATACAAATTTTCCTTTGGTGTTATAGAATAATCTGAAATTTTCATTTAAATCTGGAATGCTAATAATGTCCATCAATCCTACTGGGAATTTTATCTCTTTTCTAACTCTTCTATTGATTAATATTTTCCCTTCATTCAAAATTTTCTTAACTTCCTTTCTAGTTCGCCCTAATTTTAATAATTCTTCAATAAGTACAATTAAATTTATTGATTCTTTCAAACAGTGAGGTCCTGGACTAGTTTTAGTCGTGAACTTAATTCCTTTTCTACTAATTCCCCAGCATACTGGTGAATTCAATCTGAATAAATGATTTTGAACCATTCTATTTTTTCTCCTTTGGATGCATTTTTTCTAATTTCCCTTTTCTAATTTTATCACTCAATTCTAATTCTGTGATCATTAAATTACTTGGCTTGAAAGGAATCAATACTTTGTTTCCATCTTTTCTGGTGATATCCATTCCTTCAATGTAAACTTTTTGTGAAATTATTTTAATTCTCGAAATTTTTCCACTTTTGCCCTTGTTGCTTCCTCTCATTATTTTAACTTTATCCCCTTTTTTTAGTTCAACACTTCTAGTTTTATATTTCTCTTTCAATTCTTTACTCAAATGCGCCCCTAATAACTTCTGTTTCAAATGCAATGGTGCATTTAATTTGTACTTTCTTTGTTTACTCGGTTTTTTACTCGCTTTCCAATTACTTGACCATTTCATTTTACACCACTATACTCGATACTTTTGAAATTCCGGGCCATCTTTCTGCAGCTTCTTTTGCAACTGCTCCTTTAAAGATTGTTCCTTTTGGAGTCCCTTTATCATCTTTTAATACTATGACTGCATTATCTTCGAATTTTATTCTCGTACCATTTGCTCTTCGATATTCTTTTCTTTGTCTTACAACAACAGCCATTACAACTTGCTTTCTTATCTCTGGCTTGCCTTTGATTACTGATGCTTTAATTAAATCTCCAACTCCAGCAGATGCAATTCTTCTTCTAACTGTTTTATGCCCTTGAACACTAATTAATTTTACAATCTTTGCTCCCGAATTATCACAAGTAGGAATCTCTGCACCAACTGGAAGTCCTCTTACTTTATGCCCTGATATAGCTTTCATTGTTCAACTCCAACAACCACAAAAGTTTTTGTTTTACTTATTGGTCTGGTTTCAATTATCTTTACAGTATCTCCTTCTTTTGCATCAATACATTCAGGATTATGTGCTTTGACTCTAGATCTTTTCTTTGAGTATCTTTCATATTTTTCAATATAATTTATTCTAGGCCATTCTACATTAACAGTTTTATTGGGATTCCTTTTGATTATTTTACCAATGAAAACTTTTCCATGTAATTTTAACTCTCCATGAAATGGGCAATGTTTATCATTACATGTTTTCTTTGGCACTTCAATTCCCATGCCCGGATTTTTTACTTTTACTTTCATTTTTTGATCCTATCCTCTGATCTTCCGACCAGATAATTTCCCTCGATGATTATATTTTTTCCCTCGACACAAACTTTGAAACTTACATTAGTTTTTAATACTTTTCTTTCTCCCTTGCTAGTTTCTATCACAAGACAATTTTTTGTTTCATCAACAATCTTGCCTTCGATACCAATAAGGTCTTTGTTTCTTGCATCAACCACCTTCATATGCAATCCAATCAATTCATGCTGGATGATATTTTGCGGTGATCTCATCTTGTTTCATCAATAATGCTTATTGAGTTTGCTGAAAATCCTTCTTCAATCACATATCTTTTTACTTTTTCTATGTGATCTCCTTGGAGTTCAATGTTATTGTCTTTGACTGTTCCTCCACAGGCCAATTTTGATTTCAGCTTTTTCGCAAGCTCTTTGATGTTTATTGTTTTGTTGTCGATTCCCTCTATGATTGTGCTTAATTTTCCAAACCTTCGCTTAACCAATCTAACTATTACTTTTTGGTCTTCTTTAGCAATGATCTCGCAAACGCAAAGTTCTTGAGGTAAACCGCATTTAGAGCAAATCACACTCATGGATGACTTTTATTTCCCTCCTTTTCTTTGATTATCGTATGTATTCTCGCAACAGTTTTTTTAGTAATTTTTAAGTTTCCTGGATTTTCAGGTACTACTCCTGCTGCAACTTGCGAATTGAATTTAATTAAATCTTTTTTCAATTCTACTAATTTGTTTTCTAATTCTTTAACATCCATTTTTCTTAGTTCTTCATTTTTTATTTTCATCTTTTTTATTCTCTTCCTTTACTTTCTTCAAAACCTTTTTTTTAACAACTTTCTTTTTGGTTTCTTTTTTCTCTTCTTTGACAACTTCTTCTGTTTTCTCTTTAACTTCTTCAGTTACAATAGTTTGTTTACTTAAATCCTTGATTTTAATTTTATCTGGCAAGATTGTGTTTGGTGGTAATACTCTTACTTTGATCCCAACAGTTCCTGAGTTCAAGTTTGCTTTTGCTTCTCCATAAGCCACTTTTGACATTGAGATATCTCCAGATTTTTTTAAATATCCGGCATAGAATCTCCAGCTTTTTGCTCTTGCTCCAGGTAATCCTCTTCCGCTAATGACAATTTCTGCACCCATTGCTCCAGCATCGATAATTTTTTGTAATGTTTTGTATCCAACCGACTTGAATCTTTTTGGTCCAAATCTTTCTAAAACTGTAACTATTTGTTCAGCCATATTTTGCGCATCAAGATTAGGAGTTACTATTTCTGCAACTTCAATTTGCGGATTTTCCATTTTAAATCTCATCTTCAAAACTCTTGTCAAGTCTTTGATATTTTCTCCACCTTTCCCAACAATTAATCCTGGTCTTGCAGTATATATTATGATTCTCTCTCCTAAAGGCGTTCTTTTAATCTCAAATGAACTAAATTTTCCTGCACCAAGCTCTTTAAACAAATACTGGTTTACAAGGAATTCTCTCATTTTCTCGGCAACAAATTTTCTTTCAATCATTTCTTTTCATTCTCCTTTTTCTCTTCTTCTGCGAGTATTACTTGAACATGTGTTCTTTTTGCATGCCTTGCTCTTTTCCTTCCAGCTCTTACTTGTGTACTTCCTTTATTTGCAATAACATTTTGTACATATAATAATTCTTTATTTATTCCTTTGTTGTCTGCATTTGCTTCGGCAGATTCTAACAAGGCTAAAATTTCTTTGACAGTTTTCAATGGATATCTTCCAGGTCCACTAGCTCCTTTTTTGTGTCCCAAATCTTGATTATACCTTTTGAAAGGCACTGCAACTTTTTGTAATAGAACTGCTTGCAAATCTTTTTTTGCTTTAACTAAACTTTTTCCTCTAACAAATCTAGCTACTTCCATGGCAAATTTTGTTGAAATTCCTAAGTTTGTTCCTCTCGCAGTTGCAATATGTTCTTTTTCTGTCATTTTTATTTCACTGATGCTGCAGAACTAGATTTTGTAGCTCCGATTCCTGGGGCTGAGTGTGTAACTCTAGTTCTTGTTAATGTCAATTCTCCTAAATAAAATCCTAATGTTTCTGGTTGTAATTCTACTGGCACAAAATTTTTTCCAGCGTGCACATAAACTAAAACTCCCACCATTTCTGGGATAACAACTAAATCTCTGCAATGAGTTCTGATATTCTTTTTGTATTTCCCTTCTTTTGTTTTTTTAATTTTTAACAATAACCTTTTTTGATCCTCAGAGAATCCTCTCAAGATACTCCTTCTTGTTCTCGCTGGTAGCAACTCTGCAAATTCTTTAAGATCCATAGCCTTTAACTCTTCGAATGTTTTTCCTCTGTAACTAAATTCTTTTCTTGCCATGTTTATCTCCTTCTACCTGTCCTCTTGGCTCTTATTAATCCAACATTTCTTCCAGAAGGTGCCCATCTTGGAGCGTTCTTGGGTTTACCAACATGCCTACCCCTTCCAGATCCAAATGGATGATCAACAGCATTCATAGCAACCCCGGAAACTTGTGGATATAATTTATTTCTTGCTCTCATTGCATGCATTCTGATTCCTGCTTTCAAGAATGGTTTTTCAAGTCTTCCATCGCCCGCAATTGTTCCAATGGTTGCTCTGCATTCTCCAGATAAATTTTTTTGTTTCTTTGAAGGCAGCATTACTAAAATTCCCTCACCGACTTTTCCAATGACTTTTGCGAATGTTCCTGAAGTTCTCACTAACTTTCCCCCATCTCCAGGTTTGCATTCTAGATTATAAATTGAAGTTCCTTCTGGAATATTCTTTAATGGTAAAACATTTCCTGTTTGAACTGGTGCTGTCGCCCCTGATGCAACAATATCCCCTACCTTGATGTTTAATGGTGCCGAAATCAACACTTCTTCTTTAGTTTCGTATTTGATTACTGCTAATGGCGCAAAATGCCCTGGGCAATCAACTAAATCAACAACTTTCCCGAACACAACTGCATTTCTTTCTGAATCATCATAACTTCTGTAACAAATCTTCCCAAAATATTTATGACTTGGTGCTCTGTAGGTGGTAGTCCCTCTTCCCCGCCTTTGTGTTATTAAATTTTTTCCCATTTTACATTAACCCCAAATTTGTTGCCACATCAATTGCTGGTGTAGTTGCAAATAGTTTGATGTACGCCTTTTTCTTTCCATTAGGAAGTATGCTTGTTGAAACTTTTTCTACTTTGACTTTAAAAAATTCTTCTATTGCCTTTTTGATTTCTTGCTTGTTAGCTTTTCTCTCAACAATGAAAACCAATTTATTCTCTCTTTGCATTAATTTAACATTCTTTTCTGTTGTTAACGGATATTTCAAGACATTGATATTTTCCATTTTTATTTATTCTCCTTTTTTTCATAAAAGAGTTTTTCTTTGTCCATGATTTCCAGAGCCTTATCACTCCAGATTGTTAATCTTCCTGCATCAGTTCCAGGTGCTAATAATTCAGTATTCAAATTTTTTACAATGCACACATCTACTCCCTGAATATTTGCTGCAGCTTCAAGTAATGAACATTTTTTAGACACAACAATTAATGGCCCTTTTTTCTTTCTGTATGGCCTTCCCCTATTTTTTCCTTTTCCTGCCCTGATTTTTATTTCTACTTCATCAACTAGCACGGCTCGATTTTACCAAATTTACCCAAAAAACAATAATAATATGTCTCTGTGTCATAATCGTTTTCATCAACTTAAGAAACAAGAGAAAAAATGCAAAAAATTTAGAAAGGCAAATCATCGGCATATTCCTCTTCCCCTACCTTTTTTACAAATTCCCTCACCTTCTCTTTTTCCGGACAAAAATCTTTAAACAAACAATATTTACAAAGCGCCCCCGGTCTGGTTATAAAA
>CAYYMN010000024.1:0-3314 GCA_964473075.1 Candidatus Woesearchaeota archaeon
TTATTGAAAAGTTTAAGTTTTGGGAAGAGAACCATTAATTTCCGCGCAAAGCCTTCTCAGAACTCTGCCTTTTGTGCCAACCTAAATGTTCGGACATAGTTGAGTTTAAGTAAAATGAATACCCTAAATTAGCAACTAACAAATAACTATTTCTTCAAATCCCAAACTTCCACCAAAAATTTTAACCAAAAACCACAAGATCAATACTATAATTAAAATTACAACAGCTACATTAACAGGATCAATATTTTTACTCATAACATATCATAACCAAAAATTCTTTAAAAATCTTCCTCAAAAAAATCCGAAAATCTTTTAGGAATTACTCTCTTCTTTTTTGACTAACATCCTTCCGTCTGAAGTAGCAAAATATTTACAAACACCAAATCTATCAGGACCTTCCATATAAATTAAATCAACTCTAGTCAAAATATAAAGCATACTTCTATCTGTACAATCATTGTTATCTCGTTTGAAACTTAATGGATAACCCCTATCACCACATCTTACAACATTTGTTAAAACTCTTTTGGCATCTTCTTCTAGAATCTCTACTAATCTATCCCACTTTTTTTGTTTAGAAGGGATATTAGGTAAGTTTACTGAAGTCATAGAACAAACAAATAATAATTAATATTTAAGTTTTATTGTTCTCTTCTTCTCTCTCATCAATAGCTTCAATTATGGCTGCAAATGCAGGCCTAGTCAACAATACTCCTATAGTCGCACCGGCAATAGTAGTCAATGCAAAGCCTCTGAACAATCCAGCACCAGCATTCCACAAAGGCAACATAGCTGCAACAGTTGCAAAAAAAGCAGCAAAGATAATGAAAAATGCGCGTTTCATTCTGTCTCCCATTCTGCTTTCTTTTCTTCCATGCACAACTTCATCCACAATAACAATTTGATGATCAACCCCTGTACCTATTGCTGCAAGTATTCCTGCTATTGCTGCCATATCAATATTCCAGTTAACCAAAGCTGCAAAAGATAGAATCAAAAACAATTCACAAAGCAAAGTGCCCATGACTGGCAATACAAACTTCAATCTTCTGTATCTAATGAATATTATCAATGCAACTGCAATTATTGCTAATGCTGCTACTAAGATCATATTATTGAAGAATACCTCTCCCATGACTGGCGAGACTGTATCCATTTTTGCAATCTCCAAATCAAATGGCAATGAACCAGTAATCAAGATAGTCTGCAGTGCTTTCATTTCTTGGTAAGCATTTTCTATCGCCAAGTCTTGAGTTGCACCAGAGCCTGAACCTGAAATTGCAATAGCAGTAGTAGCCTGCCCTTTTAGGGTCTCAGATATTCTTAAACTATTGACTAATTCTCCATCAAGATAAAGATCCAAGGGCTTCTCTAAATATCTGCCTGTGTCTTCTCCATTAATAACAGCCAATCCGCTGGTGATATTAGCTTGTCTTTCGGCGGCTTCCTGGCTCAGGGTAATTGAAAACTCGAACTCGCAAATATTTCCTTCACTATATTCATCACAATTTCTTATTCCGGAACAAGTGCCATCATCCCTGCATACATAAGGAATATCATTATTTCCGCCACTGAAAACAATCTCTTCTCCAATCTTTGCTTCAAACTTTCCTTGTTGTGAAATCAAATCTCTGACTTCATCTTGTGTAACTCCTGCTAGTTCAACCAAGACATATTTATTCCCATCCCAATCTTCAGCGCTTCTTATTTTAATATCTGAGAGACCATAAACATTCAATCTGTTGCTCAATACATCAATCAAATTATTAATATCACTATCATCAATATCCTCTCCAATTGGTTTTAATAAAACTCTAGTCCCGCCAGTAAACTCCAAGCCGAATACCAAATTAGAAGTTTTTTCTTCGGAGACAATAATCTTTGGAATTTCTCTGGATAAATAAGCAATATTCTCATTCTCAGTAATGATTTTGATTGTTCGTTTTGGAACTAATTCATTATACACATTTTCAAACTCTTCAGAATCATCAATCACTTCGCCATTAATTTCTAATAGTTTGCTTTCATTTGCAAAGATTGTAGAATCAGTAATTGTCAAGTTCTCATCAACTTCAAAAAGGATGTCATTCGTAATGTTGTATGTTTCAGTTCCTTCAGTGGTTGTAATCTTAACTTCTTGTTCTGCATAGGATAAATTTTCAAGAGCAACATCAACATCACCTAATTCGTTAATCTCATATTCATTTATGCTCAAAAGAATGTCACCTATGTTCAGTCCATTGCTAACAGCAGCACTATTTGCATCCACTGACACAACTTCCACGCCATCCGCCCAGGGATTTGGGGCTAGGGCTATCATTCCAAAGACTAAAGCAATGATTAAAATCCAAACTTTCCAGGTCATATATTTCTTCATTGTTCAACCTTCTTTTTCTTTAGGTACCAAATCATTAATCCTGCGTTCATTGAATAAGTCATAATCACATCAAATATCAGTCCAATCATGATTATCAAAAACATTTGCTTCAATACAAACGAACTGGCTAAAAGATAAGCAATACCTAAGGCAACAAAAGAAGTTGCAGTCATAGTCAATCCAGTCTTCATTGACTCTATTAATCTTGAAAATAAAGTGCCTTCGCCTCTTCTTAATAATTTTGTCGTCAATAAAATGTCAGTGTCAACAGAGTAGCCGACTAGCAATAAGATCGCTGCGATACCAGCAGTGGAAAGTTTCATTCCTATAATATCCATCACGGCAAGAGTGCATAACATATCACCAAATGCAGAGAAAATTACAGCAAATGAGGGCATGGGTATTCTAAATGCTATGAATACAACTATCGCCATGAAAACATATGCGAGTAACAAAGCAATTGCCATCTGTTTATAGAAACTATCACCCAAGCTTCCACCAACAAATTCCACAGAAAAATTGTTCTCGTTCAATTCTAAATTGGTAATTTCTTCTAATGCAATTTTCAAATCATCACCATTAACATTGCTTACTTCAATTACAGTTCCAATATGTGTATCTGAACCAAATTCTTTCAATTCTCTTACTGTGAAATCTTCCAGAAATTTTTCTTCTAGAGTTAATTCTAAATTATCAAAAGAAAGTTCTGAATAAATCGTTGCAGTTGTTCCACCCTTTAGAGATACATCCTTGTCCATAATGTCTCCAGTAGTGGAATAATTCCAGACTAGAACTCCTAATGCTAAAATAACTACTATCAATGGAATATAGAATAGTTTTTTGTAATGCTTATAGTAAATTTCCTGTAATTGTTCTTTCATTGAGAGCAGAAAATAAATTTAGAAATCAAAGAACTTTTGCTATATGCTGTATA
>CAYYMN010000024.1:3324-14627 GCA_964473075.1 Candidatus Woesearchaeota archaeon
GAGCAGAAAATAAATTTAAGGTTTATAAATTTTTAGGGAAGACATTTTGTAGAAGGAATATTTTGTTAACTTTTCTTAGTTATTTGATTTTAAATAGAAAGGTTGGAAACAGGATGAGATTGAGAAAAATAAGAAAATCATAATGGGAATTGTTGGAAAATTATTGATTGTTTTATAGAACAGCAATTCTTAAATATGTTTAATTTGTTGTTTTTAAAAAGTATGACAAAAAAGGATGTGGTGATTGTGGGTGCAGGACCTGCAGGAATATTCTGTGGTTTGGGGTTGATATTTCCAACGAATAGTGCAAAAGTTAGATATAATGTTTCTTTGTTTGATAAGGGAAAAGGTATAGAGAAAAGATTTTGTCCTGGAAATAATGGAAAATCCTGTAGTCAATCTTGTAATCCTTGTTCTCAGATGTGTGGATTTGGAGGTGCTGGTGCTTTTTCTGATGGAAAATTAAATATATCAACAACTGCTTTGGGAGATGTTAGAATCACGGATTATATTTCTATGGAAGATTTTGTGAGGCTTGTACAACTTGTAGATCAGAGATGGGTCAAATATGGAGCTCCTGGTTCTGTGTATGGTAGTGAAGAGTCTCAATATAGAGAATTAGCTCAGCGATGCAATAGAGTTGGTTTAGAACTTATTGTTGGAATGATAAGGCATGTTGGAACGGATATAACGAAGGAATGCTTGACTAAAATGCAGTTTGATCTTGCAAATGAACTAGAATTAAGATTTGAATCAGAAGTAGATCAAATTTTCGTTGATAATGAGAATGGTCAAAGATTAGTGAAAGGTGTGAAACTAATAAATGGTAAGAAAATTTTAGCAGATTATGTAGTTGTATGCCCTGGTAGAGAAGGAAAGGGTTGGTTTGAAAGAGAATGTGAACGCTTGGAATTAGATTTGATTAAACATCCAGTAGATATTGGAGTAAGGGTAGAAGTTCCTGCAGAGGTGATGAACAAATTTACAGATGTTTTATATGAGCCAAAAATATTCTGTAGGCCTAATCCTTTCAATGATCAAACCAGGACATTTTGTGTTTGTCCAAGAGGAGAAGTCACATTAGAGACTATTACTGGTTATGATGGAAAAAGGGTAACTTGTGTTAATGGGCATAGTTTTGAAGCTGAGGAGAAAAAGACAAAAAATACTAATTTTGCATTATTGGTGAAATCTAATTTTACAGAGCCATTTGATAAGCCAACTCAGTATGCAACAGTATATGCTGAAAAAATAAATATGCTTGCTGGTGGTGGTGTTTTGGTGCAGAGATTGGGAGATATTTTGGCAGGAAGAAGATCCACTCCTGAGAGGATGATGGATAGTAAATTAAGACCATCACTTATGTCGGCAGTACCTGGGGATGTAACTTCAGCTGTTCCATATAGACATATGACTGATATAATTGAGACTTTGAGAACAATGGAAAAAGTTATGCCTGGTATTTTTTCTATGACTGACACTTTTTTGTATGGTCCAGAGATAAAATTATATTCTAGCACTCCAAGAGTTTCTAATTTAGAGGTGTGTGGGATCAGAGGTCTTTTTGTGGGTGGGGATGGTGCTGGCATATCTAGAAATTTAGTACATGCTGCTGTATGTGGTCTTAAGATTGCTGAAGAGATTTACAGTAGGAATTTAGAACTTAAAAAATATAAGGAATATTGGGGAGGTAATTTAAAATGAATATAAGAACAAGTAGTTCAGAGCCAAGCTTAATTTCAGTTATTGGAACAGCGTGGGGAGATGAGGGTAAAGGGAGTACAACAGACAGACTAGGAAAATCTGTTTCTGCTGTGGCGAGATTTTGTGGAGCAAACAATGCAGGTCATGGTTTTAAATTTGATGGAAAATATTATATGACTACAATTGTTCCAAGCGGAGTTTTGCATGAAGGGATGCAGTTGTTGATTGGTTTGGGGGTTGTAGTGGATCCTTTGATACTTCAAAATGAGATTGATGGTTTTGAAAATGTTCTCGGAAGAAAAATAAATTTAACAATAGATCCTAGGACTCCTTTGATACTGCCACATCATAGACAGAGAGATAGAGCAAATGAGAGAAAAAGATTAAGAGATTCTGGATCAGTTTATGGGACTGCTGGAAGCGTTGGCTTTGGAGCTGGGTATGGTCAAGCTGATAGAACCACAAGACTTAGTTTGAGAGCTGGAGATCTTTTGCATCCAAATTTGCTTGAAGAAAGAATAAAAAAGGCATATGCTCAAGGAGTGCCAGTGCTTAAAACAATTTATGAGGAAGAACTTGAAGTTCCTGTTCATGAAGTTATTGAACAATATAGAGAAGTTGGAGAAAGGTTGAGATCTAGGATAGGTGATGTGTCTAAGATAGTGAGTATGCTTCTTGCTAAAAATAAAAGAGTTTTGTGTGAAAGTAGTCAAGGTTGTCTTTTAGATTTAGATTTTGGTACATGGCCTTATACTACTGGAACAAACTTGGGATCTGGAAGAGTTTTTACCGGATTAGGTATACGACCTCAACCAATGACTAATATTGGGGTAGTAAAAGTGTTTAATTCGAGAGCAGGTTATGGGCCTTTTCCAACAAAGTTTGGAGGAGATGATGAGGAGATTAGATCATATATAGTACAAAGAGGAGATCAGGTTGAAAGATTTCCTGGAATTCCAGAGAGAGATCTTGATGTTGGCTGGTTGGATTTAGTTGCTTTAAATTATGTATGTAAGGTGCATGGTATAGATGAGTTAGCGGTTACTCACATAGATACTTTAGCTGGTTGTGGGAAAGTAAATGTTGCGATAGCTTATGATTATAATGGAAAATTAGTGAAAGAGCCGGACTTTATGCAGGCAGATGCGTTTGCGGATGCAAAACCTAAATTCTTGGAATTAGATGGTTGGAAAGAATTTGAGCTTGTGAGAGAATATGGTGAGTTGCCTGTGAATGCAAGAAATTTTGTAGAAAAGATTGAGGCATTCGTAGGAGTTCCAGTTAGGTATGTATCATTTGCTCAGGAGCGAGGGGGTGTGATTGAAAGGAGATGAATCAGCAAAAATCAAATGTTATTAGTAGTAAGAGAATCTATGATGGTTGGTTTAAAGTCAGAGAAGATTTGGTTATAGTTCCAAGGAATGGTATGAAAGTTAAGTATGCAGTTCTTGAAGCAGTGGACTCAATCATGGTTATTCCTTTAACAGATGAAAATGAAGTTGTTCTGACTTCAGAATACAGGCATCCAATAGGGGAAAGCATATATAGCCTTCCTAGTGGAAGAATTAATTCAGGGGAAACTCCAGAGCAAGCAGCAGTAAGAGAATTAAAAGAAGAAACTGGATATTCTGCAGGAAAGTTAGAGAGAATTTGTTCTGGTTTTATCTGGCCAGGGATTTCTAATATGAAGATAACCTGCTTTGCAGCAACTGAATTAATATTAGGTGAAAGGCATCAAGATGATAATGAAGATATAGAGATTGTTATTATGTCTTATGACCATTTGCTTAGAGAAGTTATTGAAGGAAGGCAGAAGAACATTCAACTGAGTTATGCAATATTGGCATATGAAATAGCTTTGCGTAAAAATCATATTTTGTAACTTTTCATATTTTAATAAATAATATAAGTTCAATTAATATAAACAATGAGTTCTTTTTACTTAACCTTTTTCACTTGATTTTTCTCTCTCCAATCATGTGGATTTTCAAAAGGCAAAGGTTCTTCAGAGGTTGCTTTAGCATAAGCATCAGTTATTTGTATTGCAAACTCTGGAAAAGATTGTGGACCATAAACACTTATTGTTTCGTAGGCCAAGCGCCCTTGAATTAATTTTATCCCCAATAATTCTCCATCAACTAAAACATGTGCCAAAGGGCGATCATATTCATCTTTTCCCATTTCAAAAATTCGAATATTCATTGCTTCATTTAGTAATTGATTTGTATAATTTTTTGCTTCAGGTCCAAAAGGCTGGTTGATAGATATTCCATGTTCATAATGTATCACTTCTGGAGTATCAAAGCCTAGACATCTGATGTATGTATTTCCGCAAAAGAAAGAGTCACCATCATCAAATTTTATCTGTT
The DNA here is from genome assembly GCA_964473075.1 of Candidatus Woesearchaeota archaeon. GTDB lineage: Archaea > Nanobdellota > Nanobdellia > SCGC-AAA011-G17 > GW2011-AR17 > JAGVZZ01. The sequence goes on from CAYYMN010000024.1 coordinate 7,398, forward strand.
CTTTTTGGCAAATATAAGATTTTGGACTCGAGCATCCAGAACCTAAGGTTAAAGACAAACCAAGTATAACTTTTTCTAAGTTTTTCATATGTTTAAAAATAGTTCCTTTCTTTTTATTGATTTATGTAGTCCATTATACTATCCCGATTTAACTAGACATTAGATGCTTTTTAATTGATGTACAAATTAACTTTCAAAAAAAGAGCCTGGATTGTAAAACAATTTCAAAAAGGCCAATCTACAATTGAGCTTGCAAAAAGTCAAAAAATTAACAAAAAGTTGTATCTATCAAATTATTTCAAAATTCAAAGAATTAGGTTGGGATAATCTTAAAGATCATAAAACTGGTCGTCCAGAAACTTTACTAAATGAAAATGCTCAAATAATCATTTTAGATATTCGAAAAAGATACAATTATGGTGCATTAAATATTGAACAAATTTTGAAGAAAAGAGGATTTGGAATAAGTCATAGACAAATTGCAAAAGTTTTGATAAGAAATAATTGTGTTATTCCAAATGATAAAAAAGCAAAAACCTAGAAAATGGGTAAGATATGAACTTCCAAATCCAAATGATCTTTGGCATACTGACTGGTCTTATGATCCTTTTTCAGGTCAACAATTAAGTCTTTTTATCGATGATAGAACGAGGTTAATAACTTCTTTTGGAATTTTCAAAAATGCAAATACAGAGAATACTTTGGCATTGCTTAATTCTGGAATCGCAGAGTATGGAAAACCTAAAGCGATTATGACAGATCATGGTGCACAATATTATGCAAATCATCCAAATGCAGATCAAAATAATTCTGAATTTAGGAAGCATTTGAATCTACTGGGAATAAAACATTATTTAGCTAGGGTAAATCGTCCACAAACAAATGGAAAAGCAGAAAGATTTTTTAGGACTTACAAAGAAGAATTCACAACTGGAACTTTCGCAAATCTAAGAGAATTTATTTCGCACTATAATGAAAAAAGATTGCATATGAGCTTGAATTATAAAACACCAAAGGAGATTTGGGAAGAATTAATTAAAAAAGTCTAGTAGTTTCGTGGTGTCTAGCAGTTTCGGGATAATAGAATTTATGTAGTCCATCAAAACCTTTTTATAGCTAGGAGCATATTAAAATTGAAAAGAAGTGAAACCTTAATGGAAGAAAAAAAGCTGTTCTTAGTTGTGTTTATAGTATTGGGAGTAATTATTTTGGCCGCCAAGTTTCCTTTTAGTGGATATACTACAGCAGATCCGTCATTAAATTTTGATTTGGATTCGAGTAATTATGCACAATCTTCAGTAATAACAGGGGATATTCTATTGCATTTGAATGAATATACTTCTCCAGATGAAGAATTTACATTCACATTAGATTCTAAAACTTATGTTTATACATTCAAAGAACTTTTGGAATTGAATAATTACACTATTGAATATGAAGAGACTTCTTTCACTCCAGAAAATGAGGCCCTGCAAAAGAATATTGTATTCACAGAGGCTGGTTCTAGTTATATTGGTTTTAAAATTCCTAGGTATTCAGAAATTAAATCTGCTGTATTTTCTTTGTCAGGTTCTGCAAGCAATGGTGTTTATCCAACAGCAGTCAAGCTAGATTTCGGAGCAGAGGGGACAAAAGATTGGTATTATTTGGGTTCGTTCAGTTCGTTCAGCACCAATTCTATTCAATCAGAAGATTTTGATAGCACGCAAGAAGGAGTAGGTTATATTAGAGACTCGGAAACTTATTATTGTGAGTACCTGAATTTCCCAGAAACAAAAAATGTCAGAGTTACTGCAACTTACAAACAACTTTCAACTAATGGGGATATCAAGGCGACTATACTTTCAGTGCCAACTGGGAATCCTAAGGCTGGTTGGAGTGGCGGATCCAATATTTGTGATCTCCCAGAGGCAGGGAATTCCTGTGATATTGAATTGGATTATACTATTGAAGGAAAATATTTAGTTTGCATTTACTCAGAGACTCAAGTTACAACTGAAGAAAATTTATATGAAATTCCGTTGGATACAACTGCAGAAACAGACACAGGGTATACTTGCCCAACAGTGCAGGATAGTATTTGTCAAAGCACTGATTATACTAATTTCTTCATTTCAATATATCCAGGAGTGTATAATAATTCAATTAGTAACAGTGTTGAGGTTTCCAAATGGGAGGCGTTCACTGATGCAATATTAACAGCATTGAAATATTATGTTGGGTCTAGTCCATATAATGGGATTTGCAAAGAGTCTATGTGCACAGTTCCGGTGAATGTTACTTCTTCAACTGCTGGGAATTTGATTTTTTCAGGTTTGATTATCGAATATGAATCTAATGGGATAACTCAGCAAACTTCAATGTTCTATGATTTAGTTTTGCCAGAGGGAAACATAAAGGCCATTGAGACTCAGGATTTATCAGATGGAGTGGATTTGAAAATTCCGATTGATAAATTAAGTTTAGCCTTATCAAATTTTGGGGATTATACTTTAGAAGCTTCATTCCAGGATCTTACAGCTTCGACAACCATTACAATCAAGGATGCCTCTGAGATTTATACTCCTACTTCATTGATCTCTACTGCAACTACAAAACTAAATGGTTATTTAGATGAAAATACTGATGAGTACAGAGCTTTGTATATGCTCGATAAAACGCAAAAGATAGAACAGACTATCAAGGATTTAGCTGAACTGAAAAATCAAATAGGTTTCACAGAGGATTCGGAGCTGTTAGCAATAATTGAAGATACACTCCAGGATATTCCTTGGGACATTGCAATTTCGCAGACTTATTCCACGAGTTTAATTCTGAGTGCTGATGAGATACCTTCTGCTCTTGGGGATGTAGAAACTATTTATTATAATCAGGAAAAGATTTCAGTGGAGGCTACTACTAAAGGCATTGAACTAGCAACTTATGGCAAAGAAAGTTCTCAGTATTTATTAATCCATAAAGAAATAACAGCCAATGAAGATATTGAAGGGCTTATCTACGAAATTTCTCCAATCTCTTTCTCTAATTTGTATTATATCTCTCGTCCCGTGTCAATCTCTGGTTCACAGGCGGAGTATACAATCTCTTTAGCCAAGGGTGAAGCATTAGATCTTTATTATTTGACAGACCAAAGTATTAGCTTGAAAGAGTTCAATACAATTTTCATTGAAGCTGAAGAAGAAATTATTCTTTTCTGTGGGGATGGTATATGTTCTACTGATGAAATCTGTGATATTGATTGTGAGGAAGAATCTTCGATCATGCTTTATTTGATTCCAATAGCAATAATCATAATACTTTCTTTAGGAGCTTTAACAATATATTTTTTAAGAAAGAAAATTCCAATGGATTCATTCCTACTAAAAGCAAAAGCTAAAAGTTTGACAAAGGATCAGGTAGTTTCCTTGCTTAAAAAAAAGGGCTGGGCTGATGAAGAGATAGAGAAAAAGTTGAAGGATTATTAATTTTATTTCTGACAAAAACAATAATGGCGTCGGCAGTTACTTTATGACTTACTTTATCTCCAACTTTATAGCCTAATTTTAAAAGGACGGCATTGGCAATGTAATACATTGAATAGTAAGAAGGAACAATTACCCAAAGATATGGATGATAGTCTTTACTTTCCAAGGCAAAAAGTCTTTTCGTGGTTTCCAGTGAGAGATCTGCATTTTCAATATACCTCGCTTTGGCTGTATCATTTGTCTGTTTCTTTAGCAGATTATCTTGTATATATTGTCTTACATTTGATTCTGCTTCTTTAGTTCGTTTTTCGTCAAGCATTTTTCATCCTATAATAAGCTTCAATTCCATAAAGTATTATATTATTTTCTATTGCTTCTTGGATTACATTCGATTTTTTAGCATCTTTCATTCTGATAAATTCTTCTTCTGTAAAGATTAAAGCGTGTGTTTTTAAAGGGAGTAATGAAAGAATGTTAGAGACCCTATTTTCAAAATCTTTCTCATTTGAAATAAGTAATAAATCAATGTCCGATGTTTTTGTCTGCTTGTTTTTTGCATATGAACCAAATAGAAGAAAAACGAAGAAACCTGTATTTATTTTGGAGGTAATTTCTTTGTAAAGTTGTTTAATATTGCTATTTTTGAGTATATTTTCTTTTCTTTCATTCTCCGCTTCATAAATCCCGATTCCATAGTAATTTTCATCCAATTTGCATAAGGAGCTTTTTCCTACGGTTTGAACATTAAGGACTTTTTTTTCAATAAGTCTTTGTACTGCGATATAGGTTATTCTATAATCTGCTTTAATCTGCTGAGCAATTTCTCTTATGGTTTTTGGCTTCTTGTTTTCAATAATGTGCTTGATAATTTTAAGTTCCGTTTTCATTATGTATTTAGATACATCATATTATGTATATAAATCTTTCGACAAAGTTAGTCCATATTTTCTTTTTTAGATGAAGAGAAAAAATTGAATGGAACGTATGGAATTTTACGAAGTTCGATTTTTCCCTCGATTTCCTCGTGAGGATTTTCCCTCGTGAGCGAAGCGAACAGAGCTGGAAAATCCGATAGAGCTGAAATCAGAGCTGGAAAAATCGAATTTGGGCGAACAAGTGCAACGCAGTGAGCCGTAAAATTCCTGTTATACGAGGTGAGCGAAGCGAAAGTGCAACGTCCCCGAAGCGTAGCGGAGGAGTTTTCTTTGAGTTAGAATAAATCCTGCGTTAGCAGACTAAAATTTAAGGGGCACTAACAATTTACGTTTTATCGTTTGATTCAGGGCAAAAACACTTCTTGGTTACGTTTTCGTTTAGGGGCTCTCTCTCTCTCTCGTTGTTAGAAAGGATAATAAGTCATTCTGTGCTCTCTCGTCACTTCCAGAATTTCATAATCTTTGATTTCTGAAACAAAATGATCTCGTAGAGTTTTCATCAACTCGTCAAGCTCATCATTGTTTGTTGTTTCTATTTCCAATTCAATGTCATGGTCTCCAATGGTTTTAATGAAGATAATCACGTTTTTATTTATTCTCGCTAAAAATTCTAATTTCTTGAATTTTTGTAAATTCATATTTTGCAATTTTAAGAATATTATATGATAGTAGTTATCTAATTTTTTATAGTCTATTTTTACACCAAATCCTGTAATGATCAATCTCTTTTTGAGGTTGTTTAGTCTATATTTGACAGTATCAGCGCTTACTTTCAGTTGCTTAGCTATATCAATTAGAGATTTTCTTCCCTCTTTGTTGAGAATCTTAAGAAGTTCGTTGTCTGTTTTATCTAATTGAATCTCTTTTTCTTCACCAACACTGTAAACAATCTCTTCCGATTTTTGTTTTGGGATAAGATATGCTTTTGTGTATGTAAAAGCTCTCTCAAGAACAATAACATTTCTTTCCAAGATATAATCTCGCCACTCCTCAAAAATGTCTTCATATTTCTTGCTAAATTCTGCAATATTTTTTACATAGATTGAAGCTACTAGATCATACTTTCCTCGCAGAGAAGAAAGCCAATAGATATTTTTTTGATTAATGAGATTATTGAGCAACTCCTCCTCTTTTTCTTTTGTAATATTATGCAAACGCAGGTAGATTTTAATGTGCATATAACCTAGAACAGAAGGATTGGTTTTGACAAAGAAATATTCAATAATCCCTAATTCCTGAAGTCGTCGTATTCTATTTCCTACAACTTGTTCTGATAATCCAACTTTCTTAGCTATCTGTTTATTGGATTGGCGACTATTTCTATCTAATTCGTACAGGATTTTCTTGTCTTTCAGGCCTATTTTCATCTTATTCAAGTATAAAAACTTAATTTCTATTTAAATATTGCGGTTTTTGAAAGAAAATAAGTAAGATGTTTTATATTGTTGTTAGTTGTTACTTTGTTGTAAATAACACAAATTGATAAAAATGATAAGAAAAACTTACAAACAAGATAGAACTCAGGATAAAACTGAACCAATCGTAACAGGAGAATGGTTTACACCTTTAGAGATACTATATAAAATATTTAGGCAGGTGTAAAGATGGCGGGAGGATATGATAAGTGGGCGGATGGGATTCCATCAGGATATGATGTTCCTAAGAAGACAAAAGCACAAGAAGGAAGAGAGAGAAGAAAGCATGAAAAAGAAGTAGCTAAAATAAAAGCAGAACTTGACGAGAGATTAGAAGAAGCAAAAGAAAGAGTAAGTGAATTAGGGTTAAATGAGTTAAATGTAGATAACAATGGAGAACTCACGTTAGAAGGAAGAATTATAGATGCTAGACCAATAGGTTCTCCAAAGGCATACTCAATAAAACCCTGTTATAGAATTGCATATGATTTGCCGGAAATAGAAGCAAGTTTCCTGAATGAAATAGCGAAAGGTAATATCCCAAAAAATGCAGATGCGTTCTGTAAAAGTGAATTTGAATTGCGATTTGAAGGTGGATACTCATTAGCAGTACAATGGTATAAGGTGATGGAAAAATGAGTTTTCTAAACAGAATTTTTGGAAAAGAACATCAAGAACCGACAGAGGAAGAGATAATTTTCCAAGACATGAATAATTGTCTTAATAGTTTAGATGCTCCTGAGAATGTAAAATATTGGTTAAGAAAAGCGGCTAAGTCTGCCAAAGAAGGAGAATTATGGGATTATGAAAGTATGTTAAAGAATGTTGATAGTAAGTTTGTTTCTGAGAACTATTCTGAATGTGCTAAAAAGTTACAGAAAATTGCTGATTCGCGAAGTATTCCCTATTGGTTAGCACAAGCAGAAGAAAAAGCGAGAGAAGGAGATTTAGATTACATTTCAACCCTAACAATTGTTGAAAGAAGAGGAACAGACGATAATTCTCAAGAAAAAATTAGTGGTGTCAGATTAATCTTTGAGCAAAATAAATGGTCTAAAGTTCCGCCACGCCTAGAGGAATTATTGAGAGAGGCAGTAAGGAAAATGCAATCCGGAGAGCCACGGGAAAAAGTTGATTATGTTCTTGATACAGCAGAAAAGTATGCTAATGTTTTAGGTTACAGTATTAGAAAAAGTGAAGAGACGAGAGAGCCCCAATAGTTTTTTTAACATTCTTTGTTTTTGCCCTCTTAGAATTAAAGAAGTTCATTTGTTAGTGTCCCTTTTTTACCGTATTAACTCAAAGAAAATTTCGTATAACATCGGGCTTATGCGAAGTTGCGAGCCGAGTGGAGGAATTTTCAGGCAACCCAGAAAATTCCGACCTCCTGGCGAGCAATTTGGGAAACCGAAGTGC
>CAYYMN010000025.1:0-11568 GCA_964473075.1 Candidatus Woesearchaeota archaeon
AGTTTAATTAAACTCCAAGCAAAAAGGAAGCATCATTCACTAAGGTAACAATATCGTAGTTTAGAAACTTTTAAATAAACTCCTTTTTTTCTTGAGTAGAATGTCAACTTTGATTTTAGCAGAAAAACCTAGTGCTGCTTTGAAGATAGCTGAAGCTCTTGCAGATAAAAGTGCGAAGAAATCTGTATATTTGAAGAAGATTCCTTATTATGAATTAACACATAATGGAGAGGAGATTACTATAGTTTGTGCTGTGGGACATTTGTTTACTGTTGCTGAAAAAAATAAGAAAGGGTGGAAGTATCCTGTGTTTGAGATGGAGTGGAGACCTTCCTATGAAGTTTCTAAAGGAGCTATGTTTACGAAACCTTATGTTAATTTGATTAAAAATATGTGCAAGGATGCAAAAGATATTATTGTTGCTACAGATTATGATGTTGAAGGGGAGGTGATAGGATATAATATTATTAGGTTTGTGTGTGAAAAAAAAGATGCTATGAGGATGAAGTTCTCGACGACAACAAAAGATGATTTAAGAGAAGCTTATGATCATGTGATGAAGCATTTAGATTTAGGACAGGCAGAAGCTGGAATAACTAGGCATGAGTTGGATTGGTTGTTTGGGATTAATCTTTCTAGGGCATTGACACTTTCTGTGAAGAATGCAACTGGGATGTTTAAAATATTGAGTTCTGGGAGAGTACAAGGGCCTGCATTGAAGATTCTTGCGGATAGGGAACTTGAAATTAAAAAATTTATTCCTGTGGCTTATTGGGAATTGCAGCTAGAGACCAAAGAGTTAATTGCATTGCATGAGAGAGGAAAGTTTGATGTTCGAAAGGATGTTGAAATTATTTATGAGAAATGCAAAGGAAAAAAAGCTGTTGTTAAAAAAATTGAGAGAGAAAGATTTAATCAAGATCCGCCACATCCATTTGATCTTACTGCCTTACAACTGGAGGCGTATAGAGTTTTTCGTATTCAACCTAAGGAAACTTTAGAGATTGCGCAAGCATTGTATATTAATTCTTATATTTCTTATCCGAGGACTTCTTCGAATCAGTTGCCAGAGAGCATTGGGTTCAAGAAGATTATGAATAAGTTGAAAGTGCAATCTGAGTATAAAAATTTTTGTGAGGAGTTGATGAAAGGGGTGTTGAAGCCGAATAATGGAAAGAAGACTGACGAGGCGCATCCAGCTATTTATCCTACTGGAGAGGTACCAAATGAATTAGATGAAAGAGAGAGAAAATTATATGATTTGATTGTGAAAAGATTTCTGGCGACATTTGCGAAGGCTGCTGTGCGGGAAACTGTGAATGTGGTTATTGATGTTAATAATGAAAATTTTATTGCAAAAGGGACTAGGACTATTGAGGAAAATTGGCATAAATTTTATAGGCCTTATGTGAAGTTAGAAGAAGAAGAGATTAGTGTTGAAGAAAAGCAAGAATTGAAAGTCAAATCATTAGATATTCTTGATAAAGAAACTAGTCCACCAAGAAGGTATACTCCAGCGTCGATAATTAAAGAGCTTGAGAAAAAAAAATTAGGAACAAAAGCAACGAGAGCGGAAATCATAGAGAATTTATTTGATAGGAATTATTTGAAGAAAGGGGATTCCATTGAGGTAACTGGATTAGGATTGAAGACTGTAGAAGTGTTGTTAAAGTATTGTCCTGATATTCTTGATGAGAAGTTGACTAGAGATTTTGAGATTGATATGGAAAAGATTAGAAAAGGAAAGAGCAAAGAAAAAGATGTTTTGGAGCATGCGCAGGAATTTTTGACAAAAGCTTTAGGGGATTTCAAGAAGAATGAAATGGAGATAGGGAAAGAGTTGACTGGGTCTTATCAAAGCACTATGAGGGAGGAGAGTTTTGTTGAGAAGTGCTCTTGCGGGGGAGACATGCAGATCAGATATACTCCTAAATATAAGAGTTATTTCATTGCGTGCTCGAATTATCCTGCATGCAAGACCACGCATTCATTGCCACGAGGATTTTTAGCCAAGGGGACAGGTGGGAAGAGGTGTGAAGTTTGTGGCGCGCCCGAGGTTGTGTTGATTAGGAAAGGGAAGAGACCTTGGCAGTATTGCATTAATAAAAATTGCCCGAAGAAAGAAGAGTATAAGAAAAAGAGCAAGAAAGATGAATCTTTTGAGGATGAAAAACCTTCTGCTTTTGAGCAACCATTCACTTCAATGCCTTAGAAAAATTTTAAAAGTTAATTTGTTTAGATTTAGCTTATGATATTGGAAGTTTTGGATAAAAGTAATATTGATTCTTTATATGAACTTGGGTTGCAAGAGTTCAAAGGAGAGCTTTGGTTTACGAAGGATTTTTTGAGGGAAACTTTAGGTACTCCTGGTTATTATCTTGGAGCGTTTGAGAATGGAAATTTAATTGGAGGAATTCTTGTAAGGAAATTTGATAGACCAAAATTGTGGATATTCTTTTTGATTATTGATAGTGATTATAGAAGACAGGGCATTGGGAGTAAATTGCTGAGGAAAATAGAAGAACTTGGTTCTAGGGATCATAATTTTTTATTTGTGGATGTTTCTGAAGATGATGTTTCGGCAAATAAGTTTTACTCTAAGTTAGGCTTTGAAAGAAATGCTAAAGTTAAAAATTGGTTTGGGGATAATACATTTGGATTGATTTATACGAAAAAATTAAATTGTTAAACCTTGATTAGTTATTATATAAGGAATTTCTAAGTTTGATTGTTCAATTTTAAGGATTTTGTTTTGGAGTTTGATTGTGTATTTGGAAAAGTGTCTGAATAATTCTTCTGCTATTGGGTGAATATTGCCTTTCATGTCAGAATAGATTTGTGAAGTTAATATTACTGGGATGTTTAAGTCTCTTAATGTTTGAAACATTTTTATTGTGGCAGGTTTGATGTTGATTTTTTCTTGGATTTTTCGTCGATGGTAATGTGTGAAAGAGTCTATTATTACCAAAGAAAGGTTATTAGTTTCAGAAAGATTCTTAACTGCTTTGAATTGTTCTGAGTAGCGCTTGGCTTTTATTACTATAATATTGTCCAGGTTAATATTTGGATCCATTTGTTTTAATCTGTCCAAGTTGAAGGAGTTTTCTGTATCAATGTAAATTATTTTTCCTTTAGTCTTTGAAATTAATTGTAGGCATAGAGTTGTTTTACCTGAAGCGGGGGGACCATAAATTAATGAAATGTTGTTTGGGAAGTTTAGGTGTTCAAGCATGATTGATTATTATTTGAAGTCTTTATAAAAATTATTGAACTTTTTCCGGAAGATTTTCGGTAAGTTTATTAGTTTAAATTAGATTTTTTGGTTATGGAGAAAATAATTAAAGGTGTGTACAAGATTAATGCTGGCTCGAATGTGTATTATTTGGAGAGAGAAAAGATTTTGGTTGATACAGGGATGAAAGAATATTCTTCTGTGTTGAAAGAAATTGTTGAGAAGATTAAAATTGTGGTTTTTACACATTTACATTTTGATCACATAGGGAATTTTGAACTTTTTAAAAATGCGAAGTTTTATGCCGCGAAGAAAGAGATTGAGTTTTTTAATAGAAATGCTTTAGGTGCGGTTTTGGATAAAGAATTAGCGAAGAAGTTCAATGTGGAATTAAATGATGTTTCATTATTGAAAGAGTTTGAGATTATTGAAACTCCAGGGCATACTTGTGGTTCGATATGTTTGTTGTATAAGGATGTGTTGTTTTCAGGGGATACATTGTTTGAGAATGGCATTGGAAGAACTGATCTGCCGTCTTCTGTTGAGGGAATAGAGATTAGTTTGAAGAAATTGTCACGAATTAAGTATGAGCATTTGTGTCCTGGGCATGATTATTAGAAATAAAAAAAATTATTTGTTCATTTTAGATAATGAAAATATCAATAAAGCAAATATTATTATTGTTGATAAGATTGCTATCCAGGAGATATTAAACTCCCTAAGTAATGGAATCATAGCTACAATAAAAATCATTCCGGCTATAACACTAATTATTTCATTTAGTATTTTCATTTTCTCCTCCCTTTGTTAAATATTCTTTGATTGTTATTGAAATTTCTTTGATAAGCAAAGTTCCTATTATTCCAAAAATTATTGTTGCTGTGCAAAAAAGTATTATTATTATTTGTTTGATATCAATTGTGCTATCTGGAAAAATAAAATATAGAACTCCTAAAATTGTGGATAATAAATAAAAAACAAAGCATACTTGCACTGCTGAGCTCAAATTGTATGGAATATCCTCTAATCCTTTACTAGTTGAAGTCTTTGCAGAATGTTCTTTTATATTTTTTATTTTGTCTATTGATGAGATTATTATACCCCATAATGCCACAATTAATGTTGCACCTGTTAAACTGCTTCCGATGATTGTTAATATTAAATTATCCATTTTTAACAAATATTAGTTAATCTTAATATTAATGCTGTAATAATAAGTATTAATCCAATTGGTGCTGAAAAGTAATTTAATGTTTTTACTTTTTTTGTATTGAATAATGAAAATAGGATAAATAAGATTCCTAATATTAGTAGTATTGTGCAAATCATTTTTTATTTTAATGCTATTTAGATTTATTAATTTTTAGGTTTGATTTAAAAAAAAATTATTTGTTCATCTTTGAAAATATTAGGCCGCTAATTATTCCGTCGAGTAAGCCACTTACAGTCCAAGTTAAGATCATTAGCAAAGAAATATTGAAGCATGAGTAAGTGATCAACATTCCTGGGATGGTTATGACGAAGAATGCAGCTAGACCAAATTTGATTCCGCGCTTATAGGGTGTTGGAGCTTTGACCAATGATTTTGTTTGGTTCCATACCCATGAAAGGACTAAACCTATGGCGAATGGATAGAGAAAATACAACCACATTCTTGGGTCGTCCCATGGCCTGAATACTGATGTTTGATATTGTGCTGAGAGTCCTGGCAATAGGAAGCTTGCTAAAATGCTTAAACCTATGCTGAAAACTAAAAGTACAATACCTGCGACTAAACCGGGTAGAATTATTTTTTTCATACTTAATTTGATGTTGGATTTATTTATATTTTTTGTTGTGATTTTTGTGCAATTCTTCATAATTAATGTGCAGAATTGAATTAAAGTGCAAAGCCTTTGTATGCGTAAGATTTATATACAACCTATGTATACCAAGGTGTATATACGAAAATGAAAGATGTCTATAATTCAACGATGTTGTGCGAGGAGTGCAATTCTAAAACTGAAAAGACCACAGTTTCTAAAGATGGATTTTTAATAAGAGCCTGGAAGTGTAATCGATGTAATAAGTATTGGTATCATCCATTAGATATGAGGGATTATCAGGATTATATTGTATTGAGAAAAAGAGATTTTCAGGTGAAGTTAAGGGAAGTGGGAAATTCGTGGATTGTTAGCATACCAAAAGAAATAATTAGGTTTGAGGAAATATCTACTGCAAAAGTGATAAGTTTAAATCTTGATGAACCGGGAAAAGTGGTGCTGAAGTTTACTAAAATTAGGAGGATTCTCTAGGAGGAGAAAATGGCAAGCAATGAAGTTAATTTGAAAGTGATGGAAGCATTACAGGAAGAAGCATACAAGGGCATTGTCAGAGTGGATACTGAGACTATGAAAGAAATTGGGGTGCGTGTAGGGGATATTGTTGAGATAGAAGGGGGGAGAGGGACTGTTGGAATTGTTGACAGAGCATATCCGACTGATATTGGACAGACTGTTATTAGGATGGATGGAATTCTGAGAAGGAATGCGAAGACAGGGATTGGAGAGTTAGTCAAGGTGCGGAAGGCGGATGTGAAGGAAGCGAAGACTGTTACAATTGCGCCGGCACAGAAAGGAGTGACAATAAGATTGGATACTGAGATGTTCAAGAGAGGAATTTTAGGAAGGGCTTTAGTAAAAGGAGATATTATTGCATTAGGGGGGACAAAAAGAAGAAGGAGTACTTTATCGGATAGTCCATTCTTTGATGATGTGTTCCAGATGTTTGAAGAAGATTTTTTGGGGGGGTTTGGGATTTCGGGGTTGAGGTTTGTTGTTGCAGATGTGTTTCCGAAAGGGTCCGTGATTGTTACAGAAAATACAGAAGTTAAGTTTAATTCAAAAGCATCAGAGGTGTTTGAGGAGAAGGTGCCATCAGTTACATATGAAGATGTTGGAGGGTTGACTGAGGAGATTAAAAAAGTGAGGGAGATGGTGGAGTTGCCATTGAAGCATCCAGAGTTGTTTGAGAGGTTGGGGATTGAGCCGCCAAAAGGGATTTTGTTGCATGGGCCACCAGGGTGCGGGAAAACTTTATTGGCAAAAGCTGTGGCGAATGAGACTGATGCGGCATTCTTGATAATTAATGGACCAGAAGTTGTATCAAAATTTGTTGGGGAAGCTGAGAAGAAAATCAGGGAGAAGTTTGAAGAAGCGGAGAAGAAGGCGCCAGCCATATTGTTCATTGATGAGATTGATGCGATTGCGTCCAAGAGAGAAGAAAGTTATGGGGAGGTTGAGAAGAGGATGGTTGCGCAGTTGTTGGCGACTATGGATGGAATGAATGATAGAGGGAAAGTTGTTGTGATCGCGGCGACTAATCGGCCCAATTCAATTGATCCAGCATTAAGGAGACCTGGGAGGTTTGATAGGGAGATAGTAATAGGGGCGCCAACGAAAGAAGGAAGGTTGAATATATTGAAGATTCATACTCGGAATATGCCATTAGTGCCGCCTGTGAAAAGGATGTATGTGCAGAAAGCATTAGAGCAGATCACTGGGGAGTTGAAAAATAATAATAAAGAAGATGCGGAAGTTGAGGAGTTGAGGGATAAACAAAGGTTGTTGAAAGAGTTGATGAAAGTTTTGAAGAATGATCAGAAGCAATTCGAGTCTTTGTCTGCGGATGCAAAAATTAAGTTGAAGCCTTATTTTGTTTTTGGAATGTTGAACGAGATTGCTTCTAGGACACATGGGTTTGTGGGGGCGGACTTGGCGTCATTGTGCAAAGAAGCAGCATTGAATGTAATCCGAAGAGTGTTGCCAGATATTAATATGAAAGAGAGCCAGCAAGTTTCGAAGGAAGTTTTGGAGAAGTTGATTATTTCTGCGGAGGATTTTGAGGAGGCGATGAAGAATGTTGCACCATCAGGAATGAGGGAAGTGCTCGTCGAGATTCCGAACATTGGATGGGAAGACATTGGAGGGCTGGGTGAAATGAAGAAGGAGTTAATCGAGGCTGTGGAATGGCCATTGAAGTTTCCGGAGAAGTTTAAGCAGATGGGAATACGACCGCCAAAAGGAGTTTTGTTATATGGACCTCCTGGGTGCGGGAAGACTTTATTAGCGAAGGCAGTGGCGCATGAATCAGAGTCGAATTTTATTTTGGTAAAAGGACCTGAGCTGTTGAATAAGTTTGTTGGGGAGTCTGAGAAAGGAATCCGGGAAATATTTAGAAAAGCTAGGCAGGTTGCACCGACAATAATCTTTTTTGATGAGATTGATTCCATTGCTAGTCGGAGAGGGAGAGGATTTGAGAATAGTGTGACAGAGAGAATGGTGAATACTCTATTGACTGAGATTGATGGCTTAGAAGAACTGAAGGATGTGGTAGTGATTGCAGCGACGAACAGACCGGATATCTTAGATCCAGCATTGTTGAGGCCAGGAAGGTTTGACAGGATTTTATTAACCCCTTTGCCTGATGAGAAAGCTAGAATGGATATATTCAAAATGTATACTGAGAAAAAGAATATGCCTATAGCGAAGGATGTGGATTTCAAAGTGTTAGTGGAGAAGACGCCAAATTATGTTGGAAGTGATATTGAAGGAATTTGCAGGGAAGCTGCGATGCTGGCATTGAGAGAAAATATTGATGCGAAGGAAGTTGCGATGAAGCATTTTGAGAAAGCGCTTGCGAAGGTTAGAGGTTCTATCAGAGAAGAGGATATGAACAGGTATAAAGAGATTGAAGAGAGTTATATACGAACTGCTCGTGGTGCGCAGATTGCTTCAAAAGTGAGTTATACTGGATAATTTTTTTTATAATTTAGTCGCTTTGCTCCAAACACTTCAATCGCTAGTGGGGTTGAGTAGGCGTCTTTGTATCGTCGAAAAAACAAATATTTTGAAATTTATAAAATTTAGTCTCTAAAGTAGATATTACTTGGTTGGCATTTATAGAAGATAGTTTTTTATATTCCTCTTGATTGATTTTGTTTATGAAAGGATTCATTGTTGATGCAACTTATAGAATCATTGGCGGACGAGCATATGTTGCTTTATTCGGGCGGTTAGAAAATGGCGAGGCATTCTTGACTTTGAATTATTTAAGGCCTTATTTTTTTATCAAAGAAAGTGATTTGAAGAAAGCATTGGAGTTGGATGAGTTTGTGTATGAGGAATGTTTATTGAAAAATTTTGAGGAACAAAAAGTTGTGAAAATATTAAAAGAGATTCCGTCTGATGTGGCTAAGCTGAGGAAGATATTCGAAGGGGAGAAGATCAAAACTTATGAGGCGGATATTAAATTTGCTTCGAGATTTTTAATTGATCAGAAGATTCAGGCGGGTGTGGAAATCAAAGGGGAGTATGAGTACCAGGATGGAATCAAAGTCTTTAAGGATCCAGAGTTGAAAAGTGCGGAGGCGAAAGTTAATTTAAAAATTTTAGCTATTGATATTGAAACTGAAAAGAGTGCGAAGGAAATTTATTGCATTTCATTAATTATGGATGGATACAAAAAAGTGTTGATTGTTTCTGAGAAAAATTTGAAGTTAGCAGAGAGTTTTAAGAGTGAGAAGGAGATGTTAGAGAGGTTTTTTGTGTTGATCAAAGAATTGGATCCGGACATGATTACAGGATGGAGTGTCATTGATTTTGATTTGAAGGTCATACAAAAAAGGTGCAAGAAATTAGAGGTGCCATTTGTTATGGGAAGAATGAATAATGCATCAAAGTTGATTCTTCGAGAGGGGTTCTTTGAAAGTTCAAAAGCTGTTGCAGATGGGAGGCAAGTAATAGATTTGATGGCGTGGGTGAAGGGGAGTTTGAAGTTAGAAGATTATAAATTAGAGACTGTGGCGCAGTATTATATTGGCAAAGGAAAGAGTGTGCAGTTCATTGACAAGGGAGAGGAGATACAAAAATTGTTTGAGAAAGATCAGCAGAAATTGGTGTATTATAATTTGAAGGATTCTGAACTTGTGTTAAATGTGTTGAAGAAAAGTAATTTGTTAGAATTATATGTGAAGAGATGTTACCTTACTGGGTTGATGTTGGATAGTGTGCGCGGGAGCATTGCTTCATTGGATTCCATTTATTTGAAAAAGATTAGGGATAGGGGGTATGTTGTTACATCAGTAGAGCATAATGTGAAGGAGGAGCCTATCATTGGGGCGTATGTGATGGAGTCGAAGCCAGGGTTGTATGATAATATTGTGGTAATGGATTTTAAATCCTTGTATCCGTCAATCATGAGGACTTTTAATATTGATCCATTGACTTTTGGGAAGAGGGGAATCAAGGCGCCAAACGGGGCAATTTTCTCGAGAGAAGATGGGATAATGCCAGAAATAATTGGGAATTTGATGGAGGTCAGAGAAGAGTATAAAAAAAATAAGGATGAGGTTGGGAGGTATGCAATTAAGATTTTGTTGAATTCGTTCTATGGGGTGATGGCGTCACCAATGTGCAGGTATTATAATCTGGAGTTAGCGAGTGCGATTACTGCATTTTCAAGGTTGTTCATTAAAAAAATGGCTACTTGGATTCGGGAAGAAAATTATGAAGTGATATATGCCGATACAGACAGTTGCTTTGTTGTTGCGAAAGATGATCCTAAAAAAGTTGGGAAAGAGTTGGAAATTAAAATGAATAAGATCTTGAAGGATTATATAAAAGATGAGTATAATGTTGAGTGTCATATGTATTTAGAGTTTGACAAAGCGTATACTAAATTTTTGATGCCGAGGTTGAGAGGGGAAGTGAAAGGGGCGAAGAAGAGGTATGCGGGGTTGATTGATGGAAAGCTGGACATAACTGGGATGGAGGCTGTTAGAGGGGATTGGACACAGTTAGCGAAGAAGTTCCAGGAGGATTTGCTGATGAGGGTGTTTACAGGGCAGAGAGTTGAGGAGTTTGTGTTTAATTTTGTCAGGGATTTGAAGAGTGGGAAGTATGATGAGTTGCTAGTGTATAAGAAAGGTTTGCAGAAGCCCTTAGAAGAGTATACCAAAACTACACCGCCGCATGTGAAGGCTGCCAGAAAACTGAAGAATTTCAAAGGGCATGTTGTAAGATATGTATATACAACTGAGGGCGTGGAGCCTGTGGAGTTGGTTCATGGAAAATATGATTATGAGCATTATATCAACAAGCAAATTAAGCCCATTGCTGATGCGATATTATCTTTTATTGATTTGAAATTTGAAGATATGATTTCTGGGCAGAGGTCATTGAAGGGGTTTTAAACCTTTAATTTCGGAAGGTTTTAGTTGTCTTTGGTTGGATTTGACATGGATTAATTTAATTTCATAAATTTTTTGTTTGTCATGAAGAATGAAACCGTAATCTTTTTTTGTTGGGTGGTAAGTTTTTGTTTGGTCAGAATATTCGTATTCGTCACGCCATGTGTTAGTGTTCAAAATATATTTGTCCTTGACTTTGTATAATGATGAGATGTGGTTGTGACCAAAGGAAATGACTTTGAATCTGCTAGAGAGGAGTTTCATTTCTGCTTTATCGTTAAATTTTATATCATAATCTTTTTTTAGAAAATTTCGCATATACTTTTTGAAGTCTTGCCAGGTGAAGTTGTATAATTTGTCTTGCTTGTATCGGAATTGGGTGAAGAAGAAAGATTTAAGCATGTAAAAGAAAGTATCAACAATTACTCTTTTTTTTATGTTTGTGTCTAGCAAATCTATGACTTGCTTCTTTGGGAAGATTCTTTCTATCAATGGAAATTCTTCTTTGATGATCAGTAGGTGTTCTCTTAATGCATTGTAGCCCCAGGGGACTAGCAGGAAAGGTTTGTCGACGATGGTTTGAATCTTAGGATGGATCAAAGATTTAGGATCAACATAGAAAAATTGGTCCATTTGAGAGCCATGTTCAAATAATATTTGGTAACTTTTGAATTCGAAGCCAGGGAAGATTATTCTTTTTTTAATTTCTTCATTATTATTGGAAAGAATTCTTTTTAGTTCATTCTTGATCTTCTTGTAAATTAAATCATAATCATGGTTGCCTATGACAAATATAACTCTGGTGTTACCTAAACTTAGGAATTCGTGAAGAATATTAAAGAATTTTGGGTGGGCTTTGTACATATGTTCGAGTTTCCATAAAGAAATTTTTTCGGTAACATGCCTTGGATAAGTCTTTTTATAAGGGGCTTTAAGGAAGTCAAATATATCGCCATTCAGAACTAGGTCTATTGGATATTTTTTGGAGTAATGAAAGTTTGATCTTAGTGTTTCGCAAAATAAATCGTCCTCAACAAAGTCGTCAGTAGTGTTGCCAATGCCAATTTCAATGTCACTGAAGATTAAAGTTAGTTTTTGCATGAAGTAT
>CAYYMN010000025.1:11578-14266 GCA_964473075.1 Candidatus Woesearchaeota archaeon
AACATTATATTTTATGTTGATGTTATTTTAATAGTTTATCTTGGAGAACCTGTGGAACTTTGCATTTGTTTGGATCAAAGACATAAGTGTTAGATGAGTCGAAGTAGCCGCATCTGAAATTGTCCAGTGGGATTTGAGTTCTTGTAGAGAGCATATAAGCATAGAAGAAGGTTTGTGTAGAAGCAAATTTTTCTTTGTTGGCGTTCGGTTTGTAGTCCCAGATCCAAATCTTATCATCCTCAACTCTTAAAGCATCAATGTGACCAGTCAGAGGGTTAGTAGAATTGAATATTTGTTCGTAATTTGTTAATTCTTTTGATTTTAGCCATAAAGGAACTTCAATTGCGATTGTGCTAGAATCTTCTTCAAGCATGAATAATTGAACTTTTGGATGGGATGTAGTAAAGCGTTTTGCGTTTGTTGTTAGTCCATTTTTTGCCAAGATGTTAAGTTCATGCTGAGGAATATGTTTTAAGTTTAAATTGTTTAAGTTAAATTGTAAATGTGAAGATCTGGGTTCGACTTCGAAGTATTCGTGTGGGCAATTATCGAAGATATCATAGAGAAAAGATTTTAGTTCTGGAAACTTTTTTGTTAGTATATTTGTTTTGGGTTCGTGGACTCTGTAGAAGTACCACCAGCCATGCTTAAAAGAAATTTTTTTAATCACCATCTTTTATTGGAATTTTGATTCTTTTGGTTTATTAATATTTGGTTAGGTTCTTAGCAAACTATTTATACTTATTTTTATTAATTCTTTGTTATGGGAGTAAAGATTTCTGAGCTTGTTGAAAGGAGAGATTTAAAATGGGAGGAGCTGGAAGGGAAAACATTAGCAGTGGATGCGTCGAATGTGATATTTCAGTTCTTGAGTTCTATAAGGCAAGCTGATGGGACACCATTGAAGGATTCAAATAATGAAGTGACTTCGCATTTAGTGGGGTTGTTCTCGAGAGTGCCAAATTTGATGCAGAAGGGAATTACTCCTGTGTTCGTGTTTGATGGGGTTGCGCCAGAATTGAAAGAAAAAGTTCGTGTGAAAAGAAGAGAAGCAAAGGAAAGGGCTTATGAAAAGTTTAACAAGGCTGTGATCCAGGATGATTTGGAGAGTTCGAGCAAGTATGCAAAGCAATTATCATTTGTTAATACAAAAATGTTTGATGAAGCTATGGAGTTATTAAATGCTTTGGGGTTGCCAGTAGTGCAAGCGCCATCAGAAGCAGAGGCGCAGTGTGCGTATATGGTGAAAAAAAAGATTGTTTGGGCATCGGCGTCACAGGATTATGATTCATTATTATTTGGGGCTGATAGGTTAGTGTTTAATTTGACTTTGGCACAGAAAAGAAAGATTACTGGAGGGAAGTATGTGTTGATTGCGCCATATTTAGTAGAATTGAAGGATGTATTAGAGAAGAATAGTTTAACGCAAGATCAGTTAATTGTATTAGGAATTATGATTGGGACTGATTATAATCCTGGGGGAATAAATGGGATTGGGCCGAAAAAGGCTTTAAAGTTGTTGCATGAAGAGAAAGATTTTGGAAAGATATTTTCTAAGTTTGAGGTTGATTTTGATTGGGAAGAAATATTTGAAATTTTTAAGAAGATTCCTGTGGAGGATGTTAAGTTGAAAAATTATGAGTTAGATGAGGAAAAAGTCAAATCTATCTTGGTTGATGAGCATGATTTTTCTTTGGAGAGAGTTGAGAGTACATTTGCCAAGCTGAGAGAGTTGAAGCCTAAAGAAAGTTTGAACAAATGGTTTTAAATAGTAATTATTTTTTTGAAAAGAGATGAAGACTTATACTTGGGATGAATTAACTAATTTTGCTTTGGAATATTTATCTTATTTGCCTGTTGGAGATAGTTGTAAAAATAGAAATGAAAGACAGATGGAGATTGTTAATCTTGTAATTCCTAATTTGAGACCTTTTTTGTTTGGTGTTGCACATAATTTAATGAATGGTGGTATTCGAATAAAGAATGCTTATGGAGTTCTTGTTAGAGTTTCTTTGAGATCAAATCAAGTAGTTTCAGAGAAAGATTTAGTGCAAATTGGTTCTTTGGAATTGAATTTAAATTTTCATAAATATAAACCTCTATTTAAGTTTTCAACTTTTGTTCATCTTTATGCTGGGCGGAAAATGTTTAGGGAAGGAAATAGACAGTCAGTGTCAATAGGTTTGAGTTATGCTAGGACTTATAGATATAATTCTTTGATTAAAGGTGCTGGTTCTAGAGATGATGCTTTGGCAGTTCTTATAAAAGAATTTGAAAAAGATAAAAAAGTTATTGATCCTTGTCATTCCGCTGAATTTGTCTATTCCACATTGTTGGGGCTTAATAGAGATTTATTTGGGCCTGTTTTTGAAGATGGTGATTCATTAGAGAGCTGTGTAGGTTTGGAAAGTAATGTAGAAGAGAAGATTTTAGTAAGAGAAGTTTTTGATTCATTGGGAATGTTGGATGATAGACAGAGAACGATTGTGGAAGGAATATTATTTGATAAAAAAACTTTGAAAGAATTGGGAGAAGATTTTGGTGTGAGTAAGGAAAGAATTAGGCAGATAAAAGTTAGAGGCGGGAAGAGAATTAAATCTTATTTTGGGGATAGTTTGTAATTTTTTGAAATCAGGCTCTGTAGAAAACATAAAAATTCCTAAGCCGTAAGGCTTAAGAATCTTGTTT
>CAYYMN010000026.1:0-1078 GCA_964473075.1 Candidatus Woesearchaeota archaeon
ATTCTTTATTTTTAGCTTTCAGGGTCTAAGAATACAAAACTGTTCTACAGAGCCATTTTTTAGTTAATTTTAAATATACTTCTCTCTTATAATATTTCAATGATTTGGATAAATGCACTATTGGGAATGTTAGGCGGAACAGCAAGAGCCTGTGTAGGTTTGATGAAAGCCTCTCGTTCTAAGACCAAAATCAAATGGTCAAAAGTATTATTCACATTAGTAGCCTCAGCAATCATAGGCGCCACCACAGGTTTATTATTCGACTCTGATTATAAAATTAGTATCATCGCAGGCTACATTGGCACAGACCTCCTTGAGAACTCCATAAAAATAATTGCAAAAAAACAACAAATTCTTTAACATATATTCTTTCAAATTCAAAGTGAAAATTTAACTTTATGTCAAAAAAAGGAAGTCCATACTCCACAAAATTAGAATCACTCCATAGACACCGGCTCACTAAGATATTAGGAATGCAGACAAATGGTTATGAAGGCATAGATTTAAGTGACGATGTTTATGCAATAGAACTCAAATGCAAACTTTTAGGAAGTAGGCACCAAACAGCAATCTCAGTTGCAAACTATCAATTTTCTAAATTCAAAGATGCATACCAGGATCGCGAACTCCTTTGGGCTTTTTTATATTATAGACTTTCAGATTCAATAAATGAAATAGTCAAAAATACAAATGGTCATAATTTTTCTGAATTCATCACCGAAAGAAATGTTTACTTCAAACCTTAGTCTTTTATGGAACAATTTCCTACTAGTAAAGCCAAACTAGAAACATGGCAATATGTTAGACGAAGAAAAGTGTTAGAAGGTGAATTCATAGAAATCAGGGTAGAAGATGGTAGATTATATTTCCCTAAAGATTGTTCATTACTCCAAAGATTCCAATCCGAAAATCTTCCGGATTTACAAGGCATACCTTTTTAAAAAATAATTCAATAAAATTAGGATGATAGAAAATCTTTTAAACAACCAAATTATTTTTGATTCAGATTTAGAAAAACCTGGTTACAAAAATTTCTCATCAGTGCTTTAAGCGAATTGGATAACGATTATTTCAAATA
>CAYYMN010000026.1:1088-7590 GCA_964473075.1 Candidatus Woesearchaeota archaeon
TAATCATCGGAGCAAAAATATATGAAACCTATTGTATCAAGGATCACAGTTGAAGTTCTGGGCTCGCCTAAGGAGCATGTTGAGAAAGCATTAGGGGAAGTCATCAATAAACTCAAAGCTGACAAACAAATAGAAGTAATTAATGTCAATGCTTACGAAGCCCAAGAACAAAAGAATAAACTCTGGAGCACATTCGCAGATATAGAAATAGAAACTAAGAACCTCAAAAAACTAACCGAAATCTGTTATGATTATATGCCTTCAACATTAGAAATATTAGAGCCAGTTGGATTAGAAATCGAAGCTATAGAAGTTCAAGACTTTATGAATGATATTCTTACTAAAATGCACAAATATTCAATGATCCTCAGAAAATTTCAGACAGAAAATATTTATATGATGAAAGAACTTGAAAGGATTAAAAGTAAAAAACCTAAAGTTATTCAGTAAAAAATAATTATTTAACAACTCTTTTTATAGGCAGAATATACTTTCTTCCCTCTTCAGAATTAATCAACACCCCATTTATTCAATGAATTGGGAACACCTGGATCATTTATTACAAACTCTAATACAGCTTTAAGATCTTCAGGATTTTCAGCTAAACTTTCCCCTTTCGTGACAGCAGCTCTTGCTAAAACTGGAGCAAGTTTTGGAGCTTTAACAATCATATAATCTCTAAAATTTTTATCCAAAATGAACCTTGGAAGTGGCCCACTCCTTATCAAGACATTTTTCAAAAAATTTTTTACTTTTGGATCCATTTTCAACCTCTAATTTCTTTTAAATGTTTACTTCATCAACCCTTCAATCTTCGCAAAAGTTCTTCGTATTGAATTCACAGCATCCACATTCGCAGATATGGAATCAATCCCTTCCTTATGCAAGAACTTAGCCATTTCCTCTTTCGACCCCGCCTGCCCACAGATAGAAGTCTCAACATTATATTTCTTGCACACTTTCATAACTTTGTGTATCTGCCTCAACACAGCAGGATGCATCTCATCATATAATTTAGCCACTCGCGCAGAATTCCTATCACAAGCCAAAGTAAATTGCGTCAAATCATTAGTCCCAAAAGAAACAAACGAAATCCCTTCCCTGCAAATCTCATCAATCATCTGCACAGCCGCAGGCGTCTCCACCATCACCCCAAACTTTATTTCTTTCACAGGCTTTATCCCAGTCTTCTCATAAAATATTTTCTTTGCCTCACGCACTTGAATATTATCTGTAACCAATGGAATCATAATCCCTAAATTCTTGAACCCGGCTTTATACACTCGAGCAATTGCTTCATACTCTGCAGTCAACAACTCCGGTTGATCCAAACTCCTTCTAATGCTCCTCCAGCCCATCATTGGATTATCTTCCTTAGGCTCTTCTTCTCCACCCTTAAGGTTTCTAAACTCATCAGTCCTCGCATCCAAAGTCCTATACCACACAGGCTTATTCTTGAATGCTTTAACAATCACTTTCAAACTCTCTGTCAAATGCTTAACAAACTCTTCCCTTCTTCCATGCTCGATTAAATAAACAGGATGCGCTCTTCCTTCCATATTAATGAACTCGCTCCTCAAAAGTCCAACACCATCCGCACCAGATGCCGCAGCATGCTCTGCAAGTTCAGGCAAATCCAGAATCACTTTGACTTTGGTCTTAGTTTTAATCAACAATGGTTTTTCTTCTTCCTTCACTGCAATTGAAACATTCCCTTGATACACTTTCCCCTTAGCAGCATCAATAGTTACAAACATCCCTTCCTTTAATTTCTTCGTCGCCATTTCTGTTCCAACAACACAAGGTATTCCCATTTCTCTGGATATGATCGCAGCATGACAAGTGCTCCCTCCTTCATCAGTAACAATCCCATAAGCTCTCTGCATTGCAGGTACCATGTCTGGCGTAGTCATCCTCGCAACTAAAATATCCCCCTTAATAACTTTTTTCAAGTCTGCCAAATCCCTAACAATAACAACTTTCCCTTTCGCAACCCCAAAAGATGCAGGCAATCCAGAGACTAACAATGTTGCATCATTCAAACTAATATCTCCTTTCATAACTTTCATATCCACAGGCACTTCTTTTTCTTCTTCTTTCTTCATCGTCGTCACAGGCCTGGATTGTGTAATGTAAATCTTCCCTTTCTCAATAGCAAACTCCATATCCTGTGGCTTCCCATAATGCTTCTCTATCTTCACTGCCAACTCTGCCAACTTTTTTACATGATCCAATTTCAAGCACGACTCTTCCTGCAAATCTTTTTCAACATCAACCTTAATATTCCTCAAAGTCTTCGCATCTCTTGTATACATCCAAGTCTTTTTTGCAATTTTTTTACTTTTTATTTCCAAAGATTTCTTATCCACAACAAACTCATCAGGAGTAATAGAACCAGAAACCACAGCCTCGCCTAATCCATATGCTCCTTCAATTAATATTTCAGAAACATCCTGATTAACAACATTCACAGAAAACATTACCCCTGCTACATCTGAGTTCACCATCTTTTGAATGACCACTGCAATCAAAACTTTCTCATGCTCATACTTATTTTTCACTCGATAATAAATAGCCCTTGCAGTATACAATGATGCCCAGCACGCAAGCACATGTGCAATCAACTCTCTATGCCCTTTGACATTCATGAACGAAGCTTGCTGCCCCGCAAAAGAAGCATCAACTTGGTCCTCGGCCGTCGCTGAACTTCTCACAGCAACTAAAGCCCCATCACCTTTTTTCATAATATCTTCAACCTTAGAACTATTAACATCCATCTCATCATATGCTTCAATAATCTCCTCTTTAACTGCTTCTGGCATTGGCGTAGTCACAACCAAATTCTGTATCCACTTTGCAGCTTCCTGTAATTTATCATTATCTTCAACATCCAATTTTTTTAACTTTCCAAAAATTTTCTTATCAATTCCTGTAACTTGAATATAATGCTTGAACGCAAATGAAGTAATAACAAACCCAGGAGGAACAGGCAATCCAATATTATACATAATTCCTAAATTTGCACCTTTACCACCCGCAATAGGATTAGAATTTTTATTCAATTCAGAAAACCAAGCAATATATCTTCCTATCTTTTACCACCTCAAATCAAAAATAATAGTTGCAGAATTTATAAACCTTATTGAAAAAATAAAGAAATTAGAAAACTTCTGTTATCCATCTCCAAAAGTTGACCTCCTCCACACCCCAAGCAGGCTGTGTTACAATTATTTGAAGAGTATAATTTAAATTTATCGACGACAAATAGAAAAGTATATATACTTACTCGTCGATAAATAATTAATTAAGTGAGGTGATTCAAAAATGGTTTACTCCCAATAAAGAACTATGGAGACAACATTTAAAACAAGAAGAATTTTTAATAATAGTCCAAGACGCTGAAATAATTCCTTAATTCTTTCTCAAAACACCACACACAGGTTCACAAATATAATTTTCTGCCATTAGCTGCTGCAAACAATCCTGCACAATGCACTCGCCTAACCCCATCTCAGCAGCAATATTATACACCTTTTCAGAAAATATAGACTTTGTCTCCAGGGTCAACTTATCAACAATGACCTTCACACTCACTTTTGCATCCATCTCAATTCACCTCTTGCATACATCAAAAGAATTTGGTTTATATATCTTTATACACCAAAATATACATTCCAAGATATATTATTTACATCAAATGAAAGCTTATAAATACATTTTTTTCAAAGTAACAACATTACCAGAAGTAAATTATTTTCCTAAAATTTAAAACCTAATAGTTATCAATCCAAATCTTCTAATTCCAGAAAATAACAAAATTTCTTATGGAAAAAGCAAATCCTATTAAAATTCGATAATGTAAAAAGAATTAAACTTTTTTCTTTGCAAGCTTAAATACAAACTTGTTTTTTATTTTTATTTTTTCAAGATATCCATGATTTGTAAGAGAGAGTAAATCATTTCGTGCAGTTTGATAAACAACATTGTAATTGCTCATAACCTCTGCAATAATGAAGTGTTTTTCAGGTTCTTTTACAAAATCTTTAAGTATTCCTGCCTGACGAAAATTAATATTTTTAATTCCTTGAACTAATTTCATTGCTTCCTGTTGTTCCTGTTTTTGTTTAGCAATATATTTTTCCATATCAATTAATGCACTTTCCATTGCCTCAAGGTTATAATTGATAAAATAAGTCAGATCATTCTCATCAGTTTCTGTGTGTAAATATGCAAGTCCATATTGAACTTTCGAATAAAGTAATATTCGTGATATCGCCATAAACTCAAATAACCAATACCCTCTTGACAAAATATACCAATAAAATATTGTTCTTGCAGTTCTTCCATTTCCGTCATTGAATGGATGAATGTAACCAATTAAAAAGTGAAGAATGATTCCTTTAACAATTGGATGAACAAATTCCCCTTCATCATCACTTGCAAACATACAAAACTTATCTATCAATTTAGATATCTGCTTATAATCTGGTGGTGTATGATATATCTTTGATGCATCAAAAGGATCACCAACAACTACTTCATTGCTATCTCTAAATCGACCCTCATCTTCCTGATTTTTGAGTGTGTTTCTTGTGATACTGCTTTGAAGTTCAAGAATCATTTCTGGAGTTATTTTTTTATTATTCATTTTCACGATTTTTTGCATTGTTTCATAACCATTAACTATCATTTGTTCAGATATATTTCTTGGTTTTCTTCTTAATCGTAAAATTTCTTTAGCAATTTTTCTGGTAGTTGCAGCACCTTCCAATTGACTGGAAGCAATAGCTTCTTCCATAAGAGAACTTATCATATATTTCTCTTTATCACCATGATTGATTGAAGTCAGATTAGTTTCTAAATTTCCAGCTGCCCCTTTATCAAGAAGATGAAGTTTTCTTTGTACATCTCCTAGGAGAATATACTTGAATTGCCATTCATTAAATTTGAATAATTTATATTGTTGCGACCTAAATATCTTAAGTATTGCCCAAATCTCTTCTTTACTGACATCTTTCGGAATCTCTTTTCTTCTTAATTGATCCCAATGAATATATTCCTGATTACATTTTGTTATAAATGAGCTTATTTGAACATCATCAAGTAACTTAAAGATATTTACCTTATCTGTTAAAATCGACTTCATTACTTCGGAGATATCTTTTGGCTTTTCTGGAATCTTCATCTAACTACTAAACACAGACTTATTTATATATCTTTCTACTAATTTAGTCTATTTTAGTAGATTATTAGTAATTTTGAACTCTCGTCAAATTGTTTTGAAACAATCAACCACAATAATGCGACTTTACAGGGAACATTGCTCAGATTAAATCAAAAAGCTTATATAATAAATATATTATACTATTATAACAAAAATGTTAAACAAAAAAGAACAAGAAATAATAATGCTCTTGCTAGAAGACCTGACAAAAAGTTACACTATAAGAGAAATATCATTAATCCAAAAGCAAAAATATCCTCAAACACATAGATTAATCAATATATTAAAACAAAAAGACCTTTTAGAAGTAAACCAAATTGGTCAAAGTAAAGTAATATCATTAAAATTCCAAAAAGAAAACTTAGAAATAGTTCAAGCAGAAATAGAAAGAACAAACAATTGGAAACAAAAGAATAAAGAATTAAAAGAACTCCCTCAAAAGATATCTTCCTTACATACCTTGTGCTGCATTCTTTTTGGCAGTCAAACTAAAACTAAAAAAACTTCCTCAGACATTGATTTATTATTCATAATTCCAAATGATACAGACAAAAACATATTTGAAAGACAAGCCAAGAATACACTTGCTCTTTATGACATTGATTTTAATATTATTTACGAAAAAAACTTCAAAGAAATGCTTTTTAAGAGAAATGAACTTAATGTAGCAAACGAAATCATAAAAAATCATATAATACTCACTGGTTATGATTATTTTGTTTCATTAATGAGGAGACAATATGATTAATTTTGAAGAAAGAACAAAAGCTGAAACATCACTAAGAAGAGCAAAGAATTTTATCAAAGTCATAGAATCACTTAGTGCTCTCAACCCTAACCCAAACTTCTTTAAATGACTTCTTCCGAACATTCAAATCCCAATAGATAACCAACCATAGATACAACCTCAAAAAATACAAGAGCTTAGTCCAGAATAACTCCTTCAAGTTTCGTGGATAAGTAAATGGCTTGTACCAGCCCTCTTTGATTTCTTCCCAAAAAGATCTCATTCTCTTTTGATTAGGAAAAAATTCTTTCAATTGATTAAACCCTCCTGCAGACCTCTTCTTTTGCTTGATCCAATCCTTGAAATTATCTGGATATTTAACATAAACTTTCGCCTCTGGCGCATAACCAATTTTATACCCTTTTTCAAAAATCATATGCGACATCAAAGCATCATCAGACAATACATCCTTTGGTATAGAATCCAACAATTTTTTCATCGCGAATAAATACCCAGAAACAACAATGAATTTTCCCTGCTTAACATACTTC
>CAYYMN010000026.1:7600-11714 GCA_964473075.1 Candidatus Woesearchaeota archaeon
TCTTGTATCATGCGCCCCAATATCAGTCAACAAATGCGAGAAATACCCAAACATTTTTCCTCGTGGACTCACAGAAATTGGTCGTCCAGTTACTGCCCCAACTTTTTCTTTATTCAACTCTCTTAGCAAAGCATTAACAGAATTCTCAGACACATACACATCCCCATCACTCATAATAATTTTATCCCCTTTAGCAGCCTTAAAACAAATATTTAACGCAGTTGGCTTCCCCTCTCCAGGATCATAAACATGTTTGACATTAGAATACTTTTCAGAATACTCTAAAATCACTTTCCTAGTCACCTCGTCTGGACATGCAACAAGAATTTCCATTTCCTCCTCAACCTTTTGCCTCAAAAAACTTTCAATTGCCCTCCCGATGGTCTTATCTTCCTTGTATGCAGTAATAATCACAGAAATCATTTTTCTATCAACCTCTTCACACCCTTTTCTATCAATAAAGATCTCAACTTATTATAAAAAGGAATCCTGGTCAACTTCTTATCAATCAAATCAATATACGCCCTCTTCTTGTTATGCTTCTTATACACCTCAAACCCAAATGAATCTCTAATCTTTTTCAATTCCTTAATACTAAACCTCGGATGTATCACATTGCTCGACTGGAAATACGAACTTGAACTCAATCCCTGCAACAAATTATTTCTCTCACAATACTCATAAAGCTCAGTCCCTTTGTAAGCATTGAATATTGACACACCAACATAATTTGGTTGTATTTTCCTATTCAATTCAATGGTCTTCAAAATGCTCTCATAATTCTCTTGTGGAATCCCAATCATATTGAATGCATAAGTCTTCAACCCTACTTCTTTTGCATTCTTAAAAGTTTCAATAATTTGCTCATCAGTTTGATTCCTCTTTAAGACTTCATTTCTAATCACATTATCTCCAGATTCTATTCCTATCGACACCCTAACACACCCTGCTTTCTTCAACAAAATAAAATCTTCTTTGGTAACAGCATTCACTCGGGCATTCACATAAAAAGGCAATCTGATTTCTTTTTCATATCTCTCACAAAATTCTTTCAATCTCTTTTTATCAAGAGTAAAAGTATCATCATAGAACTCAATCTCTTTAACTTTATATTTATTCAATACTTCCTTAATTTCATTCAATACATTTTCAACGCTCCTAAACCTCAAGAATTTCCCCTTGCCTTTATACTTTTCAATCAACACTTTATTGATACAATATGAACACAAATAAGGACATCCCTTGCTCGACATGAATGTTGCCAATCCTCTATTTGCATTGATATACTTCTGATAATCAAATATTTCTCTGTCAGCAAAAGGTAATTCATCCAAGTCCTCATTCAACTCACTAATAATATTTCTTTCATGCCCTTTGAACCAAAGATTTTCAATGGAATAATCAATCTCCCCATTCTCAATAGATCCAACTAGCTTCAATAATGAATACTCAGCCTCGCCAATCGCAACCACATCAAAGCACTCTTCTTTCAAAATATCTTCTGGTGCAATGGTCACATGATACCCACCACACACAACCAAAATATCCCTCTGTTTTTTTATCAACGAACAAATTTCTTTCGCCCTCTCCAAATCATTCGAAGCCGCAGTCACAGCAACCAGCTCAGGATCAAACCTTTTCACTTTTTCTACAATCTCTTCATCACTCAACCCAAAAGTATTATCCAATAGTTCAACAGAATGATTATTTTTTTTCAACAACGTCGCAACAATTCCTAACCCAATAGAAATATCCTTTGGCGACTCAACTATATTAGGATAAACTAACAAAACCCTCATGCTTAAACAACAAAATACTCAATTTATAAGCATTATGCAAACTTAATTGTTATTGTAATTCCTCTAAAATATGAAAGGATACGGACAATTTGTCCCCACCCTTTAGAAAGCCCTTCATCTCTAAGCTTCATTTTACTAATATAGCTCTTTACATCATTTGAACCAGTTAAAGCTTGTACAATATCTTCTACAACAAAATACCATTCATCATTATGCCAAGTTCTTCTAATTCTCTTATCCTGAAACACAACCAAAGATTTCTTTTCTTCCATAAGAATCACATTCAAAATAATCTTAATAAACCTTTCCCAGAAAAAACCGAAAGATTTGCGCTTTGCTTAAACATCATAATTTCAAAACAATCATTCAAAAATATTATAAACTAACCCCCAAAAATAAACCCATGCGAATAGGCTTCATTGCAAACTATTTCTATCCTGCAACTGGCGGCATGGAAGAACTTACTTTCAATATAGCTAAAGAATTAGTAAAAAGAAATCATGAAATCCATGTATTCACCTCAGATAGAAAAGACAATCAAAAATTTTCTAAAGAAGAAATCATTGAAGGCATCCAAATCCACCGAAGCCCATTATACTTTAACTACAAATATTATTTGAAATTCAATCCCAATCTAGCTTTTCATCATTTGAAATATAAACTTGATGTTTTGCATGTCCAAAGCCTGGGCTTCTTCTTCCAAGACTTAGCAATATTATTAAGAAAAATCTTCACCAAAACCAAACTCATTAATACCCCTCATGGTCCATTCATGGCACTCGAGAAATATCCCCTTTGGCAACGAATCCTAAGAGAACTTTATGTAGCTTTTGAATACCCAATTAATAGATTATATAACTCTGCCATACAAGTCAACCCAGAACAATACAAATGGATGCAAGGATACGGTTTAAGAAATATTCACTTTATTCCCAACTCAATTCCTGAAGAGACTTTTAAGAATGTTTCAACAACAGCCTTCAAAAAAAAATACAACCTAAAAAACAAATTTATAATCTCATATCTGGGTCGCATCCAAAAATACAAAGGCCTTGACCAAATAATTAGAATCCTCCCATCATTACTAAAAATAAACCCTAATATTATTTTCCTTGCAATGGGTTCAGACATAGACAATGAAACTATCCGCTTAAAAGCAATCGCAAAAGAGCTAGATATAGAAGACAAAATTATTTTTACTGGCAGGATCACAGAAAAACTTGAAGCTCTCAAATCCACACAAATATTCATCCTCCCGAGTGAATGGGAAGCCTTTGGCATAGTTTTGATAGAAGCAATGGCTCAAGGTTGCGCTCTGATTTCAACAAGAACTGAAGGCGGAAGATTCCTTATCCAAGAAGACAAACAAGGTTATTTATTCGACTACCAAAACTTAGAAGAACTCAAACAAAAGCTTTCAAGATTAATTCTAGATAAAAACCACCTTCAACAAATCCAGCTCAACAACAAAAAAGAATCCAAAAAATATTCCATAAAAAATATAATTAAAGACTACGAAAAAGTTTACAAACTCGAATAAGCATCAAAGAAGAAACCTTTTATTTTCCCCCACAAACTTTCTTCTTCAGGTGCAAGCATAACTTCTACTCTATCTCTCTGAATTAAATTTTTTTGATATCCAACCCCAACAGCCAATAAAGTATCAGTCCTCGCAACACTAATTCCATACCTATCTTCAGTTATCTCAGAAACATCAATCAATTCACTTAAACTAATCCCTCTTTCAAACTCCTTTGCTTCCAGATACTCAAACCCTTTTTCATAAACTGAACTACTCCATTTCTCACTATCATCAGTCTCACTATCACACCCATCATCATAAGCAAAAGTTTTACCCCACCCTACAGAATCTCCATCATCACCTTTTCTCCGCTCACACAAATCATAACATTCATTATAAATATCACTATTATCTCTACCATCAACTAAATCATCACAAGAAAAAAAGAACCCAGAATAGTAACAAGTTCCATAATAATCCATTAATTCATCTTCATCATTATCCCTAAAATCACTACATTCCAACATCTCTTCACAATTTTCATCTAAACATTCCTCACTATCATCTAAAGCACTCTCACAATCGCTATCTTTCTCAATCACAAAAACCCCCCCATAATCAAAATCATTTTCATCCTCACAAAGCTCTTTACATTTAGAATAATACTCTTCAGTTCCAATATCTAAACTAACCCCATTCTCAAACATCAACTCCCCACAAGAATATTTCAAATGATAACCATGAACTAAATCATAAAAATCAAAACAAGCCCCGCTATAATCCCCACTTCCAT
>CAYYMN010000026.1:11724-14048 GCA_964473075.1 Candidatus Woesearchaeota archaeon
AAAATCATTATCAACTAAATCATCACATTCTCCATAAGTCTCAACATTACTACACCACTCATCCTTGCAACAAACTCCCCTTGTACATCCATAAGCACACGAATAAACATTTTGATAAGCATATCCCCCCTCACAAACTCCCTCTAATAAATAATTCCCAATACACACATCAGCCACATCATCCAACATACCATCCACAACTTCAACATTTCCAAATACATAAGGCCTATCTGCAGACGCATCAGTCAAAGAACCAGCTACTTCATCAGTATCCCCAGAACACGCCACTAAATTCCCTTCTTTCTTAGCATATCCACCACTTAATTTAGAATTTACTGAAACTCCCCCGCTAGCAGTCCCAGAAACACAATCATCAATTTCAAATACTTCTTTCTTTAATGAACAACTATCACACACACTTTCATACAAATAACTTTCATCACCAAAATCAAACATAGAATTAATACTATCACAATAATCATACCAATAATATCCATCATAATCTACAACAGCCCCAGAAACACTTGAATCACTATCATCACTATCACTCTCGCATCCAACTTTTCCAGCAATCCATTCACATCTATTCCCAACACAAATTCCTTCATTTCCACAATCATCATCCTCAGCACAATCAATCAAACTCTCCTCACATATAACCTCTTCAGTCTCACTATCATCAAACGAATTATCACAATCAAAATCATATTCATACATAGTTCCACTTAGACTATAACATTCCTCAACACACATTGAATAGATATCTGCCTGATCTAAAATATCTAAACTAATACCAACTAACTCATCACAAGCAACCAAAGTATTAGTAGTTACTAAATCATCAACAGCAGGCGCCATTTGCATTTGTAAAGAATACTCGCAAGCCCCATAATAATCAATTAATCCATCATCATCATTATCTATTAAATCATTGCACTCATAAACATCTTCTTCATCATCAGTAACATTAACATAAACTTCAGTAGACGCCACCACACACATTCCATAATAACAAATTAAATCATCATCCCCACAATCATAATCTCCATTGCACTCACTCCCTTCAACACCACAATCACTATCCCCAAATACAAAAATACCATCAATATCTCCACCATCATTACATTCCAAACTATCATCTCCAAAATAAGAACTTCTATCAAAAGAATACCAATTCCCTCCACAACTTGAAGAATCATCACCAACTAATAATCCATAATCACTCTCTTCATCACTAGCTACACACACATAATCAATATCACCATCCACATCCTCATCACATCCACCGGCATAATCTATTAATCCATCATTATCATTATCAATCCCATCATCACAAATTTCAACACCACTCTCTACACAAGCCCCATCAACACAAACATATCCAGTATCACATTCCATAGAAGTCGAGAACACAAACAAATGCCCATTATACTCAGAACAATAATACTCTTCAACATCAGAACCACCCAAGCACTCATCTTTATTAGAAACTAAATACTTCTCGAATAACCCAACTCCACTAACCTCTCCATAAACTAATGGGTCTTCCCCATCACTATCAACACACTCTATACAACTTGAACTAACTAAATCACAAGCAGCACTAGCATCACAATCATCATCTGTATTACAACTCCCATCACCACAATACCCACCATCACACACCAACCCATTCAAGCATTCATAATCACTACTACACTCGCTCCCTTCAACACCACAATCACTATCTCCTTCTACTACAACCCCATTAATTCCTGCACCACTAAGATCACACACAAAATCTCCAGCCCCAAAAAAGCTAAGATCCACAACAGAATACCAACCCCCTATACCAATCCCACTAATATCATTACAAATTCCATCAGAACTTATTGTTTCATAATCCACAAAAGTTTCTTCACTATCCCCACAAACATAATCTATATCCCCATCATTTCCTTCATCACACCCACCAAAATCAATTAATCCATCATTATCATTATCAATATGATCATTACAAACTTCTTTAGTCACACAACTTCCTGTAGCCTCATCACAATACTCTCCGCTCAAACAATCAGTATCCGCATCACAAATGCAATTTCCTGTACTCCCATCACAAACCATCCCATCACTGCAAGTCACACTATCACAAAGACTACTAGGCGTTGTAACCTCTCCACTTACACCAGAAGTTCCACTATCAGCACTACTAGAACTCCCACTTCCAGAAGAATCTCCAGCACTTCCACTAATGCCTACAGTATAATAACAATCTCCTGCCGAACCACACAAATAACTCCCATAAGTTGCACACTGAGTATCACTTGTACATCCACAATCCA
>CAYYMN010000027.1:0-4530 GCA_964473075.1 Candidatus Woesearchaeota archaeon
GAGTTTCATACCCGAAAGAAACTCAGCCTTAGGAAATAGTTTCGGGATAACACATTTTTTTCATTTTGTTTATGGGCCTAGAAGATTTAGTGAATTTGATATTGAAACCTTTTGAAGGGGTTGCGCAGTTGGTTTATGATGCTTGTTTTGCGACTAGCATTAAGAAAGAATCTGTTGATGGGAAGGTTACTTACAAGACTACTTATAGTAATAATTCACTAAGACCTTATTTTGATAAAGTTAAAAATGCATACATAGCAGGAAAGAATTTTGTTCAGGAGAAAGTTGTGAGAAGATTGGATAATTGTGCTCTTTATCTGGAGAAGTTTGTGAATGAATACATGTTCAAGCCTGTTGTTGATTTCTATAATAAGAATAAATTATTGAGTTTGGGCTTGATTGGTGTTGGAGCTTATTGCTTGATTTAGATTTTTGGTTGCAAAGAATTGTGTCCGAATTGGATGATTAAATCTACTTTTACATTAGGAACATCACAGGCACCATAACATGAGTCTGACCAGATTAATATTTTTGCTTTTGTTTTGGATTCTAAATAATCACTGATAGTAGTTGCCTGTGGCTTCAGTCCATCTGGTAATTGGATTAAAACTAATTTAGCTTTTGCTTTTTTAATTTCTTTAACTGCTTTTTCCAATTCTAAGTCGAAAGTCATTTTTTGAGTGTGAATAATTCTGATATATCTAACTCCAGTGCACAGACTGGGAACTCTATTGAAAAATTCTGCAAGACCTTTGGATTGATTTCGCCAAAGATACCAATGGCTTTTTTATTTGCAATTATTTTTGCGCATCTGCCTGAGATGAAAGAATCATTTTTCTCTTCTTCTATCTGGAATTCTATGTTTAAACCTGTCATTATATAATCTACTATCTGTTTTGCTTTGGTGAAATTTGCATTTTTGTCTGCTAACAACCACCCTAAACTTTTCTTAGTGTCAGTCTTTGTTTCTGCTTTATCATTTAATAATACAATATCACCAACTTCATAGATTTGCTGAGGATATTCCTGAGTTGTATTATGCTCTAAAAAGTCTAATAATGAGGATAGGATATTATTCCTGATGCAGGTCCATTTATTCGAAACTTGATTGGCAATCTCGACGCAGTTTTCTTCTTTGAGGTTCATTTTATTGAATAATATTTCTTTGTTTGTAAGTGTGAAATTCAAAATTTCTTGGGCACCAAATCCGGGCAGGACATTTCTAATCTCTTCACAAAATTCTTCGAGTTCTGAGAGTTCACCAGTCGTTGCTAAGTTGGGCAGAATTGGTTCTATTTTGTTATAACCATAAGAGATTAAAATATCTTCAATGACATCAACAGGGTGCATGATATCTTGTCTGTATGCAGGATATTCTACTTCCAAACAATCTTTTGCTTTCTTGACTTCATATTGTTGTTTCTCTAATAGTTCTTTTAGTTCTTTTAAAGAAAGTTTCATGCCTGTTATGCGTTCGATTTCTGAGAATTTGACTTTGATTTTTTTTGGAGTGAAATCTGGGGTGTGGATTTGTTTTTCGCCATAATCAATCCTTACTGATTTTATTTTTCCGCCACGATCTGCCAGTGCACAGACGACAATGTTCAATGCAACTTTTGTATCTTCAAGATCTGTGCCTGTGACTTCAATGAATAGCTTTTTTGTTTTCTCTGTAATTTTTCCTGTTGATTCTGAGTTAATAATTGGTGGCATGGATGCAACTACATCTTTGTTGTCCATTACAATAGGATATTTGTCGAAGTCTGTTAATAGATGTGCAAACTCCTGGCCTTTTGGATGTTTGATTAAGATTTCTTTCAAGGTCAGTTCTTTGTTGAAACCGAGAGGGATGAATTTTAGTTCAGTGGGCTTGAAAGCTTTGTAAGTTATTGGAGGCGTCATTTTATCAAAGTCGTATATTCCTATTGCTGTAGTTTTTCTTTTCCTGCCAAAGGTGGTTGTAATCTTTTCTTGGAGCTGGATTAGTTGTTTGATTAAATCATCTGTGACAATAACATCTTCAACTATTGCTGCGGAGATGTATGGCCTGATATTATCAACAGAACGATCAACATGCAGATAAACATCAGAGTCTTCAACTTTGTATTTTTTAATCTTCCTTTCTTTTGTATAAAATGGTGAGACTGCTCGTGCGATTCCTTCTGTGCTCCAGAAATCTGGTCTGTTGCTTTCTTTGCAGTCGATTTTGATATTATCACCGTCAACACCATCTATTTCTCCCTTGATCCAAAGAAGTGCTTCTGATTCTAAATTTTCAAGAGTGATTTCTTTGCCTACTAGTTTGCTTAAGTCCTTGAGTGAGATTTCTATGGTTGGCATCTTATACTATCCTCGCTTCGCGTAACCATTTTAAATCCTGGCTGAATAAATATCTGATATCCTTGATTCCAAGCTTGAACATTGCTAGTCTGTCAATCCCTAGACCCCAAGCCATTACTGGTGTTTCTATGCCCAAAGTTTGTGTGATCTCTGGGCGAAATATTCCTGCACCGCCTAATTCTATCCAGCCTAACTGTGGATGCTTTGCTGAAATTTGGACTGAAGGTTCAGTGAATGGATAATAATCTGGAAAAAACTTAACTTCCTCTGCGCCGGCTATTTCAACTGCGAAGTGTTTTAGAATTCCTAGTAATGTTTTAAAGGAGATTGAAGGATCTGTTACTATGCCTTCCATGTGATTGAATTCTAATAAGTGTGTAGCATCTAACACATCAGGTCTATAACATCTTGCAATGCAGAAATATTTTGAGGGAACTTCTATGCCTTTGACCATTCTCCTTGCTGAGACTGCTGTTCCATGTGCCCTTGGCATTAGTTGTTTTGCAATCTCTGGATTCCATTTGTATCCCCAGCCGGTTGAACCAGTGCGTCCACCATTCTCGTGCGCGTGCTTGATCCTGTTTACAACTAGATCATCTGGAAGCTTTCCTTGTGTTGGGTTCTTTAAATGATAAGTATCAGTCCATGTTCTTGCAGGATGATCTTGTGGCTGGAATAATACATCAAAGTTAAAGAATTCTGTTTCGATTAATGGTCCGGTCATTTCTTTGAATCCTAATTGGACTAGTTTGAATTTGATCTTGTTTAAGAATTCCATGTAAGGCTGGCGTTTTCCGCAATAAATTTTAGGCACTTTTGTTTGAATATCATACTTCCTGAATGGTTTCTTTGTCCATGAATTTTCTTTTAGTATTTGGGGTGTTAAAGTTTCTATCAAATCCAAATCTAATTTTTCTTTTGTTAGTTTTTTTCCTAAATCTGTTAATGTGATTGTTCTTGTCTTTATTTCTTCAGTGACTATAATCTCTTTTCTTTTCTTTAGGTTTTCATAGGCTAATTTTTCTTCATCAGTAAGATCTTTTACTTCTTTTGGCAGTTGTTTTAATAATTTTTCTTCGAGGAATTCTTTGATTAAAAGTTTTTTTCCGTTGTCTGTGATTTCGAGTTCTTTTCCTAAATTAATTGCGGCTTTCTTTTTTAATTCGCCAATGGCAATGTTTAATTCAGACTTGTCTATGTTTACTTCTTCTAATGATAGTTTTTTTTCTTTTAATTGTTCTAATAATCTTCTTTCTGGAAGCTTTTCTTTCAGATATTTTTTTCCTAGTTCTCCTAATGTGATTAATATTTTTGCATTTGTTTTTATCTTTAGAATATTTTTGTTTTCCATCCATTGCAATGCACGCATAACTTCTACTTCCTGCATTCCTGAAGACTCTTGAAGCTCTGCAAATGCAAGATTATTTTTTAAGAATGGCAAAAGCTTTCTTTCCAATGGATGTAATGTTGCGATTAAATCTTGCATACTTTAAATTAGAAAATGTAGATATTTAAGGCTTTTGTTCATTAAAAAGTAGATGACCTTTTTAGAGTAATTTTCTTTTTGAACTATTCGGAAATTCCTAATAGTTGAATTTTGATTAATCTCTTTGTTATCATAGACATTCTTTAAATGTTCATTGATAGTTGCTATTTTGACTTAAAATAATTGAGTCATCATTTTTTGAGAAAGCCAAACATTTTCATCTGCATATTTTACTTCAATAGATTCTTCTTCGGAATTACCAGTAAATATCAAAAATTCTGCTGTGCTGTTTCTTATTGCTAAATCTTTGTTCATATTATTAGATCCTTGTCTGTTATATATTTCTTTCAGATCTATTTAAATTTTTAAAATAAGTAAATGTTTGGATTTTCTCTAAAATGGGATTATGAATCTTTCACTAGAAGAATTCAATTTGACTTAAAAGAATAAGGTTGAAAATGAAGCCAATTTTTAAAGTAAATTGAAATCAAATTAAAAACTCAGGTAATTACGAGCAGCCACAACTTGGAAAAGAATCACACATTTTTATTGCATCATATTCTGTAAACTTCAAATCATTAATTTGATTATATTTTGCTACAAATTCTTCACATTCGGTGATTTCAAAATATTGATTTAAATTAGAACATGTTGCTGAAAGTTGTGTTTCATGTTGCGCCCAATGTTCTTCTTGAGCATTGTAT
>CAYYMN010000027.1:4540-8455 GCA_964473075.1 Candidatus Woesearchaeota archaeon
AGGTACAACCTCTACAAGATGATAATGATAATTATATTGAACTTTCTGTTGGAAGGAATGGTTCTAAGAGACTAGAATTAATGGAATATATTGTCTGATTACGAGTGACACTTTCATAAAGATGATTGCATATCTGTTCTTGTGGTAATGAATATCTGTTACTTGAGTTCCATTCAAATATTCCCAATCCAAATAAAATTAGTTTTGTTATTCCCATTTTAGTTCACAGATTGTTAAGTCAATGCCTAGTTCGTTAATCTCATTATATCTTGCTACAAATTCTGGGCAGGTTGTGATTCCTTTATATTCACTTAGATAGGTACAATTAAGATTTTCTCTAATTACCAAATATTTTTCCCAAGGTTGAATTATAGTTCTGGTAGATGGAATTCTTAATGATTCTACTTCTAGGTGAAAATCTATTTTATCACTAAGTTCATTGCACACTTTTCTTTCAGGTCCTTGATTTTCTTGTAATAGTCTTGTTAGATATTGTTCTGGATTTCTTGTATCCCAAAAACAATTAGATATCAAGCTACTTACAGAGGTACAGAAGATTAATCCTCCGAATAAAAGAGTACTTTTTTTCATTTTACTCTTCTCTTATTAAGCACATTTCTACTACTTTTTCTAGTGCTGTTTGATAAAGATCTTCTGCAAGAACTGAATCGTACGAAGATCCAAAATTATTTCCATTAACATAACTTGGATAGATAATCGGTCCTTTGCAAATTTCTTCTGCTAATCCTAAATCTGTTAATCCTCTTTCATAACTCCAATATTTTAAATTCCAGGTACATCCATCATATGCAATCATTTCATGAGGCCCAGAATTATAAGATTGATATATAGAAAAATCTATTTCAGAATTTAGATTACATCCATCATAGGCCATTGATTCATGAGTTCTATCTTTATAACATGGATTTGTATAAAAATCATATTTGTGTAAAAAATCAATTTCTGTTTTAGAATCTCTTTCTTCAATGGGTAGTCTTCCTTCCTCTAAAGGTGTTGCTAAATAACCTAAACAAGATTCAATTTTAATAGCTCCTATACTAAGAACTACTGCTCCTAAACCTACTAACTTATTTGTTTTCATTTGCTCCCAATTTATCTAATATTACTTTTGCTTTTTCATAATTACTTAATGTTAATTGTTCTAATTTACTTATCGAACATTCATCTGCAATTTTTTTTGAATCATATGATAAACTCTCTTTTATTAATCTCTCACTTACTAATTCATTACAGGTGTATGTTCTTTCTATTGATTGGATTCTTTGACTATAAATAACGCCTCCTAAAGAGGTTAATACTCCCACACAAACAATATATCTTTTAATATCTTTCATTTTCTTCTACTCCTAAACTCTTTTTTTTTACAGTCTTTTTAAGTTTTTCCAGTTTAGTTCGAACATTTGATTAAGCGCTTGAGCAAAGTATGGCGTCTTTACCCAAATACCCATGTCATATGCCTCATGGACTTCTGCATCATCTGATAACATAAATAAAAGTTCTTTTCCATCAACAATAACAAATCTTGCTTTAGATATTTCATCAGCACTTCTGAACTCAACATTTTCGCGAACTTCTTTTGGAATGAATGCTGCTTCTTTGATTGGCGCAACAACTTTGATTTTCACTCCTGTCTTTGTTTTTTTCATAATGGACTTCAAGACTTCAGTTTTTCTCATCAATCCTTTGTCTGTGGTCACGATTGAAACGGATTTCTCAGCATTTGTAATTATTGTTTTCAAGTGTTCATATAGATTCTTTCTTCCTTTGATAACACCTGATAATTCTGTTGGATCAATCTTGTCAATACCATGTTTGAATAGCAATTCGATTTCCTGATATATTTCTGTGCTTCCGACTTTTGAAAGCATTGCAATTTGAGTTTCAGCATCGTCTTGAACTTTTTTCTTGATTCGTTTTAGAATTTCTTCTGGTTTGACTGCGATGTATTTTATTGGCTTGCCTAATTTCATAATAATGAATCCTTTCTTCTCTAAGTTTTCTAAGACATCATAGCTTCTGCTTCTTGGAACGCTTGAAATGTCTGCAAGTTCTCCGGCAGTTGCAATGCCCCTGGATAATAATGCTGTCCAGACTTTGACTTCATAAATATTTAAGTCGAATGAGGATCTTAATTTTTTTAGGAATTCTTCAC
This sequence comes from Candidatus Woesearchaeota archaeon, assembly GCA_964473075.1. GTDB lineage: Archaea > Nanobdellota > Nanobdellia > SCGC-AAA011-G17 > GW2011-AR17 > JAGVZZ01. Next base: position 6,714 of record CAYYMN010000027.1, read on the forward strand.
TTACTATCATCTTTTACTCCTTCACCTTTTGTTTGTGGAAACTAGTCTTACTTTATAAAGCTTTCGATTTATTTACCTTCTAAAAGTAGTGAATCTAAGCAGAAAAATAATTCTTTGAAATGCTTCTAGCGATGATGACAAAAATTAAGAGAATTAAACTTATGATTCCTAGGGTTAACAAGAATTGGTCTATGCCCGAGAATAATGAATTGAATAGCAGAACTTTTTTGAGCATTGTTTCGCTGATGATGAATGGATTGTATGAAATGATTTCTCTTACTTTATTTGAGAGGGTTTCTAGTGGAATGATTGTGTTTGAAAAAAAGAGTAGTATCATTCCTGAAGTGATTGCTGTAATTGTTACAGTTTGTTTGGTGTTGAATATGTAGCCGATGAGCATTCCAAGGAGAGTAAAAAAGATGCTAATAGATAGCAAAGCCAGACCTGCTAAAAGGAACGAATCAGGCAGAATTATGTCTTTCAGGAAGAAGTATAAAACGCCTAGGATTATTATAATTTGTGCAGAGAGGATTAGGATATTGCTGAGGAATTCACTTAAGATAAAAAGGATTTCATTTGTAGGAGTAATGAAGTTTCTGAAGTAGGCCCTAGATTCTTTCTCGGAAATAATGCTTGAGGAGCTCATCAAAAGAGCCAGGAACATTATTATGATGGTTAGCATAGTCGGAAGGATATATAATAAGAAGCTGTTTGTTGTGCTCGAAGATTCGATTTTTGTTCTAATTGGAGTGGCAATATTTTCTGCGTTTGTAATTTCTATGGTTGCAATATTATCTGTAATTGAGACCAGGTTTGTTTGGATGGCTTCTAGATTGGAGGTTTGAGAAAAGATAGATGCAGAGATGCTTGGAAGATTTGAGGAGATTGAATCAATTGAAGTCTCGGTTGAAGTTAGTTTGGTTGAAAGAGTAGAATAGCTGTCTTGGAGAGAGGTGACTTGGGTTTTTAGGCTTGAGATTGTGGAAGTGGCATTGCAAGCTGATTCTAAAGTTGTAAAATCTGCGGAGATAGTGGAGTCTGTTATTGGAGTGAAGCTGAGATCAATAGATTCTAATGTTGAAGAAGTTTCGTCAACGGAAGTTTTTAGGTCTGTGTTTTTGGATAATAATTCTGTGACTATTGCGTTTGTTTGAGTGGATTCAGTGTTTGCGGTGTCTAATACTATTAAAATGTTTGAAATTATTTCTTCACTCAAAGAAGAAGCTTCGACAGAGACTCTGGTGGTGATCTGGCTTGCGATCAGATTTGCAATGTTTAACCTGGAGTTGTCAACATAGATGCTGATTATATTATTTGCTTCGTTGTTTAAGGACATATTTGCTGGGAAAATAACACATATTTGGAATTCGCCGAAGCGTGCGGAGTCGATACAATCTGGCTCGGAAGTTGTCTTGAGGATATTGTAATTGTTTGTTGAAAGATTGGTGATCAATGATTCTGTTAATGGTGAATAAGAATCTGAGTATACTGCTATGTTAATGTCCGACAAAGTTGAGGTATTGAATGCGATTGCTAATAATGCTGTGATGATTAATGGTCCCAGGATGAATATTATTGCGGAAGTTTTTGTTCGGATTAATAACTTAAGGTTTTTTTGGATGATAGAATAAAGTTTAGTGAGTGGATTAATTGTTGGTCGTTCAAAGGACATTGCAGGTTTCTTTTCTTTTTGGAATAGTGGTTTCATTTTCTTGTTGCGGATTCAAAGACTTCTTCAATTG
>CAYYMN010000027.1:8465-12598 GCA_964473075.1 Candidatus Woesearchaeota archaeon
CAATTGAAGGTTTGCTTACTTCGACAGTGATTAATTGATCATTAGTTGATTTTAAGTATGAAAGCAAATGACTGAGAATTTTTTCTGGTTCTTTGGTATAAAGAAATAAATAGTTGTCTTTTTGGATAATATTTTTTGGACCGAGGCGCTTGAGCAATGGAAGCAGGGATTCATAGTCTTGCTTTCTGGTTTTGATTTTCATTTCTTGGTATGAAGTGTATTTTTCTTTGAGTTCATCAGGGGAGCCATACTCTAGAATTTTTCCGTGATGGAGGATTGCTAAATTCTCGCAAATCTTTTCTATCTCGCCGAGCAAGTGTGATGTTATTATGACTTTTGTGCCAGTATCTTGGATTTCTTTGATTATTGCCATTACTTTTTTTCTTAATACTGGATCTAAATTGCCTGTGGGCTCGTCTAGGATTAGAATTTTAGGGTTATGGATTAATGAGCAAGCGATGTCTAGTCTCCTGTACATGCCAGTAGAGAGTTCTTTTGCTAGTTGGTTTCTGGAATCCTGAAGTTCTAGTTGCTTGATTAAATCTGTGATCCTTTTTTCAAGTTCTCTAGATGGAATATTGTAAAGCTTGCCGAAGTATCTTAAGTTTTCTTCGATTGTGAGGTTTGGATAGACACTGCCATCCTGCGTGGCGAAGCCGAACATTTGTTTGATGAGTTTGGGATTCTTTTGGATGTTTATTGAATTGCAAAATACATTGCCTGAGGTCGGTTTCCAGAAGCCAATTAGAATATTTAATAAGGTTGTTTTGCCGGAGCCTGACAAGCCCATGATACCAAATATCCCATCCTTTGGAATTGTTAATGTAAGATTGTTTAAGACTGTGTGTTTGCCAAATCTTTTTGTAACATTATCTATTTGAATCAAAGCCTCTTTTTCCATTGAATATTTTATTAGGAAAGTTGGTTTAAATATCTTTCTTAGGCTATGCGTAAGTTTTTTAAAGGAATTATTTTTTTGCAAAGTTTTTTAAATTATTTAACTTATTAAAGTCTGATGAAGCATAATTACAAAGTTATTAGTTTGATGTTAATACTTTTTTTGTTAGCACAGATTGTTGGGTTGGTTGTTGTTGATTATTATTTGGAGAAGGATTTGCCTCTGGGAATAGAAAAACCGGAATTTGAACCTAAGACTTCATTTATTCCATTGTTTCTTTTTATCCTGGTTGCAACTTTGATCATTTTGTTTTTGTTCAAATTAAAATTATTTTGGTTGTGGAGATTTTGGTTTTTTTTGTCGGTGTTTGTGACTTTGATAATAAGTTTTAATGTATTCTTTGGAATTATTTTTGCAATTATATTTGCCTTGTTGTTGGCTGTTTGGAGATTGATGCTGCCGAATCCATTAGTGCATAATTTTACTGAGTTGTTCATCTATGGAGCTATGGCGGCAATATTTGTGCCGGTATTGAATTTGTTGTCTATGTCTATTCTTTTGGTTCTAATTTCAGTTTATGATTATATTGCTGTGAGGAAGACTAAGCATATGATAACTATGACTAAGACGCAAGGAAAAGCAAAATTGTTTGCGGGATTAGCAATACCATATCAAAAAAATGTGGCAATTCTTGGTGGTGGGGATATTGGATTTCCATTGTTATTTTCTGCAGTTGTGATGATCCATTTTGGTTTGAGTTTGTTTGATCCAAGGGCATATTTAGTTCCAGTATCTTCTGGGTTGATGCTGTTAGCATTGTTTGTTTGTGGAGAGAAAAAGAAATATTATCCAGCAATGCCATACATAACTTTGGGTTGTGTTTTAGGGCTGGGGATATTGTTGTTCTTTATCTAATTCTTCCAAGCAGTATTTTTTGAAATTGTTTAAGAAAATGTCTAGATCATTTGAGTTGATGACTGCTCCACAAGCATGAATATGACCACCACCTGTGCCTTGGATGTTTTCTAATGAGTTCTTTACTATTGATTGAATGTTTATTTTCCAGGATCTTAAGCTGATGCTGACTTTCTCGCCTTTGATTCTTGCAATGATGATAATTTTGTTAGGATTCCTGAAGATTAATTCATTGGATAAAAAAGAAGTGAAGCTGTCTTGGGTTGAAGGATAGATGTAAGTGAGAAATTTTTCTTCATTATTGGATTTGGAAGCTTCTTCTATAACCTTTTCATATTTATTGTTCATTTTCTCAAAATGTTTGTAGATGAATTTTCCGCGGGCTGTGGTTTGGTTGAGAATTTCATATGGAGTTTCTATTCTTGTTAAAATATTTATGCATTGTTTGACTTCATCACTCTTCCCTTTGAGTGCAAATAAAAAGGATTTTGATAAAATGCCAAAAGGGGAATTGAAGGTTGCGTCACCGGGATTGTTTATTTTTGTGAAGATGTCTGGGAATTCTTTTTGGATTTCTTCGATATAATCCGGAATCTGCCAGTCAGAGATTGTGCCTATTGCAGAGAGCCAGAGGTCTGATTGCATAGTTTTGTAGGCCCAGTATGCAGTTGGACTTTCATCATTAGGATCATTTTTTTTTGAGTTGAAATAATGATAATTACTTTTGGTTAATTCTATTAATGGATGATGATCCAAGTGAATTATTGGGATGTTAATATCTTCTATGTCTTCATCAGTGAGGACTGGTTTGTCTAAAATGACTAGGAGATCATTAGTTTTTCCTAGGTTTTTCATGAGAATATTTTTATTTGGATGACCCTTGAGTGCAATGCCTTTACCTTTTTTTGTAGAGCGCCAGAAAATTAAGAATGAGCATAGGCCATCAGGATCATCATCAAAGAAGTAGATAGGATTTTGCGCATTTTCAATAAATGTCTTAAGCTTTTTTAGTTCTGAGTCTGGGATCATTTTTTCTTGTAAAAGTCAGTATAATCCGAAGGGGGATTCATTGATGATGGGCGATACTGAAATTGTTGTGGTTTGTTTGTTGAAGATTTTAGAGATGTGAAGTAGTATATTAAGATTCCTATGATGACTACACCAATGGTTATCAAAGTTAATATTAGGATTGCCTTGAGGGCACTTTGCTTTTGTTGGCATGTTCCATTGTTACAGATAGTATTTTTGGGGCAAATGACATCTAGTGCACATGAAGAGCAAGTTTCTCCAGACTCTGCAATGTTATTTCCACAGACTGTGTTGTTTGAAGATTGTGTGAGTATTGATTCAACATCTGGTTCTTCTATCATTGATGAGCCTACTATGATTGTCCAGGATTTTGAGTCTGAGGATTCTGCATCAGAGACAGTTGCTGTTAAAGTGTATGTGCCTTCAGTGTCTGCTGTGTAAGTGTAACTTTCTGTTGTAGAGACTATTTCCGAGTCCAGAGTCCAGGTGTATGTTAATGCATCTTCATCTGCATCAGAGGCTGTAATGGAAAATAATTGAGTTGAAGCTATTTCTAAAATGGGATTTGATTCTGGAGAAAAGTCGTCTATTGTTGGGGCGGAATTTTCTGTGGATGTAACATTAATTGTGAATGGATTGCTTGTTGCTGTTAATGATCCATCTGTTGCAGTGATAGTAACTTCTTTAGTACCAGTGAATGTTGAATCTGGGGTGATTGTGAATAATGAAGATGATTTATTTACAGAGAATATTGAAGAGTTGATTGTGTAGTTCAATGTTGAATCTATATCCGAGAAATATTGGCTCATGTCTAATGTGAATGGGGTGTTCTTTGAAGTAGATTGGCTGGAAATGTTTTTTATCAAATATGGATTGTCATTTAATGGTGTTATGTTAACTAAGAAAATATTGCTTGTAATAGAGACTGTGTTATAATGACCTGTGATTGTGATGTTTTGTGTGCCTGTGAAATTTGCAGTTGGTGTGATTGAAACTTGGTTGTCTGATGCGATTGTTAAGTTGATTGAATTATTGCCAGAAACTTTATAATAAAGAGAGCTTGTGAAATACGAGTCTAAGTCGAATGCATTAGTTGAAGAGGAGTCTTCTGCAATAGTTTGTGTGGGAATAGTGCCTGCGTAATTCAGTGAATGGATAGTTAATGTATAATTTGAAGCTGTTGCTGTGGATGCATCTGAGAATGTTGCAATACAATTCCATAAATAACTGCCTTCACTTGAAAAAGTATAATTAAAAACAGATACATTATTATTTCCTGTAATAGTATTAG
>CAYYMN010000027.1:12608-13989 GCA_964473075.1 Candidatus Woesearchaeota archaeon
GAATGTTGCAATACAATTCCATAAATAACTTTTTGGGGTCAGTGTTTGAGAAAAATAAATTGTACTTGAACCATTATTACTAATTGCAGCCTGGGACATTGTTCCTGAAGAATTTGTGTGCAGTGCGATAGAAGTGATAGTTAATGTTGGATCGGAAGCAGTGCAAGAAAATATTATTGAAGTTGTGTTTGTTAGATTGTTATTCTCTGGGGAGTTTAATGTGACTGTGCCTGAAAGTGCAAATGGGATTAATAATAAAATTAGGAATAGGATCTCTTTTTTCATTCTTTGGTTAATAGGAGGTTTGTTTAAATACTTTTTTAGAGAAAATTTATTAATCCTTGGGGATTTGATATGAATATGATTTGGACAATTATACTTGCGGTGTTTGTTGTGTTAGCATTTGTAATATTCCTGAAGATGAGTAGTTTGAGGATTAATGGGAAGAAAATTGTTAGTTTGCCATTGAGAATGATTCTGGCTTTAGTGTTTCCATTGATTCTGGTTTTGGTTCTAGTGTTTAGTTCTGTGGTGATATTGTTTATTTTAGGAGTTTTATTTTTGATATTTATTATTTCACTAGTTCTATTTTTCATTAGAAAGTTTTCACGAAGGAAAGAATATGAAGATATAATTATAATTAAAAGAAAAAAATAAATTTACTTTGCGAGTCTATTGTGTGCTCTTCTGCTTGGTCTTAATCTCTCTGTGCCCATGCCTTTATGTGTCAAGCCACGAGATTTTCTTGCAGCAGAAGTTTGACCTCTGAAGACTCTATTGTCATGCTGTTTGGTTATCCAGTTAATAGTTTTATCATGAATAATTTCTGGAGCATGCGTATCAACCATGATTATTTCGTACCATTTATGAACACCATCTTCGCCAACATAATATGAATTCAAGACTTGTAAGTTCCTGTGTTTTCTTTGGGCTTTTTGTTCTGCGATCCATTGATAACTCATGCCAACAATCTTCAGTCTTCTCATAGTTTTGGTTCTTCTACCACCAGACTTTCGCCATTCTCTTTGATGTGCACCCTTAAGAACTCGAACTCTTGTTAAGAAGAAACCTTTCTTTGCACGATAACCTAAAGACCTTGCACGATCTAGTCTTGTTGGTCTTTCGATTTCTGTGATTGTGTCTTGTTTACGCCATTCAATTAGCCTTTGTTTATAGAGCTCTCCAAGATTTGCCTTTGGATTTTTCCAGAGCTCGCCTATAGCTTTGTACATTCCCATTTTGTTCCTTTTGGATTCAGGTTGCTAAGCCTACATTTCCTTGACTCTTGAAGTTTTTTCTTTGTTTTTAAATGTTTTTGTTTGGAAATTTTTTTGTAGTGTCCTAATATTTTTTCGTTTTTTAAATTCTCTCATTTTAACTC
>CAYYMN010000028.1:0-5897 GCA_964473075.1 Candidatus Woesearchaeota archaeon
AAACTCCATTTCAACTCAGCTTGCAGAATTGGGTTTATATTTAAATTCTTATAAACAAAAAAATCTTTTCAAAGATAAAGAATTTGAATATTTAGCACAGCGTTATTTCTTGTTAGAAATCAAAGGTTATATACTCTTCAACAAACTTAAAGAGGAATGTGCTTTACAGAATGATGTAATTTTATATTTCTACAGCCTTGGTGATTCTACTTCAGAGCTTCAAGGTTATGTTTTAGATAGTCTTGTTCAGCAAAGCAATGATACTATTGATGTCTTTTCGATAAACAAGGACTTTGATGGCGATCCTGCAATAGAATCTTTATTGCTTTATTACAATGTTACTTCTGCTCCTACATTAATCATCAATGGCCAAATCAAGGAGGGTTATACTTCCTATGTAGAACTCCAGGAATTAATCAATGAAACAAACTCATAAGATCCTCATCATTTTTATTATTTCAACATTTTTTTTACTAATTCAGCATTTTCTCTTTTTAGGTTGGGATTTTTCTGTTTATGTTTCTAATGCTAAACATTTTTTTGAGGGCAGTTCTTTCTTTGAAATTTCTCGTCCACCACTGACTTCTTTCATCCTTGGTTTATTCAGTTTTCTTGGTTGGAAACTCTCCGAATATTTTTACATTTTTTTAATTTCTCTGTTATTTTTGTACTCTTCTGTAAGGCTGGCTAAATCATTAAACTTGAATTCATTCCATTTCTACCTTTTCAGTGCCAACTTCTTTGTCCTTTCTTATGGCCTTATTGAAGGTTCTGAGCTCCTCGCTTTTGCACTTTTAGAATTGTTTTTTGCATTCTTAATCGAGGATAATCCATTTTCAACTATTTTCCTTTCTCTTGCTTGCTTAACCCGCTATCCTTTTGTTATTTTCTTCCCTCTGCTTTTGTTTCATAAACGCTTAAAGAACAAACTGCTTTCTGCATTCCTCTTTGTTCTCCCATTCATCCCTTGGTTTATTTACAACAAGTTCTATTATGGTAATATATTTTATTCTCTTGCAGACAGTTATGCTCTGAATATTTTCTATCGTGATTATATACCTCACACTATAAATTTTTCCTCCATTCTTCTTGTTTCTAATATCCTTTTACCCTTATTTTTCCTGGGTTTATTTTCTTTTTTTTATTCTAGGGATTTTTCCCGAAAAAATTTAATCTTCCTCATTTCGTCTGCTTTAATTATTTACTCTATCTTCTCAATGAAAGCAGATATCATACGCTATTATTTTCCTTTGGTCCTTCCTATTGTTTTTTTCAGTGTCTATTCTCTTTCCAAAATTCCTCAAAAGATTTCAAATTACATTTTGCTTATTTTCATTATCTTCACTTTGATATTTGCAATCTCTTCTCTTTTTTATTTACAAAGCTATGAGCCTCCACAAGAATTATCCTCTCTAAATTGTTCCTTGCAAAGCAATGTTTGGCCTCTTCTTAATTATTATGATATCCCTTCCGAGCCTTATCCAGATTATAGACTTTTAAACCATTCTATTGATGAAGGTTATTTAATTCATTTAGATTCCTTTGCAAGAGAACCAGACTATAATTCTACATTTATTTCTCAATTTCCTATTTACAGCCAGACTGAGGAATATATTATTCTTGGCAATAATTGTACTTCTAATATTAACCTCGATTATTCTTATCTCAAACGCCTCAACCAAAATTTACTTTTAATTTACAATTATACAGTTTCAGAAGATCCCTGTGTTATACTTTTTGATGGCAATTCACTTTGCTACTTTGTAAATAATGTATTTGCACTCCCCTGATTTTTTATAAAAAACTTCTTCATAATTTTCTTCTAGATACGAATAGATCTCTTCTCTTTTTTTCTCGCACATTAAATCTGCTGGATCGCATAAAAATCCCCCTTCGCAATTATCTAATGCTACATATTCGACATTTCCATTTTTAATATATTCTAGCCAATATTTTGCTTGTGTGGAATTAAACCATGGATAATACATTAATGTAGCCTTACCGGAATGATATCCTACTAATGGATGCACGACTAGCAATTCTCCTTCAAGTTCTTTGTTTTCAAAATAATCAAAATATTCATTATTAATCTTTTCAGGAACATTAAGCAAAACGATAAATATTAACAAGGTTATAATGATAAATGATTCTTTGTTCTTCAGAGTTTTCATAAACCCGACTGTAGCAATTATTGCTAGGAATGGCAGAAATAATATCGCAAATCTAATTTCCTTATGTGTCATTATGGAAAAATATACTATGAATGCAACAACAATTGTCGTCAGTAAATACTCTTTTTTTCTTATTGCAAAATAAATTCCAATTAAAGAAAATATATATAATACATTCTGTTTCAAAATCTCCCAAGGATAATACCACCAAGGCTCGCTAAAGATCCAAATGCCTGCATACTTCAAGAATTCCTGTGCAAATAATATTATTGCAAAAGCATCCCCATAATAAAAATAATTAAACACCAAGTATGGAACAACAAATACTGAGAATCCAATTAGCAACTCTAATAACTTTGTAATCTTTTTAAAAGAAAAAATAATTAATATTACAAATAATAGCCCCGCAGGAAACTTACTCATTACTGCTAATCCTAAAAATACTCCTGAAAGAATATTCTTCTCTTCTAAAAAACAATATACTGCTAATAGCATAAAAAACACTGCTGGTATTTCTGTGTATAATCTTGCATTAAACAAGAAAAATGTCCATGTAAAACTTATTAAGATCGCGCTTAAGATTCCAATCTCTTCATTGTACAACTTTTTTCCAATCAAATATACTAAATATATTCCTCCAAGTGAAAACAAAGTGCTGAAGATATGCCCCCAAATTACTGGACTTATTCCTATCCACCAGCCATATCCTAGAATGAATGGCCACAGCAAAGGTCTTATTGGTTCCCAGAATCCTAATGTTCCATAACTAAAAATAAACTTTCCCATTGACAAATAAACAGCAGCATCCCACCAAATGTTCTGGTCATAAAAGAAATAAACTATTCTTGCTATTAACGAGAATGCTAATACTAGAAAGATCTTTTTGTTCATCAATTCTTTTTTCTTAATCTAATTTATAAAAAAACTTTCTTTTTATTATGTATTTTCTAGTTCAATTGCTCAATTGCCGCAGAGACTTTTTACTAATTCGTATGTTGAATATATTTTAACCCTTTTTTGTTCTTTTAATTTCTTGTCATTAGACCAAATAGGGCAATCTAATTTTAATGCTAGTGCAAAATATGGCACATCAAATGGATCTGGAGAAAGATCTTTTGCTTCATCAATAAAACTGAGATAATAACATTCATTCAGTATCTTAATTCTTCTTATAATAATATTTAGTAAATGATTGAACTCTTGACTAGTTCTTTTTGTTTTACTTAATATTTCTTCTCTATGTTTTTCAAGTTCAATAATTAAATATTCTGGTGAGTAAAGATCTAGGCCTTTATCAAAGAATAATTTTGCGCAACTACCTTCTTTAATTAAAATAGAAAAAATTTCATTTGCATCTATTATTAATTTCATTATTTCACCAATCCATGTCTTTTTGCTATGCCTTTTTTAACTTCTCTTCCTAGTCTCAAAGCATCTTCTTCAGTAAAATTACTTTTTTCTGTAAATTTTTTTAAAAATTCCATATCTTTTACTCTTTGTACAATTGCTTGCCTTGCTATTTCAGACCAATTAATTTCAGGAAATGAGTCCATTTTTTTCTTAATCTCCTCAGGGACAGCCAATGTTATATTTACCATTTTTACCTCCTTAGTGGGATATGTGTAATATGTGTAATAATTTAAAGCTTTCCCTTTTACTAATTTTTTCATTTTTCCCTTAAAAAAGCTTTACTAGAAAAATCCGGAAGATTTTCGGAACTTATTCAAATCTAGGCATCATGTCATCGAATGTAACCTGTTCTTCAAATTCTCTATAAAGTTTGTAACCATAAGGATAAGGTTCGGAATGGAACAATACAACTCTATTTTCTTTGTCTTTCTCTAGCCACTCTTTCAACGCTTCATAATCTTCTTCATTGTAAACTCTTGCTGCTATGATTTTTGCATTTACTTCATAAGCTTTCTCAACTAACTTGTAAGTCTCTCCTTCAGCTTCAACATTAACAATCTCAAGTTTTAAAGGCAGAGTTGTAATCCTCTTCAATTTCATAAAATACAAAGTTGGCGTCTGATAATAACTAATCCCATAATCTTCAGTAGAATTCATTACAATAATGGTTTCATTAATAAATATTTCAATTGCTTGATCCCCAAATATTATCTCTGACTCTTCAATCCTAAAAGGCACGGAACCATAACTTAATTTTGCTTGTCCCAATGCTGAATACAAATACTTGTCAGTATTACAAATAACTTTTATTCCTTTCTCATTCAAATACACCGCTGCATTAATTTTCCCGATGCTATCACAACATCCCATAACAACAGTCGCATTCTCTTTAATGGCATCATATACTAACATGTTAACTCCATGCGTGTCCAGAACTAATGCCAAATCTTCTGCTAAGAATCTTGTTGTGGGGTAAAGTATTTTATCTTCTTGCACTTCAAACATAAATACCCCTTTTTCATTTGGCGCATACCATTTTCCATCTATTTTTTTCACTAAAACTCCATAGCTTAATTTGTGTGTAAAATTAACTTCTTTGTATTGTTTGATTCTTCCACCTTCATGCCACCCAATATTTTCAACATCATACCCTTCACTAAAAACTGTTAACAAATTTTCAGAAGAATAATCTTGTAATTGTGATGACAACCAATCCCTTGTAACCCGATCGACCTGCGAGACTAGAATATAACTTTCATTCATCTCAAAACTGCTTTCGCCAATGATTATCTTTGAAACATCTTTATTCAACGCAAAATACTTCTCTTGCATCTCATACAATTCCCAATGATAAGAAATCTTTTCTCCACTAAACAACTTCCAATCAATATCCGCCCTCCATGGATCTATTCCCTTCCAAATTCTATATGCTTGATAATAATAAAACCTGTTCCCATTAATCGAACCTAGAGTCTCATATATCAATGCTTTGTCTTTCCCTTCACTTTCTTTCAAAGCTTTCTTGTAGAACTTTATTGCTTCTTGATAATCCCCATTATTTATTCTTGCATTTATCAATGCCGCATCCGCTTTGGCAATATTTCCAGTTACATTGGAATAATCTAACTCAACATCATAAATCGTCGTGACATAACTGAAATTATATTCTCTTCCAAATTCATTAGAACATCCTGCAATCAACAAAAAAATTATCAATAATAAATATTTCATTCTTAAACTTAATTTTTCAAGGTTTAAATAAATTTATAGCAACCAAGTGCTCATTTCTTCTATAATTTGACAGAATTCATATCCTGACCATAAAGTTGCAATGTAAGTTCCAATCATTAATCCCATGAACATCAATATGAGTAAAATCGGAAAAAATAATAAGTATTCTCCTGGACCTAACTCTAAAATATTTACCCCTAATTTCTTTGCAATCCATAACAAAAGAAACAATCCAACAAATAATGTAAAAGTCCACCCCAAATGATTCCATCCAAATTTTACAATAATGAAAAACAACCTAATAATCCCATTTACACACAGATCCAGCATATCCATCTAAAAAGATTTAAATATTAATAAGCTTATTTGTTATTAGATGAGTTTATTTCGCACTTCAAAGAGGGATTCATTAATGAAAGATATTTTGAATAGAAGAGGTGAATCTCCTTCGGATACTCCTTCTAAAGGTGGCGCAAAAAAAACTTTATTTATTATAGCATTGATTTTTGTATTCGCAGTCATGCTCATTTTTGGCACAGGTTTCATGCTCTCAGAACCAGGTCAAAGGCTTAGTGCAGAAGTTCT
>CAYYMN010000028.1:5907-13456 GCA_964473075.1 Candidatus Woesearchaeota archaeon
AGTGACTATTGATCCAATGTGGGATTTTGCTTCAGGCGTTTTTTCTTTTGGTTCTGGGGATTACTTCAGTTATTCTACAAACTCTTCCAGCAAAAAAATGGGTATTGATTTGAAAGACTTCAGAATGGTTACAGGTGAATCAATGCCTGCAGGTTATGCCATGGATTTTTTGTATGAGATTGAATATGTTAATGTCCCAAAGGATTCCACCTATGACGCCGAATTTTCCTGTTACTTTAATATCACAGAAAAAGATGGTTCTACTCTAGAAATTCCTGAAATAATTAATGGTGAGATTATTCCTTCTTCTGAATTAACAATAAGGAGAGATTCACAACCAGTTTGTCGCTTTACTGGTGATGATACTACTGGCTTGAATGGACCTTATATTGTTTATGGTTCATTCGCTTTTGATTATAAAACTGAGGATGTTACTATCCCTGTTTATTTCATCTCTGGTGAACTTGCAGATTCCCTTGGTGATGAAGACTTCTTTGATAAGTATGGTTTGGATGTCTCTGCTAGCAACCTGAGAACAACTTATAATGGTGAGCCAATGAGCATTGGGATTGGCGTTGGTGGTGAAGGTAGAGAAGAACAACCTGTAGTTGTAAGATCAGGTGATATTATTTCATATAATACTATTGGTATCACTTTGAGGAATGAATGGAATGGTGAGATGATAGAGTTTTCTGATTTCACCTTGATGCTCCCTGATGGCATTGAGCTTGATGATCAACTGAATGTCGAGCCCAGTCCAAGCTGTCCATTTGTTTTCACTGGTGTTGAAGATCGTTACAATACTTACAAGCTTGATGATTCCATGGTTGAGTTATTTGATTATTACCTTGCTTCCTATGAATTCTTTGGCAAATCTGACTACCAGAGCTTCCAATGCTGGCTAAACATCGATCCTGAAATATTAAGTAATGATGCTTATACTATGAAAGAATACAAAGCCAAAGCCAGTTACAGATACAAAGTTGATGAGAAGTATGATTCCATTACTATTATTCCAAGGGGAGAGTCATTAATAGTCGGAACAAAAGGTGCACAGTGAGAAAATATTACATTTTAATTTTGCTTTTGTTTATAGTCTCTTGTACTACAACAACTGAAGAAGCGATTCCTACTTATTGTCCTCCTGGTTGTTCAGGTGGCTCTGAGTCTGTTGAGATAATTGTTAATTCTCCTTCGGATATAGTTTTTGCTAATGATCGTATGCCGGTTTCTGTAGATTTGTTAGATATTGGAGAGTCTAGTGTTGAGTTCGGCGAGCTTTGCATTACAGGATTGAATGTTGAGGATTTTTCAGAGTTAAGTGGCTGCAATTGCCAATCATATTATATTACTCTAGATGATAGTGATGACCAGAACTTTGAGAGCGCATTAATAGATTTTGGCACTTCTTTTATTTCTCCTGAGGCTTCTGGCGAACATTTTTTGACTTTCATTAATCGTTATAGTTATACTACTTATGCTCCTTTTGAAATTTGTTTCACTAATGATTTGGGTGATGATTGTATCTCCGGCGATAAATTAGAATCTTCTTCTTCGGGGCCATTAAAGGTTACATCAATCCAAGAACGAATAGTTCCTGATGGCAATGCTGTTGATGTTAGATTATCTATTGAGGCGGAATATACTGGTGACAGCATGTTAATTTCTCAAGAGGATATTAATTCTGACTCCTGTTTGACTATACCTAATTATCCTATTACTGCCGATGTTTCAATAATTATGTTTGGTGTTTCTCATGAATGTGGTGTTTTGAACTTTTTTGAGGATGAAGATTCCGCGACTATTACTTGCAAATTGGATGATCAAATGCTTTCTAATTTCATTGGCGAGCAGGATACTTATGAAGGCTGGGTAAGAATTGATTATGCGGTTGAACAAATTGACTCTGTTAAATTCAAAGTCCAGGAATAAGCATTCTAAATCTAATTATCAATCTTTATCTAAAACCCTAATTTTCTCCTCTCTAAATCATAATATTTGTGTTTGTCCAAGAACAAGGTAATAAAATAGGAATTTTTTCTCTTTGTTAGTATTCCTCGAATATTGTTAAGGCTAGGTTTAAAGAAGAAAACCAATAGAGTATGATCAGCAGGAGAAGGATCCGGATCGAGTTCTCTACTAGCACATTTTTTTGCCCATTGAAGAAGATGTTGCTACATTGGTTCTTTCATCTGTACAATTACTTCCTCAAAATGTCCTTCAAATTCAAGCTGTTCTCCCAGAGTTTCTTTCAGCTTGCTTTTTACTTCTTCAGTTTGCACAATCAAGCACCTCTTGGAATGTATTAATTAATTCTTTATAATATACTTTATGATGGTATTCTTTAACTAAATCTTGATATGATTTAATCATATTTCTGCTTAATTTTTTAATTTCCTTGTTTTCAAATCCCATTAAGAAGGCATAGACAAACATTTTTTGGATTAATTTTTCCTTATTTTTTTTACGAATCAGATTGTTTATTATACTTTTTAGTTGAAATGAATCTAAAATTACCTGGTTGTTGGTGTAATGGCAGTTAATGATAAAATCTCTTAAATCTATTTTCAGCCAATGGTGATTGTCATTAGCTAAATCCCTTTTAATTTCCTGATACTGAGAAATAATTTGATTTGCCGTTATTTTTTCTTCTACTCTAATAGAGCTTAAATCAAAATTAGCGATGCAGATTTTACTTAAAGAGTTGAAGAATACAGAATTTAACGCTGAAGGTTGGAGGTAATTAATATGATAATCCTCTTTTTTATAATCCTCTTTTTGATATTTTTCTATGACAAAAACATCGATATCATTGTATTTTGAAGAATAAAGAAAACTACCACTAATAATTATTGGCTTATTTTTGAACTGTCTGGAAAATTGTTGGAGGTGTTTCTTTGCTTTATTCAGGCGCTCAGGAAAAATTTTTTCTTTGCCATAAATAAATAATTTATTTTCTTTATCCATAATTTGGCTTATTGCTTTGAGTTTTTTAGAGATGGAACGAGAAAATTCTACTTTTTCTGAGGCAGTCAATTTCTGTTGTTTTGCCTTTTTTTGCATAAGATCAAATTGATGTTTAGTGAAAAGAGTAGGCACTATTTCTTCTTTAAGATTATGTAGTTTAGTTTGAAGGAGTATAGTTCTCAATTTTCTCATAATTATACATAATTGTATAATCCTATATTTAAACTTTTCTGTAAAAATAAGTTTATATAGTGTCCTAAAATTATTCTACAATAATAACCTTACACTACATTGAACAAAAATTCACAGAAAACTTAATAAATCTCTGTTCTATCAACATATCTATGATAACTAAAAAGAGTGTGTTAATTTTACTAGCCTTAAGTTTGTTTGTTTTATCTTCTTGTACTACAACAACTACTACTTCTGGTCCAACAGGAGAGTATGCAAGCTGTAATGGTGATGATCTTCAGATGATCACTGCTGCATTCGCAGACTTTGCTCCGGTAAGCTCAGAAACAAACCCCTATCAGCCTGGTGAAGAAATTGATATTGAAGTTATTCTCACTAACAAATATACTCGTGAAATTGTTGAGGGGAATGCAAAAGTTCGTCTGACTGGTGATACAGCTATTTCTTCTATATTTTCTGGTGCACAACAAGTAACTGCTGATACTTTGTATGCTATTGATTCGCAAACTTGCTTGGAAGAGACTACTGAAGTTGAAGTAGGACCAATAGTTTATAATGGTGAAATTTCCAGCAAGATTGCAAAAGAAGTTACTGGTCTGTACTGTTATCAAGAGCCTGTTGTTGTCAAAGCCTTCTTGTACTATACTGCTCAGGAAGAAGAGATAGGTGATAATCTACCTGCTGGTGCAAATCCTCCTTCGGGTGTCCAAGTTACTCAGATTGACCAAAATCCTGTCGATGTTGATCTTGGTGAATCTACTGGGGAAATGCGCTTCAAGATTTATTTGGCTAATTTAGGCACAGGCACGATTCTTGAAAGCTTGGATGATTGTTTTGAATACAGAGATATAGGCTATAGAGAAGAATTTGATCTCTCAGTTACTGGCGCTTACACGATTGATTGCCCTGATGAAATTCAATTAAGTCGTGGTGAGAAAACTGATGTAGTGACTTGTTTGGTGACTGGCATTGATTCCACAAATTTGGGTTCCCAGGCTAGTGAGATTACAATAACCTTGTCCGACTTTGCTTATGAGGATACTATTCCTTCCACAACAATCTGGTTAGAGCCTTAATTTTTTTAATTTAATCATTATAATTCTTGAGGATATATTTTTGCTTCCCCTTTACCAAAGAAATATACCCTTTCAATCATTGTATAATTCCTCTCTTAATTCTTTCATTATTTTTGCAGTGTTTTTCTTCATGAAAGATCCATTCTTAATTAGCCCAAAAATGTCTTTAACTTTGGGTGGATTCTTGATTAATATAATCTCAATATTTTCTTCCTTTCTCAAAGATTCATTTTTTATGACTTCTTTTGGTAAAATTATTCTCATTGAATTCCCCCATTGTTTTACTTTTGCTTCAAATTGCATCATTGTCCATTTCTATCTAGGAAATTATCCTTTAAAAAACTTCACCAGAGAAATCCGGAAATCCTTCGGAGCCGCACCGGCGATTGAGGTGCTTGGAGCGAAGCGACTAAAAAATGTTTCAATATATTCTAATTCCCACAAAAATTTATAAAGGCAGTATTTAGTTTACTCCTAGAGGTAAGATTCTAAGATGCCAACACTAAACTTTGAGGAGATTGTAGCCAAAATAATTAAAGAAAAAGGTTTGCCTAGAGAAGAAATTGAGAAGAAAGTCAAGGACAAATTAAACCAGCTTTCAGATTTGATCTCCAAGGATGGTGCTGCTCATATAGTCGCTAACGAACTTGGGGTCAAAGTCTATGAAACTCCCTCATCAACCCCCCAAAAGATTACTATCAAAGAACTAAATCCTGCTTTTAAGAATGTCGAATTATTAGTTAAGGTACTAAAATTAAACGAAATAAGAAGCTTCAAGACTGCTTCCAGGGAAGGAAGGGTTGCAAATGTTTTGGTTGGGGATGATACTGGTACTTGCAGATTAGTTGTCTGGAATGAGAAGCAAATAAAAGAAATTGAGCAAGGAATTTTAAAGGATGGCTGTACATTAAAAGTAGTTAATTGCTATATCAAAGAGAACAATTTTGGTGGCAAGGAAGTCAATATGGGCTCCCAGGGTTCTTGGATTATTGATCCTGCAGGTGAATCATTGGTTAATGTAAAATCCATTTCTATTGACAGAAAACTTATCAAGGATTTGCAAGAGGGCGACAATGTCTCTGTTGTTGGTACATTGGTACAGATTTTCGAGCCGAGGTTTTATGATTCCTGCCCCCAGTGCAATAAAAAAGTAGAATTAAGGGGTGATGCTTATTATTGCCCTACTCACAACCAAGTTTCTTCTGTTCCCCAGGCTATTTTAAATTTTGTCTTTGATGATGGCACTGAAAATATCCGCGTGGTCTGTTTTAGGGATGTAGTCAAGCAAATATTAGAGTGTGATGATTTAATATCCTTGAAAGATAATCCCGATAAATTCCGCGAAATCCAGCGCAAAGTTTCCGGCAAGCAACTAACCATCCAAGGCAGGGTTACAAAGAATACTTTTTTCAATCGCCTGGAATTGACTGCTAATGCTTCTTCTGAAACTAATCCTAAAGAACTGGCAATGGAACTCCAAAAACCATAAAAGTTGTATTTGTTTAGCTAATTTCTTTTTTTTTCTCTTAATCTTATGTTATATATTTTTCAACATCGAAATCTTTATATACTTAATATATATTTTATATATATTATGATAATCAAACAATATAAATGTAAAAATTGCGAAACAATTCATGAAAGAAAGTTCTATGAAAATAAATCTGAAGCCGTTGCAGATATTTTTACAGAAAGTTATTTTGTTCCAATCTGGGACATAATGAAAGAAAAGATAAATGAAAAAGAGCTTGAAGATTTTTATAAAGAGCTTATTTTTACAGCAATTTATCATTATCATAAAAATAGGAGGAGGGTTAAAGTTGCGCAAGATAGTATTGAACCTACAAACAGAACTTAAAATAAGTCATATTAGGGGTTTTCTTAAAAGAAAAGTTACTTCATTTGGGACTGGTGCAAAAGTGGACTGTCCAAAAGAATTCTTAGGTCAAACAGTTTATCTTGTTATTGTTGAAAATGAGTCTAAAGAAAGATCTTAAAAATGCTCTCAAAAAAATAGAAGAGCTTAGTCAGGAATTATCTCAAGTACAAAAGGAAAAAGAAGCTCTTGAGAAAGAGCTTCGGAAGTACAAAAACTCTAATACCCCTTCTTCTGCTCATCCCCACTTAAAACCAGCTGTTTCAAAAGTCATAGATATCAAATCACATAAACGAGGTGCTCCTTTTGGACATAATGGAACAAATAAACCCAAAAAAGAAACTTCAAATACTCGGTATATAATTGGAAAAGAATGTCCTCAATGTGAGAGCCAAAATATTAAAGTCATAGGTCATAAACTTCAACAACAAGAAGAACTTCCTCCTGAAATTCAACCAGAGACAGTAAATATTGTTCGTGACATTTGTCAATGCAATGATTGTGAACATAAATTTTTAGCAAAAGATCATCAAACTCCACTCAAAGGAAAATTTGGCATAAATTTGATGGTATTGGTTATTTTTCTTAAATATATTGTAAGAGGAGTTTTGCGAAAGACAACTAGTTTTCTCGATGCAAGCTTCGCTTTAAAGCTTGCACCGGCGACAGTACAATCAATTATTGAGAGAGCCGCAGAGGCTGGAGAAGAGGAATATAAAAGTTTAAAACAAAAAATCAAATCTGCAAAAATTCTTTATGTTGATGAAACTAGTTTTAGAGTCCTAGGAAAAAACTGGTGGGTATGGGCTTTTCGATCCGACACAGATTTACTTTTGGTAATACGGAATAGTAGAGGAAATAATGTACTTGAAGAAATTTTAGGAAAGGATTATGCAGGCATAGTTGTTTGTGACTGCTGGCGTGCTTATGATTTCCTCATCAATGCTTTTTTACAGCGTTGCTGGGCACATTTGCTGCGCAAATCCAAAGAACTGAAGAGTATTGCTGGAAAACATTTTCATAAAAAGCTCACTGCACTTTTTGATGACATCAAAAAATTCAACGACAAAGATAAAAACGAGAAGCAAAGACTACGCAAATATACACAAATGACAAAGAAATTACATAAAATTATTCAAGATTATTCACGTTATGAAGAATGTCAACCAGTTACAAAATACATTAACTTTCATCTTGAAAGTTGGTTTACATGTATAAAAATTGCTGGAGTTCAACCAACAAATAATTATGCAGAACAAGCAATTAGAGAAACAGTTGTAGTAAGAAAAATTATAGGATCATTTCGTTCAGAGAACGGAACTAAGACTTATGAAACTCTTGCATCATTAATTGCAACTTGGCAATTACAAAAATTAGACATTAAAAAAGAATTAACAAAAATGTTAGCAACAAGACTTTGTTAAATAGCTAAACAAAT
>CAYYMN010000029.1:0-12116 GCA_964473075.1 Candidatus Woesearchaeota archaeon
CATTAACTTTGAAGACAAACTAGTCTATAAATCATACGTTAAAGTAACAATACCTAGCTTTCAAAAAGATTATAAAGCAAAGTAAAAAAATTAAAGATATGAAAAGCTTAAGAGAAATGGTCTTTGGATATACTGAAATTCCTGAAGGAAAAACTTTGGTTGATCCACATGCACATTTTCATAGAAATTTAGATCCAAACGATTTAGTTGAGGCAATGTTTGATAGAGGAGTTGGAGTTCAAGCAGTATGTGATTATGTATTAGAAAAAGGTGATTCGTCACATGTATTTCAGTATCAAGAATTGGTAGATAGATTAAGATCATGTGATGGTTTAAGTGTAAAATCTTCAGATAGATATTCAACAAAAGTTCAGAGAGGAGATCAGAGGTTAATGTTGTTCCAGGGAAGAGAGATTGAATCTTTTGTAGAAGGTAGTGCAGGGGGGTTTCTTCATGACAGGCATTGTATGCATATTGTGGTTTATGGACCAGAACAAGGATTTGATGATGCTGAGGAGATTCTAAAAAGTAATTTAGATAGCCATATTTCAGCAGTCATAGCACATCCATTCACTATCCCAGCAAGAGTAATCTCGTTTGTATATGCAAATAGAGAAGAAAGAGAAGTTGTAGTAAAATTAGCAAGAAAATACCAGGCAAGACTTGAAGGATTGAATAGCGCAAATGCATTGTGGATGGCACCAACAAATAGATTAGTAAGAGAAGCCGCCGAACCAAAAAAAGATAGACCAAGAATAGGCATTGTTGGGTCAACTGATGCACATGCAAGACCAGACTTAGAGTTGACAAGGCAGCAATTAGGAATAGCAGGAACTCTAATCCAAAATGGATACACGAATAGTTTATGGGAGACTCAAGGTGAAGATTTTTTGAGAGGATTGAATAAAGCATTTACTTCTGGAGAGATTTATGGAAGAGTGCAAGATCCAATTTTGTTTTTCAAGGTCATGGTAATGCCAAGATTAAAAAATTTGTTTTAAGGGCTTTAAAATATATTATAGAGTAATTAGTAATGTAACCACCAAATTAGAACAATAGGATACTTAAAATAAGTAGTAAACAACAAAAATACTTATAAACAGAGAGAAATAAACGAAAAGATGGAGTGATTGTTAAATGGAATGGTGGAAGATTTTAATTTTAGTGGTGCTTGCATTTGTAATAATTGTTCTGGCTGGACTTTATTTGTTCCAAGACACTGCAGCGAAGTATTATAATAAAGCTAGAAAGTTTCATTGCAAAGGGGAAAAAGCATATCAAGCAAGTGATTTTGAGGCTTCTGAAAAACATTATAAAAAAGCTGAAGAGTTTAGAAAAAGAGCAAGGGAGTTAGAGTAAAATGGAATGGTTTGAAGAATTGGACTTTGATGAGAATCCTTTATACATTGAAACTAAGTATCATGGAAATGAAGAATTGTTGAATGAAGCATTTTATACTATTGAATCCGGGAATATTCTAGTTGTTGAGGGAGAAGAAGGGCATGGAAAAACAAAAATATTGAAAGAAGTAATTAAGAAATTTGGGGGGAAGGGAGAGATTGCGTTCATTGATTGCAAAGATTTAGATAAAGAATTGAATGTTGAAAAGGTTATTATCGAAAAAAATGGACTGAGCGGATGGTTGTTTAAGGTTTATCCAAAGAATATGGTCTTATTATTAGATAATGTAGAATACTTGAGCAACAAAAATCTGGAAAGAATCAAATATTTCTATGACAGCAATCATTTGAAGGCTGTGATTATTACAACCAAAGATGCGGAGAAATTGAAATTGAATGAGAGTGTGGCACAAAGAATAAGAAAAGTTGCAAAAGTGAAACCATTGACAGAATTTGAAGCAGTGCAGGTCTTAAGGGATAAATTAGGAGAGAGCATATTGAGCGACAGGATCATAAAAGAAGTTTATAAAAATTCAAATAAAAACATGAAGAAATACTTAGAGAATGCAGAAAAAGTGTGCAAGGTTTATGTTGAGAATAGAAATATTAATGAAGAAGATGTGAGGAAGTTATTTGAAAGAGGTGGAAAATGAATAAGATTTGGTACAAGGAGCTAGGATTTTATAACAATCCGTTTAGTATTAAACCAGCAGCATTCCATGATCAAGCAATTGGGTACGAGAAAGTTGTGGATGAGATATCATATGGAATATTGAATAATAAAATAGTCATTGTTTATGGGGATTATGGGAATGGAAAAAGTACGATATTAAAAAGATTGCTGAATGATTTTGGGGGAAAGAAGCAGGTAATATATTATAGTTGTAATAGAATTGATGGAAGGCTGGATGTCAAGGAATTATTGAATGGAAGGTATGGGTTCATTGGAAAATGGTTTGATATGAAGCCAAAAAATATGATTCTACTCTTAGATGAAGCACAAGAATTAGATTCCAAGGATTATGAGAGAGTTTATCCATATTATCAAGAAGGATACATCAAAGCAGTCGTATTAATGGGAAATGAAATCAAGAAAGAGAAAATCATAGGGGGATTGAAAAGCAATCTTGAAGAAGTGGAAATGGGAAAATTGAATGAAGAACTAGCAGTGCTTGTAATAAGAAAAAGAATAGGAGATATTCCATTACTATCAGATTCTATAATCAGAAAAGTCTATCAGAAGACAGGGGATAATGTTAGAAGTTTGTTGAAGACTTGTGAGGATCTATGTAAAAGTTCTGTGGATTCAGGGCGGAGAAAAATAACCGAAGAGTTTGTAAAACAGTATTTCCAGGAGAAGGAAGTAAAAGTGGAAAAGAATTTAGAAGAGAAATTACCAAAGAAAGAGGAGAAGAGGCCCATCATAATTGATAAGAGAAATGAAAAACTAGAAGAGGAAGAGAAGAAGTCAGAAGAGAAAAAGGAAGATAAAGGACAGAAGAAAAAAGGCGGGAAAGTTTACAAGCCGGATGAATATAAAGGGTTGATGAGAAGTTCTGCAGAAGAATTGTTGAATAAGCCAACAGATGAGATTTTTGGGGATGAACAATACTATTAAATAGAAGTTATAATTTTATTTTTTTATGATAGAGGAAGTAAAGGATATTGGAGATAAATTAAGTTTTGGATTTAGAGAATTGAAAGATTTATTTGATTATGATGAAGGATTAGAATTCATTGTTGATACAGCTGCAAGCGAAGGTTTCGCCAGAATAGAAGTAAAAAAAGAAGAAACATTAGTTTATGAGGATTCCATTGAAAGACCAGCAAATTATAGAGAAATAGGGCAATTTATTGGAAGATTATTATATAGTTTAGTAAATCCAGAGGTTTTTGAATATATTCGAATGAGAGAGAGAACATTTTTTAGTGGTCTTATGGATAATCAAGCAAATGTGTTGTCCTATGTTTGTGATGAGAGGATAGTAATGGATATTATTACTTTGACTTGTGGAAAAATTATTGGAGAAGCTGCAAATGAAACTTATACTTTTAAAAGAAATGTCAAGGGGAAAAAAGGTGATTTTGAAAAAAGATATGAATTAATGGAAAAAATATATAATTTAAAGGGAAACCCAATGATCAGTGAATTAGCAAGATTGAATGGAAGAGAAGGAAGAATAAGAATTCTAGATATTTGCGGAACAGATATTACGCCTTCACAAGAGCAGTAGATTTATATAGAATTTTTGATTTTATTATCATATGGATATCATCTGTTGTGAGGGAAATGGGTATAGAATTGAAAGCATTAGAAAGATTCCAGGAAGTTTTGTTAGAGAGAAATTGGTTGTTGTAGAAGGTGGAGATGATGAGTGGAATCGAAAAATTTTGAATAATAAATATGTAGATATTCTATTGGATCCGCATCAAGGAATGAGGAGAGATAAATTACAGCAAAGAGATTCTGGGTTGAATGAAGTTTTGTGTAAATTGGCGAAGGAAAATGATATTGCAATTGGATTCTCGTTGCATTTGATTTTGAATACGAAGAAAAGAGAAGAATTGTTTGGAAGGATTATGCAGAATATTGAATTATGTAAAAAATATAAAGTAAAAATGGTTATAGGAACTTTTGCCAAGGATAAATCTGAATTTAGAAATGAAAAAGATATTGAGGCATTGTTCAAAGTCTTAGGCATGAATATTATTGAACGAGAGTTTGTGAAGAAAAGGTTAGAATTTAAAAGAAAGTTTGTTAGGAAAGGTGTGATGCTAGAATAACAAAAGGATTAAATAGAGAATTTGTTTTTGTTTATTTTATGGTATTAGTAGTGGGTGTTGATGAAGCTGGTAGACTGACTTAAAAAATCAGACCAAGAGGACCTCTCATCGGACCCTTAGTAATGTGTGGAGCAGTAGTTGATGATAGTGATATAGCTAGGCTTAAAGAGATTGGAGTAAAAGATTCTAAATTATTAACACCTAGGAAAAGAGAAGCACTTTTTGAGCCTATAAAAAAAATAGTCAAAGATTATATTGTGTTGATTATAGAACCAAAAGAAATTGATGAGGCTGTTAATTCTGAGACGACGAACTTGAATCAACTTGAGGCGATTAAGACTGCGATGATTTTGAATGCTCTGAAGTTTGACAAAGCAATAGTGGATTGTCCAAGCAATAATATCAAATCCTACAAAGAATTTTTAGAGCAATTCTTAAAAAATAAAATTGATTTGACTTTAGAGCATAATGCTGAGAGAAATATTCCTGTCGCTGCAGCGTCTATAATTGCAAAAGTAACTAGAGATAGGATTATTGAACAGATGCAAAAGAAGTACGGAAAAATCGGTTCTGGATACCCTTCCGACCCTACCACTCAAGAATTCTTGAAAAATAATGCAAAAAAATATCCAGAAATATTCAGAAGAAGCTGGGCAACTTACAAGAAGTTAGATCAAGGAACTTTAAAGGATTTCTGAAGTATATTTTGGATTATCATTTTGTTTAAGAAGAGTTTATTTCTAATTTAAGTTTTATGGAATGGAACCCTAATCTGACATTGAAGAGTTATATTCCTGAGAAAATTCAACAATATTTCAGATGCGAAGCAAAATTTTTGGAAGAAAAGTTGAGACTAGAAAGATTGACTTTTGTACTGATACCAGCGCCGATACCAATGCATTCAGGGCATAAAATTAGAGTCGTTACTATGGAGAATCCAGAATGGTACAGAGAACTTTTTCAGGAGTATGGAAATTTTAGAAGAGATTTATCACAAAATGCATTAGAAAGGATTGCCAATGATGAAGATCAGGAATATAGAAGTGGAAATTATTTTTTTCAGGATTATATATGCAAAAAGAAAAGAGGGAAACTAAAAGGAATAAAATACAAAGAAAGGAAATTAAGGATTAATCATAGGAATCATTATGACAAAGTTTACAGAGATTTAATTTTTAATAGATTAGTCCAAGGAGATGAAAACATTATGTATTTTACTGAACCAGTCTGTGAAGTAAGAAGATTATTTGGATTAGAAAAGGCACAGGAAATATGAAAAGCAATATGAAGGATATGATCCAGAATTAGGATTCTAAAAGCTATTTTATGTTGAAGAATAGTTTAAAAAAAGATAAAGAAAAGTAAACTTATGGAAATAAGAATAGTTGATGACTTTAAAGATGGATTAGAGAATTTTGTGATGAGTGAAGGAAGTATTAAAGGATTAGATTATAGAGGAAGTAATAAAGAAATGTTTTATGAAGATTGTTTAGCTGGAAAGTTAGATGGATATAGAGGTAAATGGGTGGCATATTGTAATGGGCATTTAATAGGAGAACATACGCATAGAGATCTATTGAAAGAAAAAGTAAATGGATATCCCGCAGAAATATATTTTGTAATAAGAAATGATATTGAGTATTAGATGAACAGAAGAAATAAAAGTAAGTAAATAAATGGAACAATGAAAAATGCCGAATATTCTGTTTTTCTGTGAATCTTTTCTGCAAGATCAATCTGCTTGCGTTCTTGTAATTCTAAAATCAAAATATTGAGCATGAAACTGAAGAGCAAAACCATATATGTAAGGATCATGAACTTATCTGCAAAGGTCAAGTAACCAACTGGAGGGATTTGGTTAGAGATAGAAACATGGAACATTACTGCTGCAACCAAACTAGAACCTGCCATTGCAAGTCTGGTTGAGATCTTATCAATGTCGATTAAAAAACTGCAAAGAATAATCAATAGGGTAAATATTACTGGAAGGAAAGTTTTTAAAAAAGAGTTGAAAAAAATTCTTGATATATCAATGTTAAATGTATATTGGGAATAAGTCTCATCATATATTGAATAATCATGCTCTGTAACATTTGCATGCCAGCCATCCAAGTTCCAGCCCGAAAACGCTATTGAGTCATCAATGCCAGACTGCGATTCATTAATAATATAAATAAGATCCTCAGTAGTCTTAGTTTTATCTTCCAAAATTATTTGTAATTCTTGGGAATCAAAGGGGAATTTTTTTAGGTCAATCTGGGAGTTTAAGTTTGCCTGGATACGATAGAATTTCTCGTTAGGTTCATCAACAATTTTTTCTATGCTTGAAGCCCTGCCATTCATAAACTCAAAACCTTCTGGCGAACATTCAGTGTCACATTTCATTGAAAGATAGAAATCTGCGGTGAAGGAACCAGTAGAAATATCGAATTTGCCTAAGTTCAAAAGATATAAACCTACCTGGACTTCTTCTTGGGCTGCAACTACTGGTAAAAGCAATAACAAAAGCAGTAAAAGGGATTTTTTCATTGAGTTTTGAAGAAAATTTTAAAGGTTTAAATAATTTGTCGTGTTCAAACAGCGTCGATTTTAATGGAATTACAGCTTGTAGCTCTGAAAGAAGAAAGTTTTGTTTAGGATTATATAATTGGAGTAAACAAATGTTTATATAGTCTGTTAGTTCACACTACATCTTGTTTATATTTAGGTTAAGGATACAATATATAGTATAAGAGGTGAAAAAGATTAAATGTCCATTTTGCAGGGATTCTGAAACAAAAGTTCTAGATTCTAGGGAGTCTGAAGAGCAAACCAGAAGAAGAAGAGAGTGTGAAAAGTGCGGAAAACGATTTACGACTTATGAGAAAGTTGAGAATATTAATTTGGTTGTAATCAAAAAAGATGGAAGGAAAGAGGCGTTCAACAGGGAGAAGATGAAAAGGGGGATTTTGATCGCTGGAAGCAAAAGGATTTCTGATGAAAAAATAGAGGAGATTGTTGATGAGATTGAAAATAAGATGAAAGCTTATGAGAGCAATGAAGTGCCTTCACAAAAGATTGGAGAAGAAGTCATGAATGCGTTGAAGAAAGCGGATAAAATTGCTTACATAAGGTTTGCGTCAATATACAAGGAGTTTGAGGATCTTGATGAATTCAAAGGTGAAATTGAAAAAGTTTTGAAGAGGAAGGGGTGATGTAGAAAATGGCAAGAAATGGTAATGGAAATGGGATACCAACCACAATAAGGAAAAGAGATGGAACATTAGCAGAATTTAGGAGAGGTAAAATTGTTGAAGCTGTTTTTGCCGCAGCTGAAAGTGTTGGTGGAAGTGATAGAGACATTGCTGAACAAGTTACTAATGAAATTGTTTCGAGACTAAAAGAGAGAAGAATTCCCACTGTTGATGAAATTAATGCGCAATGTGTTAATGTTTTAAATGAACAAGGATATGATGGAACTGCTAGTGCATTCAGTCATTATGCAAAAAGAAGACAACAAGTAAGAGAAAAATTAAATGTTCTTGGTGGAAGCCAGGGAACAAACCCAACAGATAAAATATTGTTAGTTAGTTCTTTTGGTGATGAAACTACAAGTTTGTGGGATAGAAATAGAATTGTTGAGTCATTAATTGCGGAAGCAGGATTAGATCTTAACGTAGCAAGAAGAGTTGCAAAGGGAGTAGAGAATACAGTTGTTTTATCTAATTTTAAAAGTGTTACAACAGGGTTAGTAAGAACATTAGCCCATGCTGAAATGGTTGGAAGAGGATTTGTTGAAAAATCAAGAAATTATTTAGATATTTCATTACCCAGAAGTACATTAAGAGAGTTATTTGAAAGTAAACATGAAGAGAATAGTAATATTCAAGGGAATAATCCTTGTGCTGTAGAATTTGCTGCATGGGAACATATTAGTAAACAATTTGCATTAACAGAAGTCTTTTCACCAGAAGTAGCAATGGCTCATACAACTGGGGCGATACATTTACATGATTTAGGTTTGATCAATAGGGTTTATTGTTCAGGGCATTCTTTGGCGTTCATCGCAAAATATGGGCTTGATTTGGATGGATTACAAACAACTTCAAAGCCTGCAAATCATGCATTAGTTTTGACTGCACATTTGAATACATTTTTGGCGAGCATGCAAGCATATTATGCTGGGGCATTAGGAATTGGAGCAGTGAATATCTTTTATGCGCCATTAATAGAGAATGATTTAAGAGAGATGGGACTTAAAAAAATAGATGCTCAAATTGAAAGTCTGAATAAAATTAAAGAAAGGGCTACTAATGGACTTGAGGGAATTCTTGAACAAGAAATAACACAACTGGAAGCAAAAAAACAAAAGCCAATAGAAGCATTATCAGAAAAAGAAAGAGATGAATTTGTTGAGCAAGTTGCACAAAATTTGATATATTCTTTGTCACAAAATGCTTTTTCTAGAGGAGGACAAACTTTGTTCTTGGATACAAATGTTCATACAGGAGTTCCAGAATACTTGAGAGATGCACTTGCAATTGGACCTAGCGGGGATTATATTTTACAAAAGAGTGGAGAAAGAATTAGAATTGAAGAAAGAAAAATTGATGTTAGTACTTCATCTGGATTTAAACTCTCAGAATATTATGAACCTGAAACTGGAAGGGTTGTTGCAAGAGAAGAACTTGAAGAAGTGAAAAAAAGAACTAGAATCAAAAGAAGAGAATTCTTGGAAGCTGGAGAAAAATTGGTTACTTATGGGGACTATGAATCTGGAGTTAATGTTGTAAAGAGATTTGCAATGGCATTACTTAAAACTTGGGAAAAGGGAGATGCTGATGGAGGAGTATTTGCATTCCCAAAATGCGATTTACATATTGATAAGGATACTTTTGAAAGTGAGGATAAAAGAGAAGTGTTTGAAAGAGCTTGCGAAGTTGCAAGTAAAAATGGAAGTCCGTATTTTATCTTTGATAGAGATGCTGTAACAATGGCAGCTTGTTGTAGATTGAGAACTACACTTGATGATCCATATGTATTCAAACATCCAGAGTCTTTAAGGTTCTGTGGATTCCAAAATGTTACAATTAATTTACCACAAGCAGCATTAAGAGCAAAAAGAAATAATAAAAATACCCTAGAAGGTTTCTTTGAAGAAGTTGATGGGACAATGGATATTGCTATGCAAGCTCATTTAGAAAAGAAAGAATTTGTGCAGGGAATGCAAGTACCTGGAGCACCACACTGGCAAGTTGGAAAAGAAAGTCCTGATGGAAGACCTTACATTGATTTAGATAAAGCCACTTATATCATGGGAATTTTAGGGTTAAATGAGGCTTTACAATCAATCACAGGAAAACAGCTGCATGAAATGTCTAAAGAAGAATATAGAGATTATGCTTTGAGAACAATAGCGCATATGCATCAAAGAGCAAAAGGATATACAGATGGCACAGGATTAAAAGTTAGTCTTGAAGAAACACCGGCTGAATCAACAGCAGGGAGATTTGCAAAAATTGATTATAGATTGTTCCCAGAATCGAAGGAATTTCTAAAAGGAGATCAAGAGAAAGGGGATATATTTTATACTAACAGCGTGCACTTTGCTGCAGAGGCCCCTTTAGGTTTACAAGCAAGAATTGAAGCACAGAGCATGATGCATCCTTTAATTACTTCAGGAGCTATCATTCATGCTTTTGTTGGAGAAGAAAGACCTGAGGCTGGAGCAATTGGAGCATTAGTCAAAAATACTTATGACAAAACGCAATGTGCACAATTGACAATTAGCCCAGAAATGACTGTATGCAGAAAATGTCATCAAGTGCATAGAGGATTATTAGATTCATGTCCAGAATGTGGGGAGCAGGATGATGTTCAACAAATAACTAGAATTGTTGGATACTTTAGTGCAGTTCGAAATTGGAATACACCAAAAAGAAGAGAGTTAGTAGATAGGCATGAAGGGAATTATTCTCTGAAAACTAGAGAGCAAGTATTTGAAGTACCAGATTTAGAAAGACCTTCAGAGGGGATTGTTGCATATGAATTTGGAAAAGCTAATTGTGGAATTTGTGATGTTGTTGCTGGAAGACTTGAGAAAGCAATAGAAGGGAATCCAGGATTAAGAGTTGAAAGAGTTGTAGCAGATACCGATGAAGGGCTTACAAAACTAATGGTTGCAAGAATTAATCCCTCAGAATTGCCAACAGTAGTTTTTGTTGATTCTCAAGGAGAAATTGGAAGAATTACAACCGGATATAAAGATGGAATGGCTGATCCAAGACAATCAATACATACAGGAGCTATAAATAAAATATTAGAAAATTATATAGCACAAGCAAAATGAGGTTTGTTGGAGAACCAAGTGTAACATTAAAAGATTATCCTGGAAAACTTTCTTTTTTAGTTTTTTCTCTGGGATGTAATTATTCTTGTTCAGGATGCCATGCAAGAAGAATTGTTTATGGTGAAGAAGGAAAAAGTGTTGAAGAAACATTAAGATTAATTGATTCTCAAAGACAAAAGAGTTCTTGGACTAATGGAATTGTAATTTGTGGTGGTGAACCAACTATTCATGAAGGATTGGAAGCATTTTGTGAGCAAATGAAATCAAGAAGGTTAAATGTGAAGATTGATACGAATGGTTCTAATCCAAGTGTTTTACAAAGATTGATTGATAGGAATTTATTAGATTATGTTGCAATGGATATGAAAGGGCCATTAAGACTTTATCCAACAATAACTGGTAGGGATGAAAGTGGTATAATTGAATCTTTAGATATTGTTGGGAGATTTAAAAAAAGAGAAATTAGAACAACAGTTTTTCCTTTATTTGATGGGGAGCTTCGATGGTTTAATTTAGAAGAGGTCAAAGAAATGGCTGAAGAGATTGCAAGGTATAGCGGAGATAGTTTCATAAATCATTATTTACAAGGTTTTAGGGCTAGGGATGAAGCAGAGATGATTGGCTTTGAATGTTCATTACAAAGGTTACCTGAAAATATGTATAGAACACCAAAAAAGGTTTTAGAAAATTTGCATGAGGAAATAAAAAAAATTTTAGTAAATTCAAGAATTAGAGACTAAATCGCTAATACTTCTGTGAGGATTAATAATTCTTATATGCGGATTGTATACTGCTTCGGTTAAACTGCAATTAGTGTAAAAATTTAGAGGATCTCCTGGCAAAAGATAATTGTGGAAAGCTGTGAGAATATTACCATGCGAAACTACAACCAATGCCCGATCTCCAATTATACTTTTTGAAACATGAAGATATGCTTCAAGAGAAGAAGTAAAAAAAAATGCAGCATTAAGATCATATTTTGATATCTCTTCTAAAAAATCTTGAGGCTGGTCAATAGAGATTTCTGAAGGCGAAAGATTCATTGTAGAAGCGATTATGAAAGCAGTGTGAATGGCGCGCATTGATGGAGAAGTAACAAAGTATGGATGAATATGAAGAGCAGAAAGATATTCTCCAACTGTTTTTGCCTGGGCTATTCCTCTAGGAGTGAGTTCGTTCTGCCAGGTTTCTAATTGTTCATGGGTAATACTCTTTGGTAATCTAAAAGCAGTATGTTCAAAGAATAATTCTTTCAAGTCCGAATGCCTAGCTCTACAAATTTCTGGGATTTGATTTATATTTAGTCTTCTGCCTAAAATTGTTAGAGCCACAGCAGAGAAACCATTGAGTTTCGTTTGTGCGTGTCTAAGTGCATAAATTAAAGTCATAGATTATTTTTTGAAGAAGGGGTTTAAAAAGAATTGGTTGTAATATTTTTTAATTGATTAGTAGAATTACTCTCGATAAATGGCTGTATGTGTTATCCTGAAACTATTTCCTTTCGATAGTTTTGTTGTTTCCATTTATTAATTCTCCTTTCTCATTTTTCGTATTTGTTTAGCTATTTAACAAAGTCTTGTTGCTAACATTTTTGTTAATTCTTT
>CAYYMN010000030.1:0-7248 GCA_964473075.1 Candidatus Woesearchaeota archaeon
TATTGAAAAGTTTAAGTTTTGGGAAGAGAACCATTAATTTCCGCGCAAAGCCTATATTTTCAAACCCTCTTTTATCTTTTCGTAGATACTCATATTTACAATTCAAAGTAAAACCCATCATTTTCAAAGATTCTTCTAAATCCTTAACTAATTCTTTTGAAGCAAATTGAGCAGTAATTCTAGGATAATAATGTAAATCACTTTTTTTTCTTTGCTTACAAATGAAAGTAAAATCAGAATCAAAAATTCCTTTAATACAAGCTTTTAATAATTTTTTATCCTTTTTAATCTCTTGAGGGATTTTTACAATCTTAGCTTTAGGAGAAAAAATATTTAAAGATTTCAAAAAAATTCTAAAGGGTTCATATTGAAATTGTAAAATATATGAGCCATTCTTACCAATAAAAGGTTTAGTATTAATATTCAAACATTTATAGATTAAATCTTTTAAATAAAAATCAAAATAATCTTTATCTTCTATCTTATTACCAGAAATCAATATCCTATAATCATTTCTATTACTATTTTTATTAATACATCCATCACCAATAATAATTCCAATTAATTCTGCAAAATCATCATTTAATTTAAATTGCTTTGAAAGTTTATATTTATAATTTACTTTACAATTAAAACAACAAAATTTACCACGATTTTCTTTGAAAACACGGCTTTTAGAAATAAAAAAATTGGACTCACAATTTAAACAAATCCTTTTAATTGGATTTTTATTCCAAGGAACTTGACCTTTAACAAATAAACTCATTATTATCACCTCCTAAATTAGAAAAATAATAATATAAACAATTAATTTATAAAACCTGCGTGCGCTCATATCCGCTGTCCGGAGCTATTTTTGTGTAAAGCCTTCCTTACAGAAATCTTTAAAACTATTAATAACAATTAAATTATTTATGAAAAGAGGTTTTATTATATTGTTAGCATTAATTCTAATCCCATTAGTACAAGCATCCATAGTAAATCCTTATTTTGAAGACGAGGGTATTGAATATGAACAAGAAGTAGCTTCAGTCACACAAATCGGTGGCGTCCCATATGTTGAAGTTTTTACAAAAGAAGACAAATGCCCAGTAGTCTTCCAAAAAAATACTGAAGGGAAAAAAATGCCATACTTTGCACAGCCAGATACAGAAGGTTACATGCAACCAACTTCACTAACCCCCTCTCAATTAAAACCTTCCGAAGCAAAAACTCAAATTTCTTGTGGTGAAGATCTCAAAATTATTCGTCCACAACCACCAAAACCAAAAGGTAAATGGGCAACAAGAAAAATTCCATTACAAAGACTTAGAGCAAATGCAGAATTAGGAATGGGATATAAACTAGACTCCGAAGGAAATCCAAACTATCTCAATCCAGAACTTAGAAACTCATTCACTAATAACGAAATTTCTCCTCCAAGACTACCCCAACCAAAACCAATAATCACAATCACTGGCCAAGTAGTCTATGAAATAACCCAGGAACCAAAACAACTGGCAGCAATAGTCATTCCAGTTCAATTCCCAGACGAAGAAGCAAAATCTTCAATAGAAGAAATTAATGAAAAGTTTTTTGGCAACAGAGGCTTCTCAGAATTTTATGAAGATCAATCATATGGCAACCTAGAAATCACAGGCCAAGTTGCAAACACATGGTACACATTAGAGAATGACATGGGCTATTATGGAGATGATTATGAAGCAAACATTGAAGAAATGATCACAGAAGCAGTCTACGCAGCAGACACAGACATAGATTTCTCCCAATATGATTATAATAATGATGGAATTGTTGATGGTCTGTTTGTGGTTCATGCAGGTGAGCCGGATGAGAATGGCGGCGGCAACACAGAAGAAATCTGGTCTCATTATTATTCTATCGACCCTGTCACAGTTGATGGAGTCCAGGTCATTGACTATGAAACTATTAGCGAAGAAAGTCCCACTGGAATCATCGCCCACGAATTTGGTCACTATTTGGGCCTTCCAGATTTTTATGATACTGATCCTAGTGATGGATCTTCAAAGGGTGTAGGCGAATGGAGTGTTATGGCTTATGGTGCATACTTAGATCCTCCTGGCAGCTTCGATCCCTGGTCAAAAATATATCTCAATTGGTTAGGCAATGCACAATACTTTGAAATCATTGAGGATGACTATTACACAATCTCCCAAGACACTTCAACAGAGGAAGGAACAAAATATTATGCAATCCCATTCTCTTCCGAAGAACTTTTCCTTATAGAAAATCGCCATGAAACTGAATTAATGAATGGTGATGATGCCTCCGGAATTTTAATCTGGCACATTGATGAAACAATCCTTGATGAAGAAGGATCTTGGAGTGGCTGCTCAGGCACAAGATTTGATTGCAACACAGTGAACGCAAATGCAGAACACAAACTTCTCGATTTGGAAGAAGCTGATGGAAAAAATGACTTGGACTCTGGTGACTTAGGCGATGATGGTGACACTTGGTACCTTGGAGAATCCTCAACATTCTCTTCAACCTCCAACCCCAACAGCAAAAGTTACGATGCTTCCATGCAAATATTCATTGACATTTACTCTGCTCCTTCAGAAACAATGGAACTAGGCATCTCCACAACAGGCGCCTCTCTTGCTCCAATAACCCCAGAAGAAACTACTAATACAGAGACTTCAACAATTCAACAAACCTCCGAAAAATCTTCCTCAACAATTTGGATAATCATTGCAATCATTGTTTTCATATTAATTGGTAGTGGTGCAACAATATTTACTCTAATCCGAAAAAAAGATAAGTCTGTCTCCCCAGAAAAATTCAAAATGTTCTAGCAGTGTCAACCAAGTTCCTCTGTGATATTTTCACACCAAAAACGCCTACTCAAGCCTCACCGGCAACTGAGGTGTTCGGAGCGTAAGCGACTGAATTAATAAAAATCACAGACTGGATTGCCTATAGAAAATATTTAATAATTTATGCAAACATAATCTTTTTATATAGGACAAAAAAACTAAAACTTATGATACACTGGGGAATAATCACAAATCCTTGCGCCAAAAGAACCAAAACTCCTGCAGCGATTAAAAAATTAGAAGAAATAGCCTCGGGGCACAGAACTAGTTTTCGAACAGCTCCAATTTCTAACCCTCTAACTCCTCAAAACATAATAAACTCTTATTCCAAAACAATTGAAGAACTACTCAAAGATGGCATTGATGCATTACTGGTAAACTCAGGAGACACTGGACACTTATATGTCAACTCAGCTCTGGCACAAATAGGAAAATTATCAACCCTGCCCCAACTAAACTTAAGAGCAGGCACAGTAAACATACTAGGAGAACTTTCAAATATACCTTATAGATCCTTCTTAGAAAGACACTTTGGCAAAGGAAGCACTTCTAATGGTCATGTACTACGAACAGTCCTCAATAGATACAAGGATTGCAATTCTCTCGAAACAATTAACATAAATCTCCTCAAAGTAAACACTGATGAAGCAAGATTTATTGCCTTTGCCTTGGGTGCAGGCATAATCAGAAACTTTTTTGAAAGATACGAAAAAGCTGGAGCTAATCATACAGTAGCAGTCTACGAAATTTTCAAAGCCACACTCCAAGTAATAACTTCTCCGCTTTCAAGAATTGATCCCCTTGCAGATTTAAAAAAGCCTTCCAAACTTGAACTTGAAATTGACTGGAAAAAACAAGATCCCAAATCCTATTTTGGAATAATAATTTCCGCTATTGACATTACTATGGACTTTGGCCCCTTCACTATTGCATTTGAACCTCTTAGCAAAACCACTGAAAGAGCCGATTTCAAAATTGGTTATTCTTCAAACATTCCTCTTTACCAACTAACTTTAAACATTCCAAGATTTATTAGGGTCAAACCTTTTTCCACTCCACAACCATTATGGCTCCCAAGCCTAAAAACACAAAATTCAAACCAAGTTAAAATTATTCCCGAAGAAAATCTCGATTACATTCTTGATGGAGAACTTTTATCCACTAAATATCCAATAACAATAACTCCTTCGCAAACTCTGCCTTACATTTTAATCTAAAATAAGTAAAATGTTTATTCTAATAACAACAAAAAACACATAACTATTATTCCTAACACAAACATAATCATCTGCAACAAAGCTTTTTTCTCATCATGAGCATCTTCTTTGTGCAACTCTGGAATCAAATCTGAACCAGCAATGTAAATGAAACTCCCAGCAGCAAATGGAATCAAAAAATCAACCATACCACCAATCTTTGAAGACAACAACAAAGCAACAACAGCACCAAGAACAGCAGTCAATGCAGTAACAAAATTCATAACCAAGGCCTTGAACTTGCTAAATCCACCCTTCAACAAAACTCCAAAATCACCAATCTCCTGTGGAATCTCGTGAAACACAATAGCAATAGTAGATGCAATTCCTACAGGAACACTGACCAAATAACTCACACCAATTATCAACCCATCAATAAAATTGTGCAACATATCCCCAACCAAATTCATCTTTGCAAATGTATGCACATGCTCCTTCGTCAAAGGATTATGACAATGCCTCCATTGAAAAAACTTTTCTACAATGAAAGAAAATAAAATCCCAAATAAAATGTATAATGAAGAATTAATAGTAAATCCGCTTTCAGCAATCTCTGGAATCAAATGAATGAACACATCCCCAAATAACGCTCCCACAGAAAAGCTCACAAAATAAATCAAAATCTTATCCAATTTCTTATCACTCAAAGACAAAGTAAACAGCCCTATCAACGAAACTAGACTAACAACAATCACGCTCAATAATGCATATATCCAAACCATTAATTACAATAAAAATAAGTAATATTTAAACTTATTCAAACTAACCTTTTATCACACCAATTGGTTTTAATTTCACAACTAACTTAGCAATTCCAGTCTCATCACAAACCTTCACAACTTCATCGACATCCTTGTATACTTCTGGCGCTTCCTCAGCAATGGATTTCCAAGAACCAGATTTAACTTCAATCCCTTGTTTAGATAATCGACTAACAACTTCCTCTCCCCGAATATTTCTCAAAGCCTCATGCCTGCTACTAGTACGACCAGCTCCATGCGCAGAAGATGCAAAAGATAATTCTTCAGCAGCTTTTGTTCCACCCAGTAAATATGAAGCAGTTCCCATAGACCCAGGAATAATCACAGGCTGCCCAGTTTCTTGGTATATTGAAGGCAACTCTTTTCTTCCAGGACCAAAAGAACGGACTGCACCCTTCCGATGCACACAAAGTTTCATAATCTTACCATCAACAACATGCTCTTCTATCTTTGCAATATTGTGACAAACATCATACACCATTTCTAATTTCACATTTTCTCCATAAACTTTTTTGAAAGACTGCCTAACCCATTCCATAATCATCTGTCGATTACAAAATGCAAAATTTGCCGCAGCAGCCATCGCCGAAAAATATTTTTTTCCTAATTCAGAATTAATAGGCGCATTAATCAGTTCCCTATCAGGCAAATTTTCCCAGCCATATTTATCTTCCATTAATTTGATATAATCAGAAGCTACTTGATGCCCCAATCCTCTAGAACCACAATGAATCATCATTGTCACTTGTCCTTTTTCTTTTATCCCAAACTTTATTGCAATTTCCTCATCATAAATTTCTTCAACTTCTTGAACTTCTAAAAAATGATTCCCAGAGCCTAAGGATCCTAACTGCGGCAATCCTCGAATGATCGCTCGTTCACTAACATCATTAGCATCCGCACCTTCAATACAACCATAATCTTCAGTCCTTTCTAAATCTTCTTTTATTCCATAACCATTTTTCACAGCCCATTTAGCACCAGTCTCTAAAATCTCTTTTATATCTTGCTTTGAAATTTTTACAACAGACCCTTTACCAACACCAGTAGGAATATCTTTATACATCTGCTCGACGATTTGTTTTTGTTTTTTCATGACTTCCTCTTTTTTCAAGTTTGTTGTTAATAATCTGACCCCACATGAAATATCATATCCTACCCCCCCTGGAGAAATAATCCCCTTTTCTAAATCAAAAGCCGCAACTCCTCCAATACAAAATCCATAACCAACATGCATATCAGGCATCCCTAAAGAAAATTTAACAATTCCTGGCAAAGAAGCAACAAAAGCAGTCTGTTTAATAGAACTTTCTTCTAAAT
Organism: Candidatus Woesearchaeota archaeon; assembly: GCA_964473075.1. Classification (GTDB taxonomy): domain Archaea; phylum Nanobdellota; class Nanobdellia; order SCGC-AAA011-G17; family GW2011-AR17; genus JAGVZZ01. Next base: position 6,178 of record CAYYMN010000030.1, read on the forward strand.
TTTTAAATAAAAGAGGGGATAAAAAAAGTCTTACAGGAACATTCATTCTATCAATTTTAGGCAATTCATAAACATTCTTACTAATTTGTTTTAATTGATTTTTGTAATCCATAAATCTATTAATTTTTCATTTCTTTAAATATATTTGGTATTACTTTTAAATCGACTAATTTTTGTATATTTTCTCTTCTGCAAATCTGAAGTATATAATATTCATTTCCCAAACCATTAAGTTAAATTTAATAAAAAAGATATATATAAACTTGACACAAACATTTGTCCTGTCCGAAGCTAATATTCATACTTAAGAGAGTTCTCACAAAACTTCCTAGCATTATTTTACATAGTGTAGTCTTTCAATCAACCATATACAGTTCTCTTAACTAATCCAGGATTTCACTAAAATTTTCTCCAAGCCTTCATTCAACTCAGAATTTTTAACAAAACCAATGAAATCACTATTGAACTCAAACCAATCCTTCAGCTTATTTCTCCGCTCTACATCTAAAATTGATGAAACTTGTTCAATAAACCTTTCATAATAAAATCTCATTCGAACTCGATACTGATTCAACCGATCCAAATCCATATCTTCTTCTACATCTTCGTCAATAATCAACGAATAATAGTCCACACCTCTAACTTGTTGCATTTCATACATTTTAAAATACCTCCAAATACTTTTCAAAGAATTCTTTAATTCAACTACAAAAATTCCCTTAAAAAAGGTTTGCTAGAAAAATCCGGAAATCTTTCAGTTTTTCTTCCAAAAAATTTATAAATTCTATGTAATACAATGCAATACATGGAAACAATCTCACTACGATTTCAAAAAGATATACTCAAAAAAATGGACTCATTAATTGGAGAATTTAGCTTTAACTCAAGAACAGAATTTATAAGAGAAGCGGTAAGAGACAAGATGACAAATCTTAATAGAGAAGAACTAATTAAAGAATTTCTAAAATCCAAAGGTAAATCTAAGATTAAAACTTCAATTGAAGAAAATCTCAAAAATAAAGAAGCATTAAACAAAGAATTACTAACAGAATTAGAAAAAAGATTCAACTA
>CAYYMN010000030.1:7258-11182 GCA_964473075.1 Candidatus Woesearchaeota archaeon
TTTTTCACAAACATATTATTATATGTCACAGCTTTCACATCAATATTCGTCTCATAATTTTTCACACTATCACCCGAAACTTCCGCTTCCAAAATATAATCCTTAATCTTAACTTTTACCTTTGCCACAAAAAAGTTCTCAGAATCCAATAGAAACAAAAATTCTTCTAAAAAATTATACAATAAACTTTCATAATCTCTTCCAGAAACTTTAATTTTTTTCTTAACCTTTTCCTTAACTTTATCATCACTCATTGTATTGAACATTGCATAAACAGCATTCTCAAAAACTTCATTAACATTCTTCCCATATGCTTTGAACAAAATATCAGCAGTATGCTCAAAGTATTCAAATCTTTTCATTAGAATAATCAAAATCACGCAATTTATAAATTATAGTAATTGAATAAATTCTATGTCAAACCTCAAATCAAACTTCTGGTTCTATAATTTATGGTCTTCAACATATGACTTTCTTCCATTCCAATGGCTGATGAAAAGCTTTCATAATCCAGTTCTAAAAGAAATTAAAAATTCATCTGGGAAACTATTAGACATTAGCTGCGGTACAGGTCAATTACTAAAAAAAATAAACGAAAAATATCCAGACTTAAATATTCAAGGTCTAGATTATTCTCCAGGAATGCTCAAACAAGCTCGAAAAAATCTTAAGAAAGAAATAATTCTAATGCAAGGCGATGTCCACAAACTTCCATATCCAAATGAATCTTTTGATTATGTGATTTCCACTGAAGCTTTTCATCATTATTATAATCCTCAAGTAGCATTGAAAGAAATGAATCGTATCACAAAAAAGAACGGAAAAATTATTTTAATTGATGTAAATTTTTTCCTCAAACCCATAAATATATTTGCTGCAATAATCGAACCGGGCTGCAAAAAATTCTATTCCAAAAAAGAAATAATGAATATGTTTCAAAAACTAAATCTAAAAAACATCAAACAACAAAGAAACAATATTTTTACAATAGTAACAATTGGAACAAAGTAAATTTCCGGAAACTTTTCAGAAAATCTTCAGAAAGAATTATAAAGAATAATCCTCTAAACAATACTATGAACAAAAATCTAATTGCAGACATTGTAATCTATGGAGGTGCCTTAGGAATAATCTTATGGGCAATTTTAAAATCTATTGGAGTAATCAATACACCTACCTGGATAGAAATGCTTCCTTATCTATTGGGTGGTGCTTCCTTTTTGGGAGTTGCTTACAAATTTGGTGAATTCAAAAAAGAAATTGAACTTAATATTAAGGATCTCAAGGTAAAAGTTGAACATTTAATCAAGATAGAAGAGCGATTTAGCAAACTAGAAAATGAACATAACTTATGCCTGCAAGGAAAACTTAACCTGCATTAATCTTCTTTGATAAACTCATCCAAAGGAATAGTCAATTCTTCTTCAGCTTTAATCCTTCCCTTAGCCTTCAAATATTCTTTAGCTAACAAATAAAACAATAACCCCAAGGATTTTTTCCCTTTGTTATTACAAGGAATAATCAAATCTACAAAGTTTGCATCATTATTAGTATCACAACATGCAATCACTGGAATTCCCATTTTCACAGAATCCATAACTGCATTTTTATCCGGCCAAGGATCCGCCACGAACAAAACTTTAATTTCTTTGAAATCCTCTAGAGCAGAATTAGTTAATAACCCTGGTCTGTATCTCCCAGCGACTACAGGAATGCCAGTCAACTTCCCAAAAAGCTTGATTCCAGCCCAGCCATTCTCTCTCCTGCACACGAACAAAATTTGATTAGGTTCAAACTGCGCCAAAAACCTAGCTGCAACTTCAATCCTCTCATCAATTTTTTTAACATTCAACACAGAAAGCCCATCAGGTCTAATCTTATAAATAAAAGGAGCCATATATTTGGTTCTAAACTTAGTTCCAATATGTAAGCCTACCTTAAGATAATTATCCAAGGGCGTCAAGTATACTTCTTGGGATTCCGTCATAAAACTACTGAAATAAGTAAGGATATATAAACCTTTTTGTTGGAAAAACAGAGAATTCTGCCTGAAAATCTTTCAGAAAACTAACAATAACTTTTATAAACAAAAAATCTATTCTAATTATATCTGGAAACAATTACAATATCTAAATTGGAATATAATCAAATGAGAAAATAATTAGAAACCTTAAGGAATACTAAACTCTACAAACGCCTTCTTGAATTTGAAAAAAATATCCAAACCAAAAAATATACTCGAGAAGAACTTTGCTCTTAAAATTCATAATTAGAAATAAATCATCTATAATTCTTTTTCAATCTTAACTAACTCTTTCAACTTCACTTCTCTTTCCTTCCCAAAAATTCCAGTTTTAATATAATCCATATCCCATGCCACAGCCAGATGTGCAATCATCGGATCCATAGTCTCCCCAGACCTATGCGAGATCACAGTTTTAATTCCATGCTTCGAAGCAAAATCCACAACTTTCTTTGTCTCAATTATAGATCCAATTTGATTCAGCTTCACAATCATGCAATTCACAGATCTTAATTTGACAGCCTTCTTCAACCTTTCTAAATTCGTAGTAATTAAATCATCCCCGCAAATCAAAGTCTTTTTATTCAACTTCGCAAATCCTAAAAAATCCTCTTCTTGTAACCCATCTTCCACATACCCCAGATTATATTCTTTGATCCACTCATTCACTTTTTCTATTTGCTTTTCTCTTGACAAAACTTTTTCTTTCGAATTATGATAATGATACATCCCATTCTTGAACAACTGCGTAGCCGCTAAATCAATCCCAAAATTTACTTTGTATCCAGTATGCTCCCTGAACTCATAAGTCACATCCATCAAGAACTCAAATATATCTTCATTGCTTATGTTCAAAATAAATGCCCCCTCATCAGTTTTATTCTTTGCTTTGGATAATTTCCCAATCATCTCATACAAATTCCTGCTTAAGTTTGCTCTCCCAGAGAATGTCTTCGCACTCGGGATTAACAAAAATTCTTGAATATCCGAAGCTTTGATTTTGGTATGTGCTCCTCCTCCAATGCAATTTCCTAAAGGTACTGGTAAACTTCTTGCTTTTGGATTCAAAAACTTGTAAACATTATTCTCACTCATTGCTCTCAGCACAGCATACTGCACAGCAATAGTTGGATTTCCACCAATTTCATTCTTTAAAAAATCCAAGACTTCTAAATCCTTGAACTCTTCAAAACTATAATGTATCTTAAATTTATTCAAATAATTCACAGCATATTTCACATCCTTAGTGAATGCTTTCACTTCATGCATTCCAGTAGACGCACCGGATGGCGCTGAAGCAGAATACTTTTTATTCACAATAACTTCAATCGCATCCTCATTCCTAGAATTTTTTATAACCCTTGCTTTCAACTCTTTTATTATCATTAATACTTGCTAATAGAATGAAGTTTAAATAATTAATGAAAAAAAATTAACTCATATTCTTCTCAAAATTCTTCTTCCCTTCCTTCTTCAATTTACTCATAACAGCTTTCTTGGAATTCTTCTGTGCTTGTTCTATCATTTTCCCAAATGTAATCCTAATCGCCTTCACTAAATCCCAATCAGCATCCTTAGCAGTCAGCATCAAGCTTGGATCTTCTAGCCTTAAATGAATAAAATACTTCGCCCTGGCTCCAGCTTTCTCAGCCTTTGCAACTTCAACCACTAACTTTGCGTCCTTAAATTCTCTTTCAACTTTCCCAAACTCCTGTTCAACAATGAGCTTAGTCTGTTGCACCTCTATAGAATTCAACTCTTTTAATCCGCCATAAATTAATCCCATCAAAAACCACCTCCAACAATATAATTAAACAAATTCAATTTTTAAGCTTATCTCATCTTCTAGTATCTCCGCTGAGTTTTAACTTCTAGAGAGTTTAGAGAAAAAAAGATGAGGC
>CAYYMN010000031.1:0-7616 GCA_964473075.1 Candidatus Woesearchaeota archaeon
ATTTTTATCATCGTGAAATTTTGGGTTTATAAAGGAAATTCAGAAACTCAAGTTAACTTTACTATTCCTATTATGACTCCGATCCTATCATCTGTACTTACTTTCTCAAGTATAGCTTGTTGCTTATCGATGATACAATTACATGGTGTAGTAATATTCTCATCTAAAACACATTCCCAACCCATAATTTGTTCTTCTTCATCCTTGCAGTCTACAGTCGCTTCCTCAATGATTTTTTCATATATCTTTTTCTGGGTGGGCGTTACCTCAATCTTTTTTTTCATTTTTTTCTTCCTGTCTTTCTTTCATTTCTTTCTCGGCAAATGTTTTCATTTCTTCTAAGAAACTAAGCATAATGTTATCCGGAAAGCCTATTTGGTTTAGCAAGTCAAAATCAAAATAATAAGTGGGCGTCAACATTTTTTTACTCACATTTACATCAACCCAAATCAATTTTCGTTTCATCTTAAAGATCCTCAAATATATGAGTAGATTTGCATTTTGGACATTCTGAAGCAGTCAGGACTTCTTTATCTCCTCCTCCAATACACCCATAATCATCTATTCCATACTTTTCTTTCATGATTCTTTTTATTTCTTTGTCAATAAGCATGTTTTCATTAGAAACATTCAATTCAAAATATCTTGTTATTAACCCTTCTTTGTTATGGCAGTTCATACATGTAACAGGTCCAAATGTTTCCCATTCTTCAGGCAGTTTAACTTCATCTATGGATAGCTCTTTAATCTTAATATTTGGTATAAAACTTTTGTCTTCAAGCTCGATTTCATTAATGCAAAGCCAATTCATTGTTTCATTTGCCATTTTCTTGTCTTTATACTTAAACCATTTTTTCTTAAGCTCTGGAAGCTGGTTAATTAGTTCTAGAAATTTCATAACTGGCTTTCTTTGCTCTAAAACATCATAAAATTTCTCTGCTATTCCAAAAGTATCTTCCGTCATATTATAAACAAAAGATTCCATAATCTCCTGATCAGGCATTCTTGGCTCAATAGCAATGAAATTATCATTCTCTGCTTCTTCAAGTTTCTTCTTATAGTCCTCCTTAGATTCGCTAATTAAAATAACTTGATGATTCTTTTTATCTATAAAATAATGCTGTTCAACCGATGCTTGTTCAATTGCATATTTAATTTCATCAAACTTAATTTTTAATCTCATTTGATTTACCATTTTTACTTAAATATTCTTTTTTGCTTATTTCCATTCCATTTGTTCAAAAAATTTTTTCATTTCTTTTTTATGATTTTGATTCTTACAACTTTTTATCCATTCCTCAAGAATAGTTTTAGAATATTCTTCTGGTTCGTCTTCAACATATTCAGCATATTCTGTCGTTGATTCTTCCTTGAATTTATAGAGACCTTTGAGTATCCCTTTACAAAAGCTCTTAGCCTCATTATGCAGTAAAAGTTTTTGATATCTTTTTAGCTTTTCTAGATGTGGTTTTAGTGTTTCCTCAAACATTTCCCCTGCTCTTTCACAGGGCTCAACATATCCCCCTCTTGTCCTCCCAGAACTATCCCATAAATCTTCAACTTGGATATTATCTAAATCAGAGAACACCTCTTCAGCTACTTCCTCGATATCTACCTTGCTTAATACTTCCCTTGCAACTTGTTCAGCTCTTTTTGCAATTTCTTTATCATCCTCAGTAAGAATCTTCAGAATCGTAAATGCTTCACTCTCGGTAATTCCATCCAAAAAACTTTTTACTTTCCTCATTTAAAATCCTTCCCTTTTTAATTGAAGAGTTCTCTTATACTGATACATTTTAATTTCTTTTGCTAACGGATGAGTATCATCAATAGTAAGATGAGTCAGTGAACAAACTAATGCTTCGTCATTATATGGAATTACACAAACTATTCCACCTAAATCTCCTGTATCATAAACATCTTCCACTTTTAACTTCGCTTCTGCCTCTATATTCTTTCCTTTTTTTTTCAATTGATTAATTATCGTAGGTCTCATCTTTACTTCAAATGGAATATGCTTTTTTAGTTGTTCAGCTAATTTCATTTTGTTATCAATATTAATTTATATACAGAATATATTTATAAGTTTATTGTGAATTTTCAACTAAGTCCATTTGCAATATATACTTTATAGGCTCTATTTTACTGACAGATATGGATTCCGATGGTAAGTGGGATTTAGCAGAAAAGGCTCATATGGGTTTTTCCTATGGAGATGGTTATCATAGACTTTACTTTAAAAAAGGTTATGGCCCTGCACAATCTGTTAATGGCATAGAATTAAAAGTTGTAGAACCAGAATTTTTTGAACTTGTACAATCTTACTAATTTTTTTCTTTTACAAAGGATCAAATCTACTAGAATATCTATCTGGAATTTCTATTCTATCCACCAGATTTACTTTATGTTCATCAATCCTTCTGCCGGCTCTTAAAATTAATTTATCCCCCTCTCTCCCTTCTAGAGTTCCTTCAAATATTTTTCCTCGATAACGAACTTGATATTCATTGCCGGTTACTAAGCCCTTTACTTCCTTTCCAATCCTCGGATCATTGTATTCTTCCATAATTTGACCATTATTTAATATCTCTTATAAACCCTATTATTCTAAAAAATAACTTTCAGAAACTTATATAAACAAGCCTCGGACAGGACATCTGCACGCGCAGGCTTTAAAAACTCACTATATATAAAATGAAAAATGATCTCTAATAAAACAATTCCAGATAAGAGTAAAGATATTGAAGATTTGCTTAATCCTGTTGTTAAAAAATGGTTTTTTTCAAAATTCAAAGAGTTCTCCCTTCCTCAATTATTTGGCATTACAGAAGTTCATTCTAGAAACAATATTTTATTATCCGCTCCAACTGGAGGAACTAAAACATTAACTTCCTTTATATCTATATTAAATGAATTAGTTGACTCTTCAGAGAAAGGCATCCTTCAAGACAAAGTTTATGCAGTTTATGTTTCTCCATTGAAAGCTTTATCCAATGATATCCACATTAATTTAATTCAGCCACTAGAAGAAATGCAATCATTAGCAGAAAAAGATTTTGGAATTAGAATTGCAGTTCGTACAGGCGACACAACTCCATCTGAAAGACAAAAAATGCTAAAACATATTCCCCATATTCTCTTAACAACTCCTGAATCCCTTTCCATACTCCTTGCTTCTAAAAAATTCTCTGAATTCTTAAAGGATGTTGAGTGGTGCATCGTTGATGAAATTCACTCTTTTGCTGAGAATAAACGTGGCGTTCATTTATCTTTAGTTTTAGAACAATTGCAAAGACTCTCTCCAGGAATGTGCCGAACTGGATTATCAGCGACAGTTTCCCCATTAATTCAAGTAGCCCAATTTCTCGTAGGCACAGATAGAGATTGTAAAATTATTGATGTCCAATTTTTGAAACAAGTTGATCTTCAAGTAATTTCTGCAGTCGACGATTTAGTCAGCACAAGCTACGAAAAAATCGAAAAGGAAACTTACATTCTATTAGATAAATTAATTCAAGAGCATAAAACAACCTTGATTTTCACTAACACCAGAGCCGCAACAGAAAGAATAGTTCATCATTTGAAGGATAGATTCCCAGAAAAATATAAGGCTATTGATGATGATACAAAAGAAGAATTAGACCTTATTGGTGCGCATCATGGTTCGTTATCTAGAGAGCATAGATTAAAATTAGAAAATAGTTTAAGAGAAGGAAAATTAAAAGCAGTATGTTGTTCAACAAGCCTTGAACTCGGCGTCGACATTGGTTCAATTGATTTAGTCATTTGCTTGGGCTCCCCAAAATCTGTAGCAAGATACCTTCAAAGATGCGGAAGATCTAATCATCAATTAGATGGAATCACAAAAGGTAGATTATTGGTCACAGACAGGGACGATCTAGTTGAATGCTCAGTCCTTCTAAAGTTTGCAATAGAAAAAAATATTGATCGGATTCACATTCCCACAAACTGCTTGGATGTTCTCGCCCAACAAATTTTTGGCATGGCTTTGGCAGATGTTTGGAATTATAATGATTTATTCAATACAGTCAAATCTTCTTACTGCTATTCAAATCTAACAAAAAAAGATTTTGATGAAGTTCTTGATTTCTTAGCCGGCAACTTCATTTCCTTGGAAGAGCGCCATATCTATGCAAGAATCTGGTGGGACAAAGAGAATAACCAAATAGGAAAAAGAGGAAAAATGTCCCGAATTATTTACATGACAAACATTGGCACTATCCCTGATCAGCAAGGAATTTTAGTCAAGGATACTAAAGGTAATAAGATTGGAATGATCGATGAAATGTTCCTAGAAAAATTAGACTCTGGCGATATCTTCGTTCTTGGAGGAAATACTTACCAATTCAATTATGCACGAGGAATGGTTGCAAGTGTAACCGCAATGCCAAACAAAAAGCCTACTGTTCCTTCTTGGTACTCAGATAGACTCCCCTTGTCTTATGACTTGGCAAAAGGCATTTGTAATTTTCGCTGGTTAATGGAAGAAAAATTCAAAAGAAATCTCTCTAGGAAAGAAATTATTACTTTTATCAATTCTTATCTCTTTGTAGATAGTACTGCTGCAGAAGCAATCTATAACTATTTCAAGGATCAGTATGATTATATCGGTCTGCCAACTTCCAAGAAAATAATTATTGAATCCTATCGTGACGAGCAAATGAAAAACTATGTTATCTTTCATACTTTGTATGGTCGAAGGGTCAATGATGTCCTTTCAAGAGCAATCGCATTTGCAATCTCTCGCTCCCAGCATAAGGATGTAGAAATTGGGATTAGTGACAATGGCTTTTATGTTGTTTTTGATCGGAATGTCAATGTAAAAAAGGCCTTCTCTTTGCTGAAGACTTCAGAATTGAAAAAAGTTTTAGAACTATCAATAGACAAATCTGAAATTCTTAAACGAAGATTCAGGCACTGTGCAGGTCGAGCTTTAATGATCCTAAGAACCTATGGCGGGGTAAAAAGATATATAGGCAGGCAGCAGGTGAGCTCAACTATTTTATTGAACGCAGTAAAACGCATCTCAGAAAACTTTTTTATATTGAAAGAAACTCGCAGAGAAATTTTGGAAGATTTAATGGACTTTGATTCAGCCTTTGAAGTCTTGAAAAAGATTGAAGACCAAGAAATCAAGATTGAAGAAATCCAAACTTTCATCCCATCTCCATTCGCAACCAACTTGGTCATGCAAGGTTTCTCTGATATTTTGAAAATGGAAGACAAGCAACAATTCCTGCAGCGAATGCACCAGATGGTTAAGGCTAAAATTGCATTGAAACATAGATAGTAAAGATTTTTAAAAAGTATAATAAATGAAAAGAAAGTTTACTTTAAATATGAATATACACAAAAATATAGAAATAAGAGATTTAGGTTTATACTTAGTCAAAGAAAAAATTTTAGTTATTTCAGACATCCATATTGGTTATGAGGAATCATTGAATCGCTCTGGTATCCTAGTTCCAAGAGTCTATTTCAAGGAATTCTTAGAAAGATTAAAGTTAATGCTTAATGATGTAGACATGGTAATAATCAATGGCGACTTTCATCATGAATTCAGCAAGTTCACTTATGCAGATAGGGATTCTTCTGATCAACTTATGAAAATTATTGGTGATAGAAAATTAATAGTCATTCAAGGTAATCATGATCCTATTGTTAAATTCATTCTTAATTTGGACATTCGCAAATTTTACAGGATTGATGATATCTTGATTTGTCATGGTGATGAAATTATTGATGAAGATAGTAAAGTTATTATTATTGGCCATGAGCATGCTTCTATAGGTATAAAAGAAAATGTTCGCATAGAAAAATATAAGGCTTTTCTGGTTGGAAAGTATAATAAGAAAACTTTGATTGTCATGCCCTCATGCAACTTAGCAACAGAAGGTTCTGATATACTTCGTGATGAAAAACTTTCTCCATACTTAAAACAAAATTTGGATAACTTTCAAGTTTATATTGTTTCAAATAAAGTTTATGACTTTGGAAAGTTAAAAGAATTAAAGTAGAAACTTCTCAATTTGTTTCTTTGCTTTTTCTTTTCTCTCTTGATGCTCTCTTAAAAAGGTATTAATCTTATCAATCAAAATATTTTTCAATTCCCCACTCAACATTCGCCCAGACTTATACTCATCATATATTCTCTTCAATTCATTATCATCTTCCTCAAAAAACATCTCCAAATATTTGTAAGAAACATCCACTTCAGGATTCCCACCTTTCTTTCTATGCTCTTCAATAGTCGCTTGTCCCCCAGAGAACGCATATTTATTAATTTTATTTTTAACCTCTTTCTCCTGATCATATAAAAAGATTACATTATCACCTGAAGTGCTCATCTTTGGATCACCAGTTAATGAAGGAATAAATTTAGCATGCACTGCACATGGTTTTTCAAAATTGAAGTCTTTGTGTGTAGCAATGTCTCTGGTCAGTTTTATAAAAACATCTTGGTCAATGCCAACAGGCACTAAAGTCAATTGCTTTCCTTTGTGAAACTGTGGAAATAGAATATGCGCAGCTTGCATCGCAGGATAAAAACTCCATCCAATATTATTCTCTGGTTTCAATCCAAAAGCAGCTTTCGCAGTCGAATAAGTCATTCTTTTAGCAATCCTAGCGGCATACTTATAAATTTCAGTATACACAAAATCTTCAAATATGAAAGTCTTGCCAGGTTTAAACCCTAGAGCAATTATATCTAGAATATTATCCTTTGCATATTCCATAGATTTTTCATAAGTCAATTCTTCTTTCACATAAAACTTCTCATCATCAGATATTGGTATGTAAACTTCACAATCATAAATCTCTTGTAATGACTTTGCAACCATTAATGGTACTAAATGTCCTATATGCATCCTACCTGAAGACCCGCGTCCTGTAACAATTGAAACTTTCTTCCCAGCTTCAGCTGCACTTATCCACTTGTCAAAATCTCTGTGTGAAAAATAAACTCCTCTTCTTAATAATGGATGCGCTTTTGATAATTTTTTATAAATTGAAAATGGAATTTCACTCGTTCCAAACTCTTTAATCAATTTTTCATAATCAACATTCCCTTCAACTTCCCATGGTGTGACTATTGCCATTTTTTTCCTGAAGTATTCACAAACTTAAATATCTATCTCTGCAACTATTACTTGATCTCTTCCTTGATTCTTTGCTTGATACAATAATTCATCTGCTTCTTTTGTGATTAAATTAATTTTATTTTGAATTTCATTAGTCTCTCTAGAGATTTGAACAGAAACTAACACTGCCCCTATACTGATTGTAATTCTTCTATCTCCCATTTTTGATAATAACTCATTCCTTCTTTTTTCAGCTTCTATTTTTTGTGTTACACTTTCTCTCATTCTATTCCCTATTGTTCCTAGATTTGCTTCATTTGAACCATTAGATAATAAAATAGTAATCTCTTCTCCACCATACCTAAATGCAATATCTTCATCTCTCAAAGTGACTTTTAAGGCCTCAGAGACTAACTTCAAAACAATGTCTCCAACATTATGCCCATAAGTGTCATTCACACTCTTAAAATTATCAATATCAATCATCATGAATCCAAAGACTCCACTTTTTCT
>CAYYMN010000031.1:7632-8603 GCA_964473075.1 Candidatus Woesearchaeota archaeon
CCATACCTATCAGATTCTTGTTGATTCTTTTTCGCTCCAATTTCAGATCTTCTTCTTTCAAAGAAACTTCTAAACCTGTTCACAAACCCCCAAGCTTTTTTTAGTTTCTCCAAATCAATATTTTTATTAGAATAATGCGCAAATAAATTTTGGAATAGATTCAAATACTCCTTTGCTTGTAATGGATTTAAACTTCTAAGATCCTCTTTAATTCTTTCAATCTCCACCTCCTCATTCTTTTCAAATTGACTCTTTCGCTCTTCAATTCTTCTTCGCACTTCTTTCTTTTGTTCAATTAATGCTATCAATGGTTGAACTACTTCTTCAGATTCTATTTTAAAATTCAATTGAATATCTCCTATAATTCTGAGTAATTCCTCAACTTCCCCATTAACATCCATGTAATTTTTATGTTCAATTCCAACGAGAATATTATATTCTTTTTCCAGCAATTCAAGTTCATTTTTAATCAATCTATCCAATTTTAACAATAATCCTCTTGTGGCTTGATTAATTTTATCTAATCTCTCACTAGGTGTCTTCAAACTTTCAATTTCTCTCAAGAACAAGAATAATTCGTCTCTAGCATTCCCTACTGGCAACTCCGAAATCTGCCCCCTTAATTTGGAAATGTCACTCTCAATTATTCCAATAATCTTCTCTTCTTCTTCTTCAGTTTCATTATGTATTTCTCTTACTCCTTCTGACTCAAAATCAGTCCTTAGAAACATTGTAAAACTTTGGATATCATTCTGCAGATCGAGAACTTTTTTTCCTGTGACGCTATTTTTCAAATCCAGAACCTTTTCTTTGTGCAATTTAATTCCCAAATCTATTTTTCTATAATCTATCTTTAATCTTCTCTGAAAATTATCTAGCCTTGCAATCCCTTCGCTAATTTCTTGAAATATGGTCATAATATAGCCTATAGCTAAAACCTTTTAATACCTTTCTCTCCAAAAAGCATTTAA
>CAYYMN010000031.1:8613-10462 GCA_964473075.1 Candidatus Woesearchaeota archaeon
AATAGTTATGTGGAAGTAAAAATCAATCAAAACCATTTTAAGAATGTAAAAGTTTACTTTTCATAAATGAGCCAGATTACCGAGAATCGCTGGGTAAAAGAATTTGAACCTGAGATTTATAATAGATGGAAAACTGAAAATAGATATAAATTCAATAAGAGTTCTAAGAAAAAAATTTATTCCATTGATACTCCTCCACCATATGTAAATACACCCGTTCATATTGGCCAAGTTACTACATATGCTTTGATGGACATGTTTGCTAGATACAAAAGAATGACTGGCTTTGAAGTTTTATTTCCCTTGGGTTTAGATAGAAATGGTTTGCCCATTGAAATGGCTGCTGAAAAAGAATTCAAAGTGAGATTAACTGAAGTCCCTAGAGAAAAAGCTATTGAATATTGTAAAAAGATATTAGAAAAATCAACTTTAGCTTCAACAGAATCATTTTTGAGATGTGGCATTAGTTTTAATTCTTGGAAATTAGGCAAAGAAGCAGGTGCAGTTTATGAAACTGATTCTGAAGATTATAGGCAATTAACACAAGAAACTTTTATTGATATGTGGAAAAAAGGATTAATCTATGAAGATGAAAGAATAAATAATTGGTGTCCTGGATGCCAAACAACTTTAGCAGATGCAGAAGTTGATTACAAAGATATTGAATCCAATTTTAATGATATTATTTTCAAATGTAAAGAAACAGGAGAAGAATTAATTATTGGTACAACCAGACCCGAATTAGTTTGCACTTGTGGAATGGTTATTTTTAATCCTGAAGATGAAAGATATAAACACTTAGAAGGTAAAACTGCAATTTCTCCTATTTTCAATAAATTTATTCCAATTAAAAGTCATCCTCTTGCTGAAATGGACAAAGGCACAGGTTTGGTAATGATGTGTTCGGCTGGGGATCTATCTGATATTCAATTTTTTAGGGAAATGAATTTACAACCTGTGATTGCTATTAACAAAAATGGAACTATGAATGATAATGCAGGTTTTTTGAAAGGATTAAAAGTTCGAACGGCTAGAGAAAAAATGGTTGAAACTTTAAAAGAAAAAAATCTTTTGGTTAAACAGAAAAAAATCCTTCATAGAACACCTATTTGTGAAAGAAGCAAAGATGAGATTGAATTTATTTCTATGAAAGAATTTTATGTCCAACAAATTGATTACAAAGAAAAATTGAAAAAATTAGCGAATGAAATGAATTTTTATGCTCCCCAATCAAGACAGATTTGGTTGGATTGGATAAATTCTATTTCCATTGATTGGCCTATTTCAAGAAGAAGATTTTATGCTACTGAAATTCCATTATGGTATTGTAAAAAATGTCATGAACCAATACTTCCTCCCAAAGGAAAATATTACCATCCCTGGAAAGAGAAATGTCCTATTAATGAATGCCCAAAATGTAAAGGGAAAGAATTTATTGGTGAAAAAAGAGTTTTTGATACTTGGTTTGACTCTTCAATTACACCTTTATACATTTTAAAATATAATAGAGATGAAGCTTTATTCAAAAAAGCATTCCCTTGTTCATTACGCCCCCAGGGAAAAGAAATTGTACGCTCTTGGTTGAACTATACAGCATTAAAATGTTATCTTCTTACTAATAAAAGTATTTTCAAAGATGTTTGGATTAATTATCACATCGTTGACGAAAAGGGGTATAAGATGTCTAAAAGTAAGGGGAATGTTATCGACCCAAGAGAGGTTCTAGATAAATTCGGAGCAGAACCTTTTAGATTATGGGCAGCGGTGGAAGGCAATTTAACTAAAACAGATTTCAGATGCTCCTTTGATAGAATTGATCATGCTGAGTCGAATGGAAGTGGTCCCAATG
>CAYYMN010000032.1:0-2315 GCA_964473075.1 Candidatus Woesearchaeota archaeon
AAACAAGGTTCTTAAGCCTTACGGCTTAGGAATTCTTATGTTTTCTACAGAGCCTAGGATTTTTTCGGAAATCTTTCAGAATTTTTTTAAAATTTCTCATAGAGCAAATACACAGAAATTTTTTCCATAAACAAGTTCTCAGTCTCTAAGCATTTGTATTCATAACCCTTAAACAACTCTTTTGGCTCTCCTGTTAACGAGCTAACTAAAATCAAAATCTTTCCCTCGGCATTCAAATGTCTTTTTGCTTCTTTCAAGAACTTTAATATAATTTCATTCCCTTTTTCTCCGCCTGTTGTCGCAATCCTAGAATCTTCTGGCTCATCCTCATCCTTTGGCAGATAAGGTGGATTAAAAATTATCCAATCAAACTTCCCTTCAATATTTTCAAATAAATCACTCTTAATTGCACTCACACCTTTTTTCTTTACATATTCCACAGCTTCTTCATTAATATCGACTGCAAACACTTCCTCTGTATTTTCTAAAGCAGACATAGCTTGTATTCCTGTGCCTGTGCCCATGTCCAGAACTTTTCCATTAACATACTTTCGAACATACTTATTCAATAAATAAGAATCCTCTTCTGGCTCGTAAATCATATAATTTATTATTTATTAAACATTTAAATAATTTATTTTTTGTAAACTAGAATCTTTTTTCACTTAAGCGCATTCAAATACTCTTTAATCCTAATTATTATTTCTTGCAAATAAAATTTCTCAATTTTTTGTGTAAAGATTATAGCCAGATTTTCATTCTCATTGATTCTATAAGAATTCTTTACTTTCTCAACAAAATACAACTCTCTTAATCTTCTTAGTTGACGACGAACATTCGATGCCGCAACCCCATTCAAAGGCGTTTTCTTTTCATTCCTTCGTTTAATTATCTCCCCCCTAATCTCTTCACAATTAATCAATATTTTATTCTCTAATAATATTTGAAAAATATCCACAATAACATCCCTTGAATCTCCTGGTTGTAATAATCCTGTTGAAAGACAGATCTTTCTAATCAAATCTCTCCGAGACATCTCATAAGGCTTTTCATACTTTCTAAGAGTTATTTCAGCTAGTGGCCTGTCGTTTGAGACTTTCATTTTAACCTCTTTTTTATGATATCCTTCTCATCCAATTTTACTGTTTTTTCTAATTTTTTGATATCCTCTTCTGCTGGGATCTCTTCAGGTTTGATCCCTCTTTCTAAAAGAAGTTCTCTAATTCCTTGATTATTTTTCATATGCTCTTGGGTTATTCCTTCCTCACCCTCAAGATTTTCTTTTTTTACATTAAAATTTGTTATTTCTGTAGCTAAATTTTTAGCAGTTATTGTTATTGTTGGAAGAAAATCTGCAAGAGTTCTTTTAACATCCCAACCTAATTCTTTTCTTTCACTTTCTTCTTCTTTTAATCTTTGAAAATCTTTTATTAAAAATAATTTAAATTCTACAGAAATCCATGAAGCAAACTCAAAAGCTATGTCCTTGTGGGCAAAAGTACCTCCATATCTCCCAGGTTTTGAGGTTATGCCTATCGCTTTTGTTTTTTCAATCCATTGTTTTACTGGTAAAATAAAGCTATTAAGCCCAGCTTGTTTTCTAAACTCGTCGAATTCGATGGGATTAAAATTAGAATTATTTATTTTCTCCCATAAACCTAAAAATTCCAAAGTATTTCTATTTCTTAACCAATTATGAATAATATAATCACTTCTTTCAGAATCTTTATATTTGGCAATATCTGTTAATGAAATATAATCTTCGCTTTCTTTAAAATCAATAGATACTTCCTTTCCTAATTCAATAACTTTTTTCTTCATTTTAACCTCCTTATCTAATCCTACTTTTTTGAAAAGGATATGGACAAATTGTACACATCCTTATTTTAACTGTCTCGAATTCGACACCCTTAAAACAATTTCACACAAATGAGCTATATAAACCCTGCGCGCGCCCATGTCCGCTGTCCGGGGCTAAAACGCCTTTAAAACTGATTATAACAAAAAATTAAAAATAAATAGGAGTATTGGCTGGCAATTTTAAAGCAATTAATACAACCAAACTAATCACTCCAAAAATAAACAATGATACAATGGTCATAATAAAACAATATATCCCATTATTCAATCCATATTTCATTCCAACTAAAACGCTTGGCGCAACCAACAATACCACGCACATTAACATCGCCATCATCATTACTAGCATACTAACTGAGTTCATATAATACATCGAATTAAACAACATTACGAAATATACACTTATCCCTAGAACAATCCATAATGCTATTCCATCTCCTAATCCCACTAACAAT
>CAYYMN010000032.1:2325-10288 GCA_964473075.1 Candidatus Woesearchaeota archaeon
ACAATGACATTCCTAACTTCTTGTCTTTCTTATTCAATTTTCTTATTCCATAGATTCCACCGATGACTGCTCCAATTAAAACAATCAATCCTAACAACAAAATCCACCAATTCATCCTCAGCCAACTATTTGCATATTTCCCCTCGACAGTAAAGCTTTCATAAGGATCTAAACTCGAAGCTTCTTCAGTGTATCCAGTTTCAATATAAGCCATATTTGATGCAATCATTGCTACATCAAAAGATTTTGAACTCATTTCTGTCCTGTAATCAATCGCTGAGCTAATCCCTCTCATATACATGTCTTCTGCAACATCCATGCTCACACGCACATAATTTGTATCATACTCATTAACAATTGTCTCAAAATTATATTCAAAAAGCCCAAAATTTTCTTCAACATAATCTGTAGTTTTGTAATAAACAATTATGTAAATATCTTGCTGATCCTGTTCTGGAATTTCTTCAATGGTTACATATAATTCTTTTGCATTTCCATCACAATCTTCTTCTTCACATTCACCAGTTCCATAAGAATCAACAGTATAATCAACCTGTGCATACTTTGCCGGATAAACTTTGTATTCAGAATATTCTTCACATACTTTACTACAAACATCCTCAGAATCACAATCTAATACATCCCAATCAATGCATTCTTTGCTATAATCATAATACTCCTGAACAATATTTATTACTTCAACATTCTCTCCAGGAATCATAAACTCCAATGAAGTCAGATTCTCAGTATTTTGTATTTCCAAACGCGCAACAACTGCAGCTTCGCTCTCTTTATCAAACACAACATAATAATATTGATTTTGTCCATAGTATCCCATGCTTGAATCCCAATATATTGCATTAACTAATGGCATCATCACTAGCATCAAAATTATCAATAATCTTTTCATTTTCTTTTAGACCTCCAAAGTTCTATAATGATTATAATCAAAACAATTACTAAAGTTCCGAGTAAAACATATGACCAGTATTCTGTATTCCTGCTTATCTCAATCGCACTATTTGCATATTCTTCAACGACTCCATCTTCAACAAAACTATTTGCTTGGTCTGCCATTGTTATATCCATGGCTTTTACTCCAGCTTTATTCATTTTTTCATAAACATAAGTCCCAATCGTCGCCAAAGTCCCTAGTAAAAAAACAGGCAATATCTTTTTCAATGAATCCTTCCAATCAAATCCCTTTGGTACTATTAGAATCATCTTTTTCGCAATAGAATACAAAGAAACTTTTCTCCCTTTATCACTCCATACTTCATCTTCTTTGATTATCAACCCTTGTTCGTAAAGCAATTTCAAATTATATGTGATTGTAGAAATAGGCACATTTAGTTTCTTAGACAATTCTACTGGCGAAACTTTACTCTTCTCTCCTAAATAATCTAAAATCTTTCGTGCAGTTTCATTGCTAATTACTTCTGCTATCTTCTTAGATTTTCGATCATTCAACGAAACCAGTACAAACTTGTCTTCCATAGAATAAATAAATTAAAACTTCTATATAAATACTTTCAACAACAACCGCAGGTCTTCCAGGCATTGCATTTCCTGCTTTGACTTCAAAACTCTTCCCGGCAACTTCAATTTCTACTTTACAACTGAATCTCTCTTCAAACATTTTTTTATACTCTTTTAATACTTCAACTTCTTCTTTCTGCGTTAAAACCATTAATGGGATTTTCGACGAATTCTTCAACAAGACCGGTACTAAACTTGAGATCTCTTTTGCATGTTCTTTGTCAATCAAGCCTTTGATCAAAACTCCAATGTCCCTTGTCTCTTCAATTTTTTCTTTGAATTTTTTCATAAAAGAATATTTCCATTCCGCAGCGACGATAAACTTAACGCTCTCCATTTTTTCAATCTTCGCAAGCTTCTGAACTTGATTAACATCCTCTATCAAACTATCTATTTGCTCTTCTAAGAACTCTGCTTTTTCATCAATCTTTTTGGAATCATACTCAGGCCAAGACTGATCAAAAACAAGCCCTTCATTTTTATTTACTGACCATAGTTCTTCAGCCATGTGTGGTACTAAAGGCATCAACATAATTATCCAATTATTAGCAACATAATTATTCAGTAATGGAATCTCCTTTTGCTTTGCAGTTTTCAAAACTTTTTTATAATTTGAAAGCATTTGGTATAATACTATATTTGAATACTCTCTCAAATCCATTTTTTCTAAAGCTCCTTTTGCTTTTCTTATGGAATTTTCAGTCTTTGAAATAAATGATTTGTATTCCTCAATCTTTCCTTTTTTCTTATTTCTTTGTATCCCTAGAATTACTTCATATAATCCTTCTAAATGCTTTTTCATTACCTCAACTTTATCTGTTTGCCAATTAAAAGTGCTCTCAACACTTGTTGAATTACACATAAATGCCCGAAATGCATCTGCCCCAAATCTTTCATTAATATCCATTAGAGTAATAACATTCCCTTTGGATTTTGACATCTTTTCTCCCTCGGAAATAATCATCCCATGGAAAGAAATTCTTTTTGGCCAATGTTCTTCTGAGAATACAGCAGTGTGTGCAAAAAGCATAAATGATAAATGATTCGATAAATGTGCAGTAAAAGTATGCCTTTGATCAAAAGGATACCAATAGTTCCATTCTTTATTCATTTTTTCAAGCGCACTTTTATTAATTTTACATAATTTAGCAACAGCCTCAACTTTTCCTTTCGAATTCATAACATACTCAAAAAATTCTGTATTCAATTGTTCTTTCTTAATGTTATTCTCTCTAATAATATGTATGATTGGATATAATGCCATGTAAATCGTAGAGTCCGATAAAGATTCAATAATCCATTGTTTTTCAAAGGGTAAGTTCGTGCCCAATCCTCTCATTCTTGCACATGGTCTTTTATCAAGCCACTCAAACACATCCTCAAATTGCTTTCTATACTTCTCTGGCCACAACTCAACTTTTTTCAAACTTTTTTTTGCTTGATTCTTCCACCCTTTTGCATTGAAATCCAAGAACCATTGTCCATCTAATACAGCAACGACAACCTCTCCACCATCTCTTGATTTAGCAATTCTTGAAACTTCATACAATTTATCCGCTTTCTTCTCTTTTAATAACTGATTTTTCATATCCTCTTTTGCTTTTACAACTGGTAATCCTTTATAGATTCCACAATTTTGATTCATAATTCCAGTATGAAATCCAACTTTGTAAATCTCTTGTGTAGCCTCAGTTAATTTTTCTAGCTGTGACAAATTTTTAATCCCTCTCTTCTTGCAGATTTCAACTGCAGGTAATTCTCCATAATCTTTTGAAGTAATGATTGGAATAATTCGAATATCTTTTACTTCTTCATAATCCAAATTATATTTTTTACAAATTTCTTTAGAATCTTGAAGTTCTTTTAATGCAATATAATCAAATGGCGCATCACTTGGCACGCTTGTAACAATCCCTGTTCCTATGTCAGGATTACAATGTAATGATGGAAGAATTATTATTCCCCTTTCGATGAATGGCGCAAAACATTTTTTACCTATTAATTCCATTCCATTTATCTTTCCAATTATTTCAACTTTTTTATCCTGAAACTTTAATTTCTCAATACATTCTTTGCTAATAATCCATTTTTCTCCTTCTACTTTTGCAATAGAATATTCTACCTCTGGATTCACCCACATATTTGTCTGCCCATACATAGTCTCTGGTCTTAATGTTGCAGCAACCAAAAAACAATCTCCATACTTGAACTTAATTAATGTAAACTCTTGAATCTCAACAGGATCTATATCTCCATCTTGAATATCATCTTCCCCAACAGCATTTTTTAATGTTTTACTAAATAATATAGGATATTTTCCCTGTATTAAATAATTTTTTTCCTTATACTTCCTAAATTGCCACTCAACTAAAGCTTGATGTTCTATATCCCCAGAGGTATAACTTCTTCTCCAATCAACAGCTAATCCTAAAGTCTTGAATTCATCCCTCATCTTCGGAATAAAAAACTCTACAATCTTCCAAGGATCTTCAAATGATTTTACAATCTCTTCAACCTTTTTTTCATCAGAAACATATTTCCTTACATACCCTTTATAGAGCTCTATTTTATCTTCATCTTTATTTTTTATTGCTAACGAAATTCCTAAAACTGGCGTCCCAGAAATATGAAATGCTATAGGGAATAAAACATTTTTTCCAAGCATTTTTTGATATCTTACAAACACATCTGCTTCGGTAACAACCCTTGCATGACCTATATGTAGACTCCCAGAAATATATGGATAAGGTGTAGTCATAAAGAATTTTTCTTTCTTATTCGGATTAACTTCAAAAACTTTTTCTTCTTCCCACTTCTTCTGCCACTTCTCTTGAACAGCTTTGAAATCCATGCTTCTAATTAAAAAAAAAGATTATTTAAATGTTTGTGCATCCAATTTAATTTCTTCATCATTAGTTATTGGGTTTCTTAGCATTGCTTCTAAGCCACTATCATTTAAAGGCACTCGATAGACTGCAATCCTCCCAATTAGATATTCACCAAGAGCAACATCAAGTAATGGTCTTCCAGAAGAATTTCTATGCCCGCACATTCTATCTCCATAATAAACTACAAATTCTCCTTGATATCTCCTAAGTATTCCTGAGTTATAATCTCTTGTAAAACCCTCTCTGCAAGCACTTGCTAGTAAATTCTTTTTTTCAACTTCACTATCCTTAAGCAAATAGTTTTGAAACCCAATTATTTCAATCCCATTAATCATAACTATTCTATTTTTTTTCTATTTTTAACCTTTTATGTCTTTTTTTCCTTATTTTTTTCCAGCTATAAACCCCACCAACAAGCAAGCTAATCAATAATGATCCCAAAGACATCTCCAGATATTTATTTCCTTCTTTCTCTACTTCAATACTCACGGCGTTGGATAGTTTTTCTCCATAGACTTCTTCAATGGTCACAATTCCCTCTTCAGAAACAATAATGATCTTGCTCTCTTTTGCACCCAAGATAAATTCTTCTTCATATGCCCCGCTCACCCTGAACTGCACTTCCTCGTTCCGAGTATTGATTATCTTCACTTCCCCTTGATCTTCAATCTCCAAGTGACTCGGCACAACCGCCAATGCATTCACAAAAGGCAATAATAAAATAAAAAATAATATCCATTTCATTTTCTCCTCCCAAGGGCTTTTCCTTTGATTGAATTTTTTTGGTAGAAGATGTATGACTTCTCAAAAATGTCTTCTTCAACATCCAGCATTCTAGCGAGTCTATTTTTCATCTCAACTATCTCTTCATAGTCCTCATTCTTCAAACAATTCCCAATCTCCCAATACATCTCTACCAATATTTTTTCTGATTTTTTAGCTATTTGTGTCTCAGCTTTTTCTAGGATATACTTCATCTCTTCTAACTTCTTCGCATCAATCATTCTCTGCTCTCCAATGCATTAATGACTACTCTTCCTTGATACTTCCCAACTCTCGCATCGATTGGCACACTCATCCTCAACAGAATTTCAGCTTCATTGTTTGGCAAGAGATTTTTATCCAATAATATTTTTTCCTCAAGAGTATTCCACCCATTTTCATACACTTCAATATTTTCCTTTCCTATGATCCCATTCTCTGATGTCAAATCTTCTCCATACACCTCTAGATCAACTATCACATTCCCTTTGTTTAGAACCCCGATATTTTTCTCCACAGCTTCTCCCCTTCCAATGCTCTCTTCGAATGCACTTACATTCAATTCAGTCGCAATCATCCCAAGGTATTCAAACTCCAGACTCTCGTTCACATAATCACAGCAATCACTCGCAATGAGATTCAAAGTATACATCCCACTCTCATCCAAATTTCCCATTGTAAAAGTTCCTTTGTAAAGAGCTATATCCTCAGTTTCATTCCTGACAAAACTTAAATTTCCTTTCCCTTCAATTTCAACACTTACAATATCACTGACTCCATCGCTGTCCTCGACATAAACCTCAACCTCAACAAGCTTATCCGAATTATACTCTGGCATTACCTGTATTCCATCTTCAGAAGATTCATCAGTCATATTCCAACTAACTATTCTAAGAATTCGATTCTCCACATTCAAACTTATTTCCACAAAACTATTTTCTTCATCGGAAAAACTTCCATTTCCTGGTGTTGGCATATCTTCAATCCATTCTTCTACAGACAATCTTTGCAATGATTTTCCTTCAAGTCCACCAAAACTAGAATTATATGTAAATGTATCAGTATAGGTTCCATCAGTTAAGATCACAGAATCTTCTCCTTTCAAATTCAAAGAAATTTGCACTCCTTGATAACCCTCATCCCAGATTCCATTTTTATTTCCAAAGAATGCTTCAAAACTTTCTGTGTCTGTATCAGTCCCATCAATTAACTCCCTTGCTAGTATTAGATATTCTTTCGAGTTCAAGGTTATGTTTCCAATAGTCTTGTTCTCTAGTTCCCAACCATTAAGGTTCACACTGGAGCTTCCATCATTATATATCTCAACATATTCCCCTTCACTGTCTGCTATTCCTTCAGGGCTGTGCATGATCTCTGTGATATACACATTTGCACTTGCTTCTCCTAACAAGAGTAATACCAATATTCCTAAAATCCATTTTTTCATCTTTTTTCTCCTGCTTTCGTTCAGCGTCAAAGAGACGAATCCCTTGACTTTGCTGCGAAAGGCTTTTCAGTTAATTTTATATTCTTGTAATGTTTTATACGCTCAGACTGGGATTTGAACCCAGAGATCCGGAGAGGAAAAGGGTTTCCTCATGGCTCTTAGTCCCTTAGTCTAGGAGCCGTTTGAGACCCTCGCAATACCTGATTATGCGACCTGATCGCAATCTTATCTACAAAAAACCCCTTAAAAAAGCTTTACCAAAAAAATCCGGAAATCTTTCGGAAAATTTTTCCTGGAGATAATTTTATAAACAAAATAAAACTCCAAAATCCATATTGGGTCTGTAACTCAGCTTGGATAGAGTGCCAGCCTTCTAAGCTGGAAGTCGAGGGTTCAAATCCCTCCAGACCCGCTTCCTTTTCAAAACCTTAATAAACAAATAATTTATTTTTCTTTAGGAACTGCAGGCGTAGCCAAGCGGTAAGGCAAGAGGCTGCAACCCTCTCATGCGTAGGTTCAAATCCTGCCGCCTGCTTTTAATAATCCTTCAAGATCTTTTTTAATATCTGCAAAAATTTCTTCAGGCGTTCTCATTCCATTAATTATTTTTACTTGTTTAGGATATCTTTTTTTCATAGCCCTGTATCCTTTTCTATTTCTTTCATAAAATTCAATACTCTGATTATCCATTAAATCACTACTTGTTCTTCCAGCTAAGTCTGCCTGCATTCTTCTAATCGATTCCTCAGTAGTGATATCAATGATATAAATTCTATCCCCTGGAAAAGCATCTTGCAAAATCCATCTATGATTTTCAGTTATTATTCTCAATGCTTGTTTCTCTCCATTAAATCTTCCAAATCCTTGATATGCAAATGAAGTTGTCCAACCTCTGTCAGTAACAATCCAATTTCCTCTTTTTAATGCTGGTAAAACAATTTCTGATGCAGAACAGCTTCTTGAAACTAAAAACTCATATAATTCTGCTTTTGGATCTCTTCCAAGTGTTAGTCTATGTTCATCAATTTCTTCAAAATTATACCCCCTAATTTTTTGGAAGGCTTCTTTTAATGCAGTATATGATCTTATTGGTTCTTTTATTAAAGCTCTTTCCATATTTCCTAAATGTGTTCCACCAGGTTCTATTACCCCTTGTAAATTAATTCCTCTTTCTCTCAGAAATTTTTTGGTTTCGGTTGTAAGATATCCTTTTCCAATGGCTTCAATACCATCGATAATAATATACTTCCCCCTTTTCATATCTATAATTTCAACTGTAATGTCCGGAAATTATTTCGCCAAAGTTATTTAAGTCAAAAAGATTTAA
>CAYYMN010000033.1:0-1851 GCA_964473075.1 Candidatus Woesearchaeota archaeon
TATCCTTTATAAGCAAAAATAAGAAACTTTACTAAAGTTAAGTAAAACAAGGATGAGGATTTTACTTCAGGATATTATTCTCGAAGATCAAGAAGCAATGAAATATATTAATGCATACAAATATTGGACAAAGTAAACTTGAAAAGCAAAGCTGTGGCTGATAATTTTATTTATTATTTCAAACTACTCTGGGAACAGGCGAAGAAGTAATTCTTAACATAGTCATATAAGTAAATTGATCATTAACAGAAAAATCATATTGAAAAGAGTTGGGCTGGTTTTGTCTCGAATAATATCCAACAATTTGATGAGAATTTCCAGTTCTTCTTAAATCTTGACCAAAGTTAAAGACTAAATTTGAAACATCTAGATCTTGTGAGAGAATTGCAACTCTTCTTCCAAAAGCAATGGCTGCACTTACAAGAGAAGCATCAGCATCTGAACATTCTTCTTCAACATGCATAGTTCTCTTTGTTAACTCTGAAACCCTTGGGAGATGTAATCTTTTTGTTTTTAACATTGAGGCATATCCATCACAACCTTGTTCTATCTTTAGGCGGTTTCTTATTACTCTCTGATATTCCAAAATATGTTCTAAACTTTCTTGTTTTTCTCCTCTTCTTCTAGAACTATTATCTCTTAACCATTTTAGCTGGTTAGCAATATGATTAATCAAACAATTGTACTCTGCGAGGATCTCTTCAGTGGAATATAAACAGATTTCTTGGAGTATTTCTGAAAGTCTTCTTGAATATTGTTCTTGCTGTCTCAAAATCCTAATATTTACATCATGAAATCTTTGAGCTTGACCCAGATGCTTTGAAAAATCACATACAGAACCCCAAGGCATTCTATTTGGTTTATGACCGGAAAGGATGTTTCCATCAATGTAGACTCTTTCAAAATGATTTACTAGTTCGTTGAGTGTTATGGATAAAGGGAAGTCAAGCATTTTTGTCGAAGAAAATTCAAACTATATAAACATGCTCTTTATCACAATAGTTGCATACGAGCCCTTGGGCAGAAAGAAAGAAACTCTTTGCTGGTTGTCTTTGTAAACTTCTAATCTCAAATCTTTGATTTTTACAAATGCTTTTCTTGTCAGACCTTCTGAGGACAGGGCTTGGATTTCCGATTTGAAAAAAGCATAATTAATATTTTCTTCTTTCATTAAACTCTCGATAATTTCTTTCTGTTTGCCTTTTAGTTTTGTTTTGTAGCCGATAATTGGCCAGTCCAAGTCTTCATAATGATTAATTACAGCAAGTTTACCTAAGGAATAATCTAATGAGTTATAATCTTTGTAAGTATCTTTAATATAACGAGAGAGAGATTCGTTCCACAAATAACTTTGGTAAGCTTGTGTGGTCATAGTGTATAATTGTCTAGGAAGAGTCTTAAGTGCGCCCTTGAAGTCACCAGGATTCTTTGAAAGGTAAGAAATTATTCTTCTTTCTGTGGTTAGAAATCTTGGATAGCGATCTATGTGCCATTTGCCCCATTCCTTTTCCTGGCGCTTTCTTGCTTTGACATAATCTTTAGTTTCATTCGGAAAAGGATATAATAATAAATATTTTACTGCCTGTTCATAATTTTTTTCAAGAATGGATTTGCCAACCAAATGCAAGTTAGGTCTGTAGCCACCGAACCTCTGGTCATCATAGTAATTAACTATTGAAGAGATCTTTTTCAATGATGAAGATAAGTCCTTGACTTTGATTGTGAATTTGTTGCCTTCTAAGTCGCCTAAAGAAATTGGTTTAGCACCATAGCCAAGGAATTTTATTTTAATATCTTTGATATTTATTGATTCTAATATTCTTTGTGAAATTTTATGTGCAGAGACATATT
>CAYYMN010000033.1:1886-6395 GCA_964473075.1 Candidatus Woesearchaeota archaeon
CCTGACGATCTTTTTGGCCTGCGAAAGAAAATCTGCGAACATTAATTTTTAATTTATCAGCTATCATATCAATAGCTTTCAAAGTTGTCCAGTTCCTTTTTTCTAGAAGGAAGTAAGAGTAATCGCCTCTGGCTTTAGTATTGAGAGTTATAATTTCTTCAACAAGGAAATCTTCTGGAGTTTCTTTGATTTGCATGATTAGAATAATTAATGTTTGTTTTTAAGGTTAGTGCCGGAGGTTTCTTTCATAACTGAAGAGACTAATGCAAATAATAGGAAAACCAAGGCTAAAAATAAGAATGTGAACTTGAAGGCAAAAACCAATAGTATTAATGCGACGAAGACTTTACCTATAAAAGAGAAGACATCCAAAGCAGTATTGTAAACACTGTAATATTTTTCAATATGTTTCTTTGGGGAAACCAAGAAGAAGTATGCCTCTGATGATGATTCAGTCATTGCAATACCAATACTACCAAGAATAATTAAAGCCAATTGCAAGTAAAGATTGCCTATAAAAAAACAAGCAACTAAGACAACAGCAGGGATTAAATTACCAATAATAAAAATTATTCTGTAGTTAGTTTTGTCTGCAAGTCTAGTAAAGAAATATTCGAATATAATCAATGGAAGGATCATAAAGAAAAGAAAATAGCCAATGTGACTTATACTAAAACCTTTTTCTAACAGATATAATGGAATGAAGATAAAAGCGAATGACCACCAGACACTGCCATTGCCACTAATAATATAATTTTTTAAAAGATCTTTGTTCTTAAAAAAAGATTTAACATTCTTGAAAAAATTGCCATCAGGTTTTTTTACAATCCTTTTCCTTATGCCTATGTGCATGAATTTGTAACTGACTAATGCTGCGAAGATGAAGAATGCAGAAAGGATGAAGATAACTGAAATACCAAATATCTCTGACATTGGAGCTGCAATCAATGGACCAATCAACCAACCAAAATTAGCAAGAGTGTAAATCAAACCTTCGTTCTTTGCAAGTTCTTGTTTTTTTGAAGCATCATTGACAATAATTCCAAAGCAGTCTATTCTGATGACTGTAATAAAAGTTATGATTAAACCCAACAAAAGTATTATCCAAAAGCTAGGATTGATTGCGAATAAAATATAACAAATGCCTGTGAGGAATAAAGTAAGTTCAAATAATTTAACCTTATCATGTTTTTCTATAAATGGGATTAGAAAAATGAAACCGAATAATGAAGCTAATGTAAATAGTGCAGAAGTAAAACCAACAATGGATTCACTTTGGATGAATTGGTATAAGTATATTGCCCAGATAGTGTCAATTAAAGAAAGGGATAATGTAACAAGTAAAACAATTACGCTTAATTTAGTAATCTTTGAAACATGATGTCTCTTTTTTAGGAAATGAATCATTATATTATATTATAATAAATTGGATATATATAGTTTTCTGATAAGTTGGTCTTGTATATTCTGGTAATTCTTTCGACCATATGGTCACTTATTTTATCAAAATCCTAGCATCAACAACTTTGCCATCAATATCATTTACTACAAAAGGATTAATGTCCATTTCTTCAATCTCAGGATGTTCTTTAGGGATGTTTGAGACTTTAACCAAAATATTTTTGAGAAAATCTTTATTGATTGGTTTTGTGTTTCTAAAGCCTTCTAATAATTTTTTTAGTTTTAATTCGCTAAGCATTTCATCAGCATCTTTCAAAGTAATAGGACAGACTCTAAAGGAAACATCTTTCAAAAGTTCTGTGTAAATGCCGCCAATGCCAAAAGCCAAGATATGACCAAAGGTAGGATCTTTTTTCAAGCCAATGATAACATACTCGCCTTCAATGTATTCCTGGACGAGGATTCCTTCTAATCTCAGGTTCTTAGTTTTTGCAATTGAAAGAAGTTTATTGTATTCATCAGAAAAGTCATGGCGATTCTTGATCAAGCGAACACCTTTAATCTCAGATTTGTGGATTGCATCAGGGGAAATAATCTTTAAGACCAAGGGAAAGCCTAACTTCTTAGCGGCAATAGAAGCTTGATCGTAATCTTTAGCTAGAAAATGTTTTGCAACTGGAAGATAGTTTTTTAAAAAGTCCTCAGCTTGGGATTCAGTATAAACACCACTTTTCATTATTTAATTTAAAGTGAAAAGGTTTATAAAGTTTTTTCAAGTATTGGATGTAAAGAGGTGAAGAATGAAGAATTTTTTTGAACCTAAAGCAATTGTTGTTGTTGGAGTATCCAAAGAAAAAGGTAAAATAGGAAATGTAATATTTAGAAATCTTAAGGAACATTTTAAAACAATACCAGTGAATATGCATGAGAAAGAAATTCTGGGAGAAAAGTGTTATCATTCTGTTTCTGAAATCAAAAATAAAGTAGATTTAGCTGTGATTGCGGTGCCAGCAGAGTTTGTGATTCAGGTAGTGAAAGAGTGCGGAGAAAAAGGAATCAAAGAAGTCATTATTATATCCTCAGGATTCAAAGAAACAGGGAATGAGAGATTAGAGTATGAATTATTGAAAACTTTAGAAGAGTATAAAATCAAATGCATTGGACCAAATTGCTTAGGGGTGTTTGATGCGCATACAGGATTGGATTGTTTATTCTTGCCACAGGAGAAATTGCAGAGACCTTTGAAAGGGGGGATATCGTTCGTATCACAATCAGGAGCATTAGGGGCAGCAATGTTAGATGTGCTTGCTGATGGGGGGTATGGATTCTCTAAGTTCATTAGTTATGGGAATGGATTGAATCTAAATGAAACTGATTTCCTAGAATATCTCGGTGAAGATAAGAATAC
Source organism: Candidatus Woesearchaeota archaeon (assembly GCA_964473075.1). Classification (GTDB taxonomy): domain Archaea; phylum Nanobdellota; class Nanobdellia; order SCGC-AAA011-G17; family GW2011-AR17; genus JAGVZZ01. Next base: position 4,696 of record CAYYMN010000033.1, read on the forward strand.
GCAAGTAATATGTCTGTATATTGAAGGAATAAAAAATGGGAAGAAATTCTTGAAAGTTGCTGCTAAGATTAAAAAGCCGATCATTGCAGTCAAAGGTGGAAAGTTTGCCAAAGGGGCGAAGGCAATTATGTCGCACACTGGATCATTAGCAGGGCAGTATGAAGTTTACAAGGGAGCGTTCAAGCAAGCAGGAGTAGTGTTAGTGGATTCTTTGGAAGAGATGTTTGATACTGCGAAGATGTTTGAGAAGATTGAAAAGAGTTCAAAGAAAAGGATTCAAATCATTACTAATGGCGGGGGCTATGGAGTGCTGATGAGTGATGCATTAGAAGAAAATAAATTAGAACTTGCGGAGATTAGCCTGGAGAATAAAAAATATTTGAAAGAAAAAATGCCAAAAGCAGTTGCAATTGGGAATCCTATTGATTTATTGGGGGATGCAGATATTGAAAGGTATAAATTAGCATTGAAAGTTTGTGAGAGAGATAAGAATGTGGATATCATTGTTTTGATATTATTGTTGCAGACGCCTGCGATTGATGAGAATATTGTTGAAGTTGCAAAGAGCGTGAAGAAGCCTGTGATTGTGGTCTCTACTGGGAGTCACAGCAAACAAATAATTTCTAAGAATCTGGAGAGAGCGGGAATACCAGTGTATGCATATACAGACCAAGTTGCAAGGGCTTTGAAGAATGTTATTTGAATTCTAAACTTTTAAAATATTAAAGAAAATATCGGAGTGTATAAATTTCGCCTTAAGATTGCCTTAAATTGCCCTAAAGAAAATTTGAAGTAGTAGCGTTTATCATCAAATAGAGACGATGGAAGCAACAAAACAAATTTTAGATGCACTTTTAGAGCAAAGAATTATTACAGGATATAATATATTTGATAGACCTATTAATAGAGGAAAATATAATTTTGTTTTGTCAAATTTACATGAAACTGAAGCATATCTCGAAGATGTAAAAAGAGATTTTGACTCTTTAAATTTATCTGCAGATTTTCAAGTTAGAGATAGACAGACATCATTTTGCTGGAAACCAAATTATAGATTTAGAAATGATAATAATAATGTTTATCCAGAGATTATCTTAAGAAAAAATAAAGAAATTATTGATCTAGAAAAAATAACTGCACAGACATTTATTGAAGCTGGTTATAGCTCAGAATTTTGTAAAGGAATTTTTTGTGAAAATAAAGCTCTAGAAATTAATATAGCCTGTAATTTAGAAGAGGAGATAAAAAAATTAGCTTATTTATTTAATGAACATTCTTTTGTTAAGAATAAAAATGCTTGGAGAGATGCATATAAAACACCAGCTATAATTATTGAAGGACAAAATTTAGAAATTAAAGAATTTGGAGAGATATTTTTATTCAGAAAAATCACTTCTAATTATGAAGCTAGTTTTCTTATGCACGAAGAACGCTTATTAATATTACCTTCATTTCAAAAAAAAAGAGTTTATGTGAATAAAGAACTAATTGATTATATTTCAAAGGAGTTAGATACATAAAAAATATAAAGTAAATGCTTAAGGAGAAATTTATGACAAATGATTTAAGTGAATATTTTAGTAAAATAGAAGATTTAGAAGAATATTTTGACCATCCTCATTCCCCTGAAATATTTCTTAAAAAAGATCCTTCTCTTGCACAAAGGGCAATTATTCTTTTAGATAAAATTCAAGAACTTC
>CAYYMN010000033.1:6405-9024 GCA_964473075.1 Candidatus Woesearchaeota archaeon
AATGATCTGATTTGCGAGCTTCTTTTCTTCATCAGTTTCGGGGAGTTTGATTGGTAGCATGTCTAGATATCTTTTCTCATATGAATACCATCTTCCGCGAAGAAACGGACTTATCTGTTTTAGATAAAATTCAAGAACTTCTTGGAGTAGAATCGGCTTTTTTTTATCTTCAAAAAGGAAGTCCATTTGGAGGTTGTTGTGTACCCTTTCCTAGGGATTATAAATTTCCTAATCCTAATTTTCCAATTCTTTTAAAGATTTATGATAAAGCCTATTTTGTAGAATTCTTAAGAAACAAAAAAAATGAGGCTGCTCGGATTTGAATTCTAAACTTTTTTAGTTAGAATAATTCCATGCACATCAAAAAGGAGAGTGAAAAGTGCTTCTAAACTTTTTTCACCTTTTAAACTATTTTTTATTTCTGTGGTTTGTTTCCCAAAAAATTCTAGTTTTTCTAAAGTAAAAGCAAAATAGAGATCATATAAGAGTTCTATAATTTCATTTAATTTTTTGAGTTTATCTTGGGAAATATTTAAATCTTTTTCTCGAGCTTTATTCTTATACCAATCACCGATATTTTCTAATTGTTCTGCAAGAGCATAGTTGAGAGGATCTTTTTGTTCTTTATTCAAATGACGCCTAATAGTATCTGCTAATCTATTTGTTTGATCATCTTTTTTTATCACTGAAATAAAATCTTCATTCTTCTTAGTATAAAGTGCAAGAAGGAAATCCTGGGCAGTACTTTGTAATGTGAAAAACATACGTTTGATAAGATTTTCAACATCAATATTTTCTAAGTTTGCAATTTTTTGTATGAAGACTTCAGTATCTGTAGTTTTGACTATTTCCAAACCTACACAAGTCTTTTCTAAAGTTAATTGAATAATAGGAATCTGTTTTTTCTTGACTTTGAGTTTGATTTTATCATAACCAGCTTTATAGAGTGCTCCAATGTATCTGTCTGTCATAGATGCTAATTCTTGTATGTTGTCTTCTTTGAAGGATTCTTTTTTTTGTCCAATTATTGAGAGAGAAAGCCAATTTCCATGCTCTTCAACATCGAGAGAATCTCCTGCCTGAAGTTTATGTTCTCTAAGCCATACACTAGGAAGGGTTGTTACTGCTGTTCTTTTGCCCAAAGAGATTATCTTTCTTTTCATCTTTTGAGTTAGAATCTTAAAGTATATAAATTTTGCCTTAAGATTGCCTTAAATTGCCTTTAAGTAAATTTGAAGTAGTATCGTTTATCATTAAATAGAGGCAATGGAAGCAACAAAACAAATTTTAGATGCACTTTTAGAGCAAAGAATTATTACGGGTTATAATATATTTAATAAACCAATTAATAGAGGAAAATATAATTTTGTTTTGTCAAATTTACATGAAACTGAAGCATATGTTGAAGATGTAAGAAGAGATTTTGACTCTTTAAATTTATCGGCAGATTTTCAAGTTAGAGATAGACAGACATCATTTTGCTGGAAACCAACAGATAGATTCAGAGATGATGAGAATAAAGTTTATCCAAAAATTCAAATTCGAAATAGAGAAGGATTTATCAATTTAGAAGCAATATATGCACAATCATTTATTGAAGCTGATTATAGTCCAGAATTTTGCAGAAGCCTTATTTGTGAGAATAAAGCTCTTGAAATTAATATAGCTTGCAATTCAAAAGAAGATATTTTACTATTAGCTAATTTTTTTAGAGAACATTCCTTAGCCATGAATAAGAATGCTTGGAAGGATGCATATAAAACTCCATTTATTATTATTGAAGGAAAAGAATTAAGAATAGAAGGTTTTAGAGAGATATTTTTATTTGTAAAAAGAACTTCTAATTTTGAAGCTAGTGTTCTTATACCTAAAAATAAACTAGTGCTCTTACCTTCTTTTCAAAAGCAAATAGTTTATGTAAATAAAGAATTAATGGATTATATCCTAGAAGAATCTCATACATAAAAAATATAAAGTAAAATGAATTGGAAAATAATAATGAAAGATGAAATAACTTTAAAAAAGCATGATCAAATTCATGGTCTAGAAGAATATTTTATACGTTGTGATTCTCCAGAAGAATTTCTTAAGAAAGAACCATCTCTTGCAAATAGAGCAATTACTCTTTTAGAGAGAATTCAAGAACTTTTTGGAGTAGAATATGTTTTTGCTCATCTTCAAGAAAGTTCCTTAAGTTCATATTCCATACCCAGTCCTAGATCATATTGCCCTAGCAATCCTCGAATTACAAGATTATATGGAATTTATGATATAGCTTATTTTAAAGATTTTCTTAGAAACAAAAAAAATGAGGCTGCTCGGATTTGAACCGAGATTTCAAACACCCCAAGCTTGAGTACTAACCAAGTTATACTACAGCCCCACAAGGAAAATAAAGATTTGTAATTCTTTTAATATATTCCGGTAAGATATTGTTGAAGAATGAGTAAAAATTATTTTCAGTAGAAGCACAAACAAAATATGCTTATGTGAGCCCCACTGGCGACTGAAGTGTTTGGAGCAAAGGCGACTAAATTAAAAAAATCACAGACTAAATTTTTAAAAGCTTGAGTTTCTGAATTTCCTTTATAAACCCAAAATTTCACGATGATAAAAATC
>CAYYMN010000034.1:0-9006 GCA_964473075.1 Candidatus Woesearchaeota archaeon
TAAACAAGGTTCTTAAGCCTTACGGCTTAGGAATTCTTATGTTTTCTACAGAGCCGCAATTAAAAATAATAAACTCCATTCAAAAAATAAAAAAAATTATCTTAAAAAAATCCTGTCTCCGCGTCTAACTGGCTCTTCAACTTTCATCCCAATATCATCACCAGGCTTCGCTTCTTCAATTTCCTGTTTATTTATTTGCATCGAAGTCACAACCTGCTCAAAATCTGTCCCAGTTCCTTTAATTTCTATTTGATCCCCCTTTTTCAAATTGCCAGTTACTTTCACTACAGCTACTCCTATTTTAGGAAACATATGTATAATTTCTCCGACTTCATTCATGGGCATCACCAATACTATATACGCATTCTAAATACTTAAAACTTTTTATTCAGTCGCCTTCGCTCCAAACGCCTCAATTGCCGGCGAGGCTCCGACGATTAAATTCTTTTAACAACTTTGGTTATATTCGACACAAAAAACACTGCATTTTGTATGGACTCTCCAGCAGGCCCTTTATTCGCCTGTGGAATGACTTGATAAGTAAAATCCCCTCTTTTTCCTTTTTCAATTTTAAATATTCCCAGCAAATCATCCGCACGAACAATTAATTTTTTGTAGATCTTCAAAAGTTTAACATCTAATATTCCATTGTCCACAAAATTTTCTTTGAACTTCTCCAGAGTTACTTTATGAATATTTGGTGCTTCTGTTTTTATTCCTTTCGTCAAAAGAATAGCCTTTGCAGAATAAAATATGCTGTAATATGAATGCGAAATAACAGAACTATAAAATGTCACATTTGAAGTCAGCCCAAAATTTTGTTTATCTTTTTGGTTCTCGCTTAATCTTTTCAATGCCTCTGCTGCAAGAATCTCATTGCTAGCTCTGTTCAAGTAAATCTCAACCATTGAATCCATTTTTCATCGCCTCCTGAATAATTCTATAATATCCTTCTGCTCCCGCAATAATCAAATTATTCCTCACAATTTCTTTTCCATAATTTGCCTGTTTATCTAAAAGCATGCTTTCAAATTCATTTGCTGTAAATGCATATAGATGAATTATTGGGATACTCATTTCACAAAAATGTCTCAATTCCGCATACACTTTTTTTGTCTCATTTTCACAGATTATCACAACATCCAAATCAGATTTTGAAGTTTGTTTCTTATTTGCATAGCTTCCAGTTATAATTAAGGTATAATACTTTATAGGAATAATACTTTGCAATTCGCATATTTCTTTGAATGGCAAATGTTTTTCTTTCAAAGTATTTTGTTCTGAAACTATCGATAAGTGTGAAATTGCACTTTGGCTTTTTGTGATGTAATATTGGATTATATTTCCAACATTTTCCTGCTGCAAAACATTTAGCTTCACAAAATTTTTGATAACTTTGTAAACATAACTCTCTGACTTACTTTTTGACAAAGTCTTTATTTCTTTGAAAGTAAATTTTTTCCAGGGTTCTTTTGCAAATATTTGTAATATCTTTGAACTTTTGTTTATCATCTTAAATCCTACTTTTAGGTGTATTTAATCCTATTTTAAGGATTTATATAAATTTTGGTGATTATAGATCATAGGAAAATTCTCTTTAAAAAACTTCGCTAGAAATTTCCGGAAATCTTTCGGAATTCATAACAAAATTAATAGTTCTCGTAAGCCCCGCCGGCGTTTGAGGCGTTCGCAGGTTGTGTCACAATTATTTTTTACAACTTTTCTTTACTCTATTTTGCGATTTGAACCCCCTTTTTTTAATAGGATTCATACTTCTATAGTTTATTGATATGTAATTTTGTGAATTGTGAGACAGCCTCTTCGGAGCGTAGCGACTAATTACTTATAATGCCCTCTCTTCTCCACCTTTTCTAATCGCCTAAGAATGGAATCATACTCCTTGACCTCTTCTTTATACCCTTCAAACACATACTTAATGCACTCCTCAGAATACAAATAATGTTTACTCTCTAAAGCTTTCTTAATCAAATGCAAATCCACAGCCTTATCCTCAATTCGTGTCGACACAAACCCCAATCCAAAATCAATGAAATAAATCCTCTCCCCAATGATTATATTCGAAGTCGTCAAATCCCCATGAATGATATCCATATTATGCAACCTAGCAATCTTCCTCCCTATTAATGAAAATACTTTCTTTCTATCAACCTCATGCACCACATCCCTTAGCTTATTTCCTTTGATGAACTCCATGGTAATCTTCATATCCTTGTCACAAACATTCAAAACTTTGGGCGTTGGAACTTGAACTCTTGCTTTGTCTAACAACTTAGCTTCTTTTCTTGTATTAGTTTTTCTAATTACTCTATCAATTTCCTCGCATCTATACTCTTTCTTGATTCTCTCCTTAACAATTACATTATCTTCCAAAAATATCTTCGCTTCTGCACCTTGCTGTATTAGTTTCATCTGAGTTAATTATTTAAATTAAACTCCTTTTATTAAATTTTATGGTGGATCATAAAAGTAAGCCTTTGCCCTTCAAGATAATGCAAACAAGGAAAGCTTTTCTTCATTTGTATTTTGTTTCAATCTTATTAATGTTATTTGGATTTTTTTCATTGTTAAATACAATTAAAGATATTTATCCTATAATTTCTTATCTTGCTTTAATTTTTGGCTTTTTGATTATTGGATTATTTGAATTTAGGAGAATGTTTAATTTTCTTTTGGTTGACAAACACAAAATTGAGCTTTCAGTAGGAATTTTATCTCCACATAAGACTAGTATTTATTATAACAAAATTACTGATCTTAATATTAAAAAAAATTTAATTGGTAATCTCCTCAATTTTGGGGAAATTCACATTAATACACCTAGTAATTTTTATCATGAAATAGTTTTTAAAAATATTTCAAACCCTAATGCCCTTAGAGAAATAATTGAATCCTTTAAGAAATAACTTCAATCTTTTTTATTACCTCTTTTCCCAAAAGGTATCTGCAGTCGCCTCCGGCTCCAAGCGGTTCAATCGCCACCGAGGCTTACATCAATTAAATTCTTTACTTTCACCAAGAAAAACTTTGCATTTTTTATAGACTGCTCTGCAAAAGGCTTGTTTGCGTTTGCATTGACATTGTAAGTGAATCTCCCTCTATTCCTTTTCTCCTCAAAAAATATTCTTAGAAGCACTTCTGCTTTTCCAGACTCTTCTTCATAAATCTCTGCAAGTTGCTTATCTAATTTTTTTGATTCTACAATTTTCTTGAATTGATCATATGTCTTTTTATGCTCTTCGGGTGCACTGGTTTCAACTCCCTGCTGAAGGAGATATGCTTTTGCACAATAAAATATTGCATAATAACTCTCAGAGATCACATCATTGAAGAAAGTCCTGCTTGCTTGAATATTCATAATCTCTTTTAGTTTGGGTTCTATTGATAGTTCAAAGTTAGCTTTTGCTAGTATCAACTTATTTTCTGCTCTGTCCAAATATCCTTTAGCCTTTATATCCATTTTCAACAGCCTCCCTTATCAATTCATAATAAATTTGTCCATTCTTCAAGATTATTTTATTTTTCACTATCTCTTTTCCATAATTCTCTTTTTTATCTCTTAACATTTCAACGAAATCCTTCTTTGTAAACACATACAAATGCACTTCTGGTATGAAAAGCATTGTTAAGTTTTCAATCAATTTTTGTATTGCTACTACATTTTCTTTGTTTGGAACAATTATGACTAGATCCAAATCAGATTTTTTACTATAATTTCCCTTGGCATAACTTCCAGTAACTAAAATAAGATAATCAGTTATTTCTTTTATTTCAACTATCTTTGAATAATTAGGTACTTTATTTCCTTCTTTTTCTTCTATAAATGCTAAATTTAATATTGTTTCTCTAGATAATTTCAAACTGATTAGATTCAGATTTCCTTTCTTCTCCGAGGTTAATATATTCTTTTTAGTCAAACTTTCTATAGCTTCATAGACTCTTTGATATGAATTGCTATTTAGTTTCTTCATAATTCCTCTGATGCTTGCACTTAGAAAAAGATTTTTCCTAAACAAGTTGATTACATTCAATTCATTTTTTGTAGTTATTCCCATTTTGAGATAATATTATCTCTTTTATGAAATATATAAACCTTTTGTTTCTAATATTTGTAATATAGAAAATTCCCTTTAAAAAATCTTCTTTGAAAAAGCTACTCGTAAGCCCCGCCGGCGTCTGAGGTGTTCGGAGCGCAGCGACTATATTTTTATATAAGACTACCCACCAAACCCCTTTGGCATTTTCCCTTTTAACTTCTTCATAAGCTTCGTCGGATCCTCAGAACCACCTAACATCTTCATCATTTTTTTTGTTTCTTTATATTGTTTCAATAACTCTCTAACTTCAGTAACAGTACATCCAGAACCTTTGGCAATCCTTTCGATTCTATCTTTTGTAATTATTTCCGGATCTTCCAATTCTTTTTTAGTCATTGACTGCATCATAATCTTCCACTTTTTCAGTTTCCCTTCTTGTCCCTCGAGCATTTCCTTCGGTATTTTCGCCCCACCAAATCCTGGAATCATCTCGACTATTTTAGATAATGGCCCCATCTTGCTCATCGCCGACATTTGCTCATAAAGATCTAGAAAATTAAACTCTCCTTTCAGCATTTTCTTTCCAAGGTCTTCAGCAGTATTCTCATCCATCGCCTCTTTTGCCTTTTCTAATAAAGCCTCTAAGTCCCCCATTCCTAATAATCTTCCAACAAACCCTTTCGGATTAAACACTTCAATGTCTTCAGGCTTCTCCCCAACTCCAATGAATTTTATCGGCGCTTTAGTGACTGTACATGCACTTAATGCCCCACCGCCTTTCGCAGTCCCATCTAGCTTACTTACAATAACCCCAGTCACCCCACATGATGCATGGAAACTCTCAGCTTGCTTCTGTGCTGCCTGTCCTATGTCTGCAGAAATAACTAACAGATTTTCATGTGGTTTGATATAATTATTCAGCTCTGTAATCTCTTCAACTAAATCTTCTGACAGCGCGTCTCGTCCAGCAGTATCGACTATCACTAAATCATACTCTTTCAACTCTTTCTCAAAATGTTTGTAAACCTTTAATGCATTCTTTTCTTTTTCATTGATATAAACTGGAACTTTAATTTTATCACAGCCCTGTTTCAATTGTAATGGAGCTGCAGGTCTATGCACATCTAACCCAATAGCTGCAACCTTGAATCCCCTATTAGAATAATATTTTGCAATTTTAAAAATTGAAGTTGTTTTTCCAGAACCATATAAACCCACCATCATAATCTTGAAAGGCCGTTTAGTCTTATCAACAATAATCTCATTCTTCTCTCCACCTAGAAATTTAACCAATTCTTCATACACAATTTTAATCAAATATTCTCTCTGTGAAACTCCCGCAGGCGTCTTTTCAGATAATGCCCTTTTCTTAATCGCATTCGTCAGTTCAAAGACTAATTTCACATTCACATCCGCTTGCAGCAACGCCTTTTGGATATCTTTGACTAATTCATTAATTATTCTCTCATCCACAAACATGCTTCTAGCTATCTTCGCTAATGTATCCTTTAGTGAACTACCTAGTTTGTCTAAAACCATAGGAAAAGATGTATTTAGTGTATTTTTAAAGGTTTTTAATGCAAATTAATTCTTTTAAACTATTCTTTCAGTCGCTGTGCTCCAAACCCTTCAATCGCCAGGGAGGTTAGAGTAGGCGCAAATTTTTCACATTTTTTGAAAATATTCCGGATTTTTCTCATAAACCTTTTTTAAGGGAATTTTTGTAGTAGATTTATGCAAGACTTAACAATCAATGAAGAAACAATCAAACAAAGGATATTTAAGATTAGGGGAGTCCAAGTTATGTTGGACAGAGATTTAGCCTTTCTTTACAATATTGATACAAGAACATTAAAACAGGCTGTTAATAGAAATAAAAAAAGGTTTCCTTCTGATTTCATGTTTGTGCTGACCAAGAATGAAACCAAAATCTTGGTATCACAAAATGTGATACCATCACAAAAACATCTTGGAGGTGCACTGCCTTATGCTTTTACAGAACAAGGAATTGCAAATTTAGCAAGCATTCTCACTAGTGAAAGGGCCATTGAAGTAAATATTCAAATTATACGCTCTTTTGTTGCTATGAGGAAATTCCTTGCTTCAAATGCTCAAATATTTCAGAGATTAGATATTGTAGAAAAAAAGCAAATTGGCTATGACCAAAAATTGGATCTAATCTTTGATGCCATACAAAGCAAAGACATCAAGCCTGAGAAGGGCATCTTTTTTGATGACCAAATATTTGATTCTTATAAATTTGTTTCCGATTTAATTAGGACTGCTACTAAATCTATAATCCTTATTGACAATTATATAGATGATTCAGTTTTAACCCTTTTTACCAAAAGAAATAAAGATGTTCAAGTTACAATATTCACTAAAGAAATTTCTAAACAATTAATCCTAGATATTTCTAAATACAACTCCCAATATCCTTCTATTGAAGTAAAAGAATTCAAGCAATCACATGATAGATTTCTTATTATCGACAACAAAGAAGTTTATCACTTTGGTGCATCATTAAAAGATTTGGGCAAAAAATGGTTTGCATTCTCAAAGTTTGATAAAGAAGCTTTTAAGTTGCTAGATCAATTGAAAGATTAGATAATTATAATTTTACTTTCATTATTCAAGACTTTAATTTTACAATTAGAATACCCTTCCCGAAGAGCATTTCTCTCCTCGGATGCAGGTTTTGAACCTACCTTGGGAACCAGCACATGGCTTTGGTTTGTTTCTTGCCATCAAATCCTCATGACGCTCATGGCATTCAACTTTTTTTTGAGGATTAAGATTGAATAGTTGGTGAAGTTTTACTAATTTCTTCAATAGACTTAAGAGCTTCTTCAATTGCTTTTATTTGCTCATCAAAAACTTTCTCTTTTTCAGTCACTTGTTCCTTTAGACTATTAAATTCTTGTATGAGTCTTTCAATCTCTAACTCTTTTCTTCTTTGTTCTCTTTTTAGATCTTCTTGAATATCTTTTACCCAATTTTCAAGATCTTTCTTTAACCTATTAACATTCTGTTCTTTTGATTTGACTTCCTCTTTTAGTTTGGACTTACTGCTCATTATTTCTAACTTTTTTTCTGTAAGCCTTTCTACAATGCTATATCTTGATTGACTTTCTCCCATACAATCCAAATATTATTTAGGCTTTATATAAATTTCTTCTCCTCGATTAAAATAAGCAATAAATAATTATAAATTTTAATTAAAAAATCTCTTTTTTCTTTTTGATGAGGTTGCCTGTTAAATTTTTTATTGAAACCTATCAGTAAATTCTCTCTGATTCAATCAACAAAAAAAGTCTCAATGCATTTCGTAAGCCCCGCCGGCGTTTGAGGCGTTCGGAAGCAATGAAATTTAGATTGATAGAAAACTTTATATACTATAGAGACTATAGCAAATATAGAATGATAACAACAATTCAACTAACCGAAGAAACTAAAGAATTAATAAGCTCTTTTGGAACTAAGAAAGATAGTTATGAAGACATTATTAAAAGGATGTATACTTTTGCTGTAAAAGAACAATTAAGAGAGTTCTTACTTTCTTCAGAAAACACTATTCCAATAGATGAAGCAATAAAGAGGGCCAAAAAACAATGGCTCAAGTAGAAATTGTTGAATCTCTATTCCTAGAAATAAATAAGAAATTTAAACATGAAAGTATTGAAATATTAGAACTTTTAAAATCTCTTGAGAATAATCCAAAAAAAGGAAAAGAACTAGGAACTGTTGGAGGTATAATTATTAAGGAATTAAAATATAAAAAGTTTAGATTCTACTTTATTACTGATGGTTTTAAATTAAAATGCCTTGGTGAAAACGCTTTAATTGATCTTCTTCTTCGTTTTGTAAGAATGTCTGATAAGAAAGCACAGCAGGAGACTATTAATGAAATAAAATTTATTCTAAGAACAATTGGTCCAGAAGGTTTTCAATGAATTAACTAAAAAAAGGTTTACTCAACCCACTTTACGCCTTTGAACTTGTGCTTCGAAGCAATCAAAATTAAATCTATTAACCACCATATCCATCCTAATAATCCTAATGTACAAACAGTTATCAACAATTTCAATATTCCTGTTCCAATTTTTCCCATAATGAACCTATCCACTCCTAAAGTTCCAAAGCAGATTGACATAATCAACACTAGCAACCAATTAACTTTTTTCTCTTTCATTTTAATTCCTTGATTCTATGACGATTTTAATCCCGCTCACTAAAGCCCAGATCCAAACAATGCCAAAAATCAAAAGTGCCGCAGGCATAACATACATCAATGCAAATCCAACTAAAGATAAAATCATCTGCATTACACCCTTGCTAAACTTTCTTGCAACCAATGTCCCTAAGCCAGGCCATACAATTACATTCAGTAACAATGCTACCACAGCCAAGCCTTTCGTCAACTTCTTTTTTTTATTCTTCTTTTTCATAAACATATCAATGGAGAATATATTTTATAAACCTTTCTTAAAAAAATAAAAAAATTAAATTTGAATCTTATCTGCAAGATCACTCAATATTGGGAATCTTTTTTCTTTTCCAGATAGAGCTGCAATGAATGCAATAACCCAAACAACTAATAGAACGAGTCCGCCAACAATGTATATCCATCTTCCTATGATTGGCACCCATGCTAAAATCCAAACAATTACCCATGCAATGGACAATATCAATCCATACTTAGCATAGAACATCGCAAACTTATCCTCTTTTCTTGTTAGCAATACAATCAAAAATCCAATCCATCCAAGAAAGACTCCTACGAATGCCCAAACATTACTATCTTTTTTTCCTTTCTTTGTTACCATAATATCACCTCTAGAATATTTCTAAACATATAATCTTTATTAAACTTTCTAAAACTTGGCTCTGTAGAAAAGTTTTGTATTCTTAGACCCTGAAAGCTAAAAATAAAGAATTTGTTTGGTGCTTT
>CAYYMN010000035.1:0-1920 GCA_964473075.1 Candidatus Woesearchaeota archaeon
ATTTTATATTATGAATGGGTTTCAAGGCATTGGTCATTTTTTACCTCCTCTTGTTATCAAAGGTCTAGTCAAATCAACAACCAGCTTGCCTAAATTACTGCCATCATCATACTCTATATGTAATCCAGCAGATTCTAAATCAAGAGACATTTGAGAAGGAGAACCAATTTGCAAATGGAAATAGTGATTTAATTTTGCTCTTCTAATATATTCCTCACTTACTAAAATTCCAGGTTTCATAACATTACCATCAGAATCTAAAACTGGTGGAACCAAATACTTAGCCCAATTTTGAATCTCACCATCAGACAAAGAAATTATTAATTGGTCTCTTCCAAAAAGATTTTTCATTTTATCCATATCTAAATTAGTCCATCCAAATTGGGGAGACAAAGCTAATCTTTTTGCAGAAGGTAAATCTGAAGCAACTATAGTTTCAGAAGAAAAATTTGCCAAGCGAACAGAAGTGCGCTTTAGAGTGCCTTGAATTCTTAATAATTCCAACAAGCTATACCATGCAACAAGACCCTGATGATAACGACTATTATCAGTCCATTGCTGATTTTCAGGAGCCCAAGGATTCATGACTATACCCTTTTTAGAATTAACAGGCAATTTCATACTATCAGAAGTATCAAACATTACAAATTTTATCTCTGGGAGGCTAGGCATTCTTTGTGTGTGTTCAACAGGTATGTCAATGTGATAAGGTTTAACAGTTAATTCTAGGATACCATTTCTGAATCCTATTCTTGCTTTAGAGAGTTTATCTCTTTGTGGATCAAAAGGTTTTCTACCAAAAGCCATAATAGGCATACTTGAAGTGCTAGTAGAAGCACGAGTTTTAATTTCTAAATTTCTTGCTAATCTTTGATAGACTAAATCTAAAGCTTCAAAAGGATCTAAGAATGCAGGAGGTTGGAAGAAACCTTTTGAGGAGGAATATTTTTTGAAAGCAAATTTCATGTTTGTATTAGGATCATTCATCTCTGAAGAAAAACCATCAGATTCACCTTTAAGAGGAAGGAAAATCATTGAAATATATTCTGGCTGAGAAAGTTTTGTTTTGTCAATAAGCTTTGCAAACTCTTCAGTTAAAATTACAGAGAGAGCTGACCAATGAGATTCATCAAGAGCATGGCTTAGAATTGATTTTCTATTCAATACTTCTACAGGCACTTTTTTTCTTCTAGTTGTTATGGTTCTTTTTTTATTAGATAAGTTTGCTCTTGAAAGAAAATTATGAACAGCTTCCTTGACTTTAGGATCTTCAGAATAATAAGAAGATAATAACTTTTTACTTCTTTTTCCGCCATAAAGAATTTGTTGGAGTTCTATGAATGCACTAAACAGAGGGGAGAAATGTGAATTCAGCTTTGGAGGCAGGTGCTCGGCATCATCCCTGTAATCCAAAAACATTCCAATATGATCAGAATTTAATCCTAGTTCAAAATTATCAAAAACATCTTCGATTAAATTTGCAAAATAGCCATACAGGGTTTGATCATTTGTGACAAGAATATTAGGAAAGCCCAATCTTTGAAAAGTCGTTGCCACTGGTTCTAAAATTGTTTCTGCATGCAAGTCAATATTTCTAGGACAGCCATGGAATCTGCCACCACCTTTATGATTCAATTCATGCCTCAACAAAGAAGTAAAAGCTTGTTCAAATGGAGCTTCAACAATAGCTTCTAAACCTCTTGATTCATCTACATAATCTGGGTTATAACTTACTTTTATTCTTGCAGTAGTTAATAGATCAATACTTCCTAAAAAGCAGGGATGAGAAGAATGAGTTCTGATATCAACTTGACCAGTATAATTAAACTTCGCTGTTTGTTCAGATTTTATTTCGTCAGGAGTTTTCATTTTCCACCACCAAAATTTTTGCGACGACGTTGGGCTACGACTCGAACAAAA
>CAYYMN010000035.1:2020-8812 GCA_964473075.1 Candidatus Woesearchaeota archaeon
TAACCAATTTATATTTTATATTATGAATGGGTTTCAAGGCATTGGTCATTTTATCTCCTTTACAAACTCATCAACCCAATCAGACCCAAGACCTTTCGCTTCCAAATCTTCTTTTAGATCATGCAAAACATAGGGAACATTACTTTGATCTAATATTGTTCTTAATTGAGGAGTATCTTGGACAATCTTATTTCCATCAAAAACAAGGAATCTAGGATCAATTCCATTTTGAATGTTAGGCAAGTACAAATCTCTAAGATCAGTCAAGATTGGTTCTAATAGACTAGCAGTTTCATCCATCATAGTTTGTTTTCTTCCGGAATAAGAATCTTGGGCTATGAGTTCATTCAAGTTTCCATGGTAAGTAGTAAACCTCAAAGCTTGCAAAGCGGCACTAAATATATCAACATCAACATCAGGACCATATTTAAGTTGAACAATATAGGCTAAGGAGTAAGCTAATTTCTTTACAGCCGTGACTGTTCTTGGAGAGCAGGATTTGATTCTAGAACATAAATCCTTGGAAGGAGAATCGCAGTCAGAACAAAGCATTGGAAATCGGCCATTTTTTTTATGATAAGGATCCTTAGCACAATAGCCCAAGCCATTTTTGCCTATTAGAAGTCTAAAAGCCAAAAAGTATGGATCAAAGGTGGATGCCATTTGGGAAACTTTAGCATGGGCTTCTAAAATTTTATCAGAAATGTCCCTTAAAGGTGCAAGATCCATTCTAGGAGATACTTTGCTTCTTCTTTCTAAAGTAATTTCATCATGACATGTTGAGTCAAAGTGATCGAGATCAAGAATTATGTGAGCACGATTAAGTAAAGCTCGATCAGTATCAGAGGTACCTAAAAAATCACCATTTAAATTCATAGTAGCCCAAAAGAGAGAATAACCCTGGGCACCTAGGGCAGATTTCACACCCCGAAATGTATAGTCACCCTCTGCAAAACTATAGAATCTATTTTGCACAAAAGTTGGAGCACGATTAAGTTCATCAACACCATTAAAAAGGCGTCTTATTCGATCTTCATCAACTTTTCTTGCAGTTCTGCTATCAAAGCGACCACTGCTTAAATCAGCATCAGTAAATTCAAATAAATCAGCAATATCAAAGTCAGAATTGCCCTCTGCAAGATTGGAATTACCACCAGGACCATCACCACCAAAATAATTTCTTGAGATGTCTCTAAGCAATTGGGATTTTCCTTCACCAGTATCAGAAATAGCTAATAAGTTTAAACATCCAACAACAGATGCTTTAAGTAAATCGGTAACAGGCAATTCTAGGATTATAACTTGACCCTGCTTAATAGCTCTTAGACGAACAGCAACTCGACTATTAACATAATTTAGAAGTTCGAAATCTTGATAGGTTAAAGAACTCATTTTCCACCACCAAAATTTTTGCGACGACGTTGGGCTACGACTCGAACAAAACGGCAACTACCATCGAGGCTAATGCCACCATTAGCACCAGAGTTGAGGTTAAGATCGTTAAGACAAACCGCCCGAAGTTCATTCGCTGCAACTGAATTTCGCAAATAAAAACCCATTGCTTTACTAGTTGGAGAATTCCAGTTATCATCAAATATTTTTTGAAATACTTTTTGAGCATATCTTTCCAACAAACCTCTATCCTCAGCCAAAGTCAACCAGCCTTCATGTTCAATAACTTCTGAGTAAGGCATAGAAGCATTATATCTACTTCCACTACGAGAAAGTTGAGTTGCACCTTGAGGAACAGAATTGAAAGGGTAAAATTCACTATTGAAATCGGAAGGCAAAGACAATAATTCAGGACTAATTGGAATCAAATAAAAATGATTTGGATCACTCTGTTTGTAATAAATGCCAGTGCAGGTATTATTATATTTTTCTAACAGATCATCTTGTTCAAGACGAGCTTCCAAAGTTTCTCTTGCAGTTAGAGGACGAAATCTACCGGAAGAATCTTTGGGATGAAAAGTAGTAGAAGAGGCTCTTAATTCCTCTAAAGCTTTTGCATAATTTGAAGCATTTACAATATCATAAGTTTGAATAACTGAAGGTTCATCAGCAGGAGGTTTTGTATCTGGAGGAATAGTTGTAGAAAGAAGTGCTTCTAATTCTTCAGCACTAACCAATTTATATTTTATATTATGAATGGGTTTCAAGGCATTGGTCATTTTATCAAAATTGAGGGTTATTGTTTATATTATAAATCTTTCCCTACTTTATAGAGATAACTTTATTTATTTAGTCCATAAAGATTGTCTCCAACATAGGACAAAAACAACAAAATCAAACCATAACCTTTAAAAATAAACATAATGAGGCTTTTAGATAAGATTTCGAGGAGGAATCAAATGAAAAGACTAATCGTAAGTTTAATATTAATGTTTGCATTGGTTTTAAGCATAGCAAGCGCAGATGATTTAAGTGCGAGCATTACAAACCAGGCTGGAGATCCAGGGAGTTCTGTTAGTTTTGATCTAGTATTAACAAACTCAGGAGCAACAGATTTAGTAGTATCAAGCACAAGCACAACATTGGTTGATGCAAGTGGAAATATTATAAGTGCGCCAACAATAGGAAGCACAACTGTGACCGCAGGAAATACTGCAACAGTAACATTCACATTATCAGTACCAAGCACAGAGGCTGGAGCATATACAGGAAGTATTACTTCAACAGATGGGAGTGCAAATACTGAAACTATTTCTTATACATTAACAGTCAATTCCAAGGATGCGTTCACTGCAACACCAGAGCCATTAGAGATAGAATCATATGGGGATGCAGAATCTGAGAAACTGACAATCACAAACACAGGAAGCACTACATTAACATCTTGGGGTTTAACTTTTACAAGCGATGATGGAGACTCGGATAAAATTTTGGATGAAGATGAGGATGAGATTACTATCAAGATGACTTCACCAAGCAGTTCATTAGCACCTGGAGAGAGCATGGAAATCACTGTGACTGCAGATCCAGATTCTTCAGTATCAATAGGGGAATATTCTGGAGACTTAGCTATCAATGCGACAGGTTCTGCAAGCATAAGCGATACAGTTGATGTTGAAGTAAATGTTGAGACAGAGCTTTGTGAAGAGGGTGTTCAAGGAGATGACTTAGAAATAAATATTGAAAATCCAGACTCTGGCGATGAATTCACATCCGGAGAAACTATCAATGTTCAGGTGAAAGTGGATAATGATGGGAATGATGATTTGGATGTGAAGGTGGAAATAATATTGTATAATAAAGATGAATCAGATAAAATCGAGGTCATGAAAGATGAAGGGAATGTAGACGAGGATGATACAATAAATTTCTATTTTGATCTAGAATTACCAGCAGACCTGGATGATAGTGATGATTATGTGATTTATGCCATTGTTTATGAGGATGGGAATGAGGATGATAGTTGTAATTATGAGTCCGTGAGCATAGATCTAGAAAGGGAAGATGAAGATGCGATCATTTCAGAGGTAGGCTTGAGTCCGAGTGTAGGATTAACTTGTGGGGAATTATACAGGGTTTCATTGCAGATTGAGAGTGCAGGATCAGATGAGATTGAAAATGTTTATGTGGAACTAAGAGATGCAGACCTGGATGTGCAGGAAGATTCAGAGAGTTTCGACTTGGATGATTATGATGGAGACCAGAACACCAAAAGCTTGAACTTTGATTTAGAGATACCGAAAGATTTAGCAGAAGGCACTTACTCTCTAGAAGCAATACTCTATAATGATGGCGGGAGTGTATTAGACAGCGAACTGATAGACATTTCAGTAGAGGCTTGTGAAGGGAATACTGCAGAGGACTTAGAAGTGAGTGTATTGGAAGACTATCAGATTAGTGGATATGAGTTGACTTTGCCGATAGAAATAATCAATAATGGAGATGAGGATGTTGAGATTACAATCACAAGCGAAGAAGTGAGCTGGGCAGTGTTGACTGGTTCTGAATACTTGAGCACTTTACAAGCAGGAGATGAGATTCATGCATACCTATATTATACATTAGTAGAAGGAACAACTGGAAAGCATGACCTGGAAGTTTTAATTACTGATAGTGAAGGGAATGAAGTTACCAAAACCATAACAATTGACTTTGGCGAGAAAGAAGAAGAAGAAAATGTACTCGATGGTTTAAGTTCAATATTGAATAACGCTGATGGAACCTTCTGGGTGCTTGTGGATATTGTTCTAGTGATACTAGCCGCAATATTCTTGACAATACTTTTCAGGAGGAAATAATTTTTTTTTAATTTAGAGGAAAAATGGAAGTAAGAAAAACTATTTTATTTGGATTGGCAGCTTTGTTAGGTGGCTGTTGGGAAACAGAAGCAGATATTGTGATTAAATTTGAACGAAAAACATTAAAAGATGAAAATACTAAAATATATTGTTTACCAAATAGTGACTCTTGTTATACCAGAGAAGGAGCATTAGAATATGTTGATAGGGTATTAAGAAGAAAGTAATTTTTCTAGTTTTTTGATATTCTCTTTTGTTTTTTTTAGGCGAGAATTAGCTTCTTTGACAATCAGTTGAATATAATCATAGGAGAGATCTTTTGTCAGGATAGTTTCCAGCTTGCCAGTATCATTGATCTCAACAACGAAATTCTTCAAAGAAATAATACAAGCTTTCTTGAAGCCATTAGACTGGAGCATTTTCAAAAGTTTGTCGGCTTTCTCCTGAGTGAAACATTTTACATGGATGATCAAAGGTTCAGAAATAAATCTCAATGGAGAAGTCTCTTGCAAGCAATCATAGATTTTCTTTGCGGAAGCTTTAGTATGAGTTTTGTAGAGCCATTTAGAAGAACCTTTTTTTATGCCAGACATCAATGTGATTCTTCCGGAACAAGAAGAGGTTGTTTCAAAATTTTTGTTGATTATGTTTAACAGAGGAATAATATCTTCATCATAAAAACCTTGTGTGGATTTGTCTAGTTTCATTCACTTAGAAGAGAAGTAAAGTTTAATAAAGTTTTACACCATATCAATTAAACCAAAATTCTTTTTTAATTTATCAACAAACTCGGTTCTTTCTCTTTGATTAGGAATAGTTTCTATAGCAGCGTTTCTCACATCATTTAAAATAAATCTCTCCGGAGTATTATAAGGTTTAACCAAGCCTTTTAGAATTTTGATTTCTATAGCACTAAGCCTTACTGCATTCAATTGATAATCTTCAAAAGCAGAATATGCAGCTGAGCATTGAAGCTTAACAGACTCTGCAATCAAATGAGCAACAGTTCGAACTTCATATTGGGCATGGGGGTCTAATCTTAATGAAAGCATATGCAAAAGGTTGCGAAGGTCACCGGTTCTAGCTAACTTTGTATAATGGCCTACACCCTTTAAAATTCTAGTTAGATCCCCTGGTAAAGGCATATCTCTTTGACTTTGAAAAGCTGTTGTAAGCAAGTTTTTTATCAGTGGAATTTTATTTGGATCTAAAACTAAACTACGACCTTGTCTGTTTGCAGAAGACTGTGCTTTTAATTCTGAATCTTCAGGAATATAAAAAAATGAAGACTTAGGATATCTATCCAAAAAAGAATTAAAATCGAGAGTTCTGTGGCGGCCTAATTGCCTAGGATCTGAAAAAAAAGGGGCGCGTAAAAAGAAAGCTAATTCTGGCATTTCAAATGGAGAGGTATGATTGTGACGGAATAGATACCTAATCAGAACTTGGTCATCTGAGACAGATCTTGTCCCCTGACCATAACTGGTTCTTGCTGCTGAGGCTATAGAAGAATCATTGCCCATATAATCAAATGGAAAGAATAATCCGTGATCCAAGAAAGATCGTGATGAAAAAAGAAGTGTTTCTAAACCTTCAGCAACAGGTCTTTTAGTTTCTTGAGATACAAAGTTTATTGAAAAATCAGGATCGACTATTTCAGAATCTTTAGGATAAAATAATTCTTTCTTTCTAATTGTCTTGCACATCAATGCTCTCCAAGATAATGGAGCAATCTTAAGGGCTAAATTTTCAATAGCATCTACAAACTCTTTAGATAGAGGATTAGCAATAGCTCTTTGAGATTTTACAAACTCCGAAAGAGAATAGAGGTCCATTTTCCAACAAAATTTAGTATCTTGATCTGAACCCAAAATTGTTCTTGAAAGTTCCCTGGATAAATCAAAACGCTGATTAATAAGTTTGAGATAAGTCTCATAAGAAAGAGTTCTAATATTTTGAAAAGCGTTTATGAATGAATTTGCTGATTCAGGAGAGATGCCTTGTGAGGTTAATTCTTCTAATGTCGGAGTGAATGATGAATCCAAAGCTTCAGAATATCTTAATGAATATTCGTTTACACTACACCTAGGTTGATAAACAAACTGCAAGGCTACATCAATAGGTGATTGAATAATGAATTGAACTTGAACAAATTTGAATGGATTAAAAAGTCTTCTTCTAACTAGTTGATTAAGAAATTGTTGTGAAGTCATATTCTGGGCTATTACCTCACGACCAAGACCGCAAGTTGCGGCAAGCTCAATTGTTGGATCTCCCCCCATATAATCTGACAAGACAATAGAACCATGTTGTAATTGAATTGGTTGATATAATTTCTCTTCACCACCAGGAGAGACATATCTTTTTGTGAGCATGAAGATTTACAAATAAAGTGTTTTTTAAGGGTTATTGTTCTAAAAAGTATATATCAAATTAGGAATATTTTTGTTTGAAAGAAATTATAAAGATATTTGTTGAAATTATAGATTGTAGTGTCCTAATATTTTTTCGTTTTTTAAATTCTCTCATTTTAACTCCCCAA
>CAYYMN010000036.1:0-5194 GCA_964473075.1 Candidatus Woesearchaeota archaeon
GGTTCAAATCGCAAAATAGAGTAAAGAAAAGTTGTAAAAAATAATTGTGACACAATCTGCGCGGTGGCAAAATTACATTTTCTTCGAAAATACTTATTCAATTCTCTTTTCTTCTGAAGTTTTGTGATGATTTATTTATCCATTATTCTTCATTCAAAAAATTCAAAAAGAAAAATTAATTTTCCATTACCCCTAGTAAGGTCAACACAAACCTATCTGCAGCCCTGATTATTTCATCCTCTGTTGTCCCAACAATAATGATACAATACTCATCTGTATACACTTTAGTCTCAGAACCCAAAGTAAAGAATATCACTGTTGATTTATCATTTCCATCATAGCAAGACTTCACTGGAAATCCATAAGTATTTTCCATGGTCATCGCCGCATTCGCAGGTATAGCATACAAATTCTCATTATCAATTACTTTATCCACCTCCAACACAGCCACAGTAGTCCTTGAACTTAGATTTGCATTCGGATTAATAGTCAACCAAATCTGTTCATCATTATAGATTCTGGTATTCAACACTCCTTCAACAGGAATATCTTCCAATGATTCCGGATCATTCCTTAACCCCAACATATATGAAGTTCCTTCATTTCCTACATACAACTGCACATAAGATTCATTCGGCCCAACTTTAGTCACATTAAACATCTGCTCTCCATTGCTATACACATAATTATTCTCAACATATGTCTCAGGCTCATCAAAAAATACATACACTCCAAACCCTAATAATATTCCTATTAACACCAACACAAAAAATATTATTTTATTGTCTTCCTTCATTTTCCACCACAACCCCATCTACAATTTTTAATAAATTCTCACCTTCAATAGTCAAACAATTTCCCTCCAAATAAACTTTGGTTTCATTAGCTTCCTTCAACACAATCACTCCAGTATACGCAGTCGCATCTTCACAATTTTTCAATGGCATCTCTGCACATAACTCACTATCTTCATAGCACGCTAATGATAATTGTTTGAATTCCAAATTTTTTTCTAAATCATTCACTGCATACTTGATATCCTCGCTCGGATTCACACTCAAATAAACCTTTGTCAGATCCCCAAACCCTGAAATATCCACATCATAATTTTCAAGTTCCCTTGGATCAGTCCAAATAACAATCTTTTCTTCGCCATTATAAGCTATCCATCCTTGCCCTGAGTTCACAAACTTCAATCCATTGTATTCTATTTTTTCAGTATCATCCATTCCATAGTATAATGCACTCATAACCATAATCATAATAAAAAACAATCCCACAAGAATAGAAAATATCCTTTTCTTTCGTTCCGCAATCTGCTCCCTAGTCTTAAACATAAAACATTAAAAAATTTCAGAATTAAAAAAGTTTTCTAAAAATAAAAAATAAAAAAGGTTTTACCCTTAAGCTGCTGCTTCTACATTAATGTCTTCCAGGCTAGTCCCGCTAACAATAACTTCGGAACCACTGAAGTCATAATCACCATAGCCCAATACAGCCTTAGCAGCTCTTCTTGTGTCCTCGCCAGATGTTCCAGCTACTAACATTGCTACTTTGTCTCCATTTTCAGCTAATTTGACTACAGCTTCTCCTTCTGAATAAGCCCAGCCTTCACAAGTCAACTCAAACAACTCTTCTACCAAAGCGTTTGCACAAGGTCCACCTACAAGTATTAAATTGTAATCACTTGCACTAGTCACTTCTGAAGCAAACTTCGTCACAGGTGAAACTTTCACTGGCACATATGTTGTATCTCCGCCAGAAACAGTCGAACTTGTTCCTTTAATTACAATGTTTGCTTTTACTTGATCTTGTGGTATGCTCAACTCAATTTGGTCTGATGCACCATTGCTCTTTGGATTCTTAATAATTATTCCATAAGCACTTCTATGGTCTTCATCTTTTGAACCAATAGTTGTTCCAATAGTACTCCACTTCATTTCATCTGCTTCTTCAGTAGATCTTGTATCTCCTAAGCTATCAAAACTAGCATTAGCAGCTGACAATCCAAAATACATTTGAATATCATCGTAACCATTCCACAAATCACCAGTGGTTGTATCTCCAATGATATTTAATGTAAAGTTGATTCTTGTGTCTGGAGCAGCTGTAGCATCTCCTAAAGTTTCAAATACAATGTTTGTATCTTTAGTGTTTCCATAATTGACTCTAAATATTTCAACCGCAGTTGCCGCTGAAGAGTTTCTTTCTCCATATAACTTTACTTTTGAAGTTCCAGAATCTTTGTAGAATACACCGACCATTTTAGATCCAGCAACACTTCCATTACAAAAAGCTGCGGTAGATGGAGTGTATAACCAAACATCTTTAACCTTTACAGTTGTAGTTACATTTTGACCTGCATTGGCTGTGTATGACTGCAATTCAATACCTTCACTTGCTTGCGTAGATATATGAATACCTGGCACAGAAGTGTTTGTACTTAATGCATCAGAAAGATCCATTGAAGTATCAAAATCAAAGGTATATGATGCATAGTCAGTCTCTGCTACACTCAAACTATCATAGCAAATTTGGATATAGTCATTTGGCAAATCAATACAATTACCAACAGCTATTGCTCCACTATCTATATCATTATAGACAAAGTCATTTTCAATAGATATGTTTTGAGCAGTACCTTGTGTTTGCAATCCTTCTAAGTTCCATACCCAATTTGGATCATCTGTGTCCTCTCCAATGTATGCATCTCCATCAACATAAGTTTCAGAAGATTGCTTTCCAACTACAATGTTTGCAGAAGATTCAGCTCTTTCAGTTCTACTGAATACATCATCAACTGTAATTTCAACACCATTTATTGTTGCTGTTGAACCATCAGTGATAATTTTGCTTACACCATCTACATCAATTACTGCTGAAGTTGAAGATACATCTTGCAAAGTAATAGTTTTAGTCACTCCATCAATATCCACTTCAAAACTCTCACTAGCACTCAAGTAATGTTCTTCACCAACATAAGCAGTGAACCTATCTCCAGTACTTGGAACACTAGTAATTTTTAATGGATCTCCTAAGAAGCTAATACTTAATGGATCTGTTGAACTTGCCAATGAAATATTGACAGATTCATCAAATTTATATGCAAACTTGATTGAGTCTCTTCCAACTACTTCCAAGTAAACATCTGACTTATAATCATCATCAGAACTTGTCAAACTTGTTCCAACTATAGGATCCAATCTATTAGCCATTTGTACTTCTTCTGATGTATCATAACTTTTACTTTGGAATGTTATTTCTCCATCAAATAAGTTCGCAACATCATCATCTTGTAATGAAGTATCAAACAAACTAGTGTTTGTTAAACCCAATCCCATTGCTACTGCTTCACTAACCCCACCAGTAACACTTACTGATGTACTCTCAGAAGTCACCGCAACTTTGGATTCATATTGCAAACCACTGGAAACATCTGCTAATCCCATTGTGTCTGCTGCGTCAGCATCATCACCAACAACTAATACATTAGTTGAGTCGTAGACACCATCTACAACAAATGGCGATGGATATTCTGCCAAATCTAAAGCCATAGCTCCTGTCAATGTCGCACCTACCATCGCAACACCAGTACCTATAGCTGCAATTCTTTTAATAGTTTTTTTAATAAATTTTTCTTGCATTTTTACACAACACCTCCCTGTGTGTGATATAATTGTTATGCTCTACATTTTCTCGCGAATTATTCCGCGTGCAATGTCAACACTGTTTTTATCAAAGTCACTTTTAGCATAAATCTTTACTCTATTTCTTCCTTGAAGCTTTATAAATATTCATCTACTCTGAGACATATATCTTCGCTAAAACCCCAGAATTCCTTAGAGTTACGCCTTAGATTTTTCATCTAGATGAGAGCTCCATATCAAAAAATTTCACCCTTTTCAAAGGTAACACAAGAAAAACCCCCAGAACACCAGTATACTCTATCAAAACACCCACTATTGAATCCCACCAATCAGTAACAAAGAACCAGCCTAACACTAATTCCTTCAACTGTATAGTCATCTGCCAAAGTATTTCCCTTACAAGTATTAGGAGAATACAATTCCTCTCCAATATAAAACATATAAGAATCTTCTTCCCATCCATATATTGATATCATCAAAGGCACCTCTCGTCTCACAACATCACAAGCCTTCTCCTCACAAGCAAACCCCTCTCCTGCACAGCTTTTGATTGCATCCCCTAAGCTTTCCCCCTCGCAAATAGTCTGCTTCTTTATTGCATTCAATAGATTGGACACCTCTAAGTTCTGCTCCGCCTCCTGCACTAATCCACTATCACTATCCCCAGCAAACTTAAAATAAAATATCAACCCAAAAAACAATAATAATATAATCACCATGAACCCAATGATCTCTGTCTGCCCTTTCTTCACATCAACACCTCAATCACCAACTTCCCCAACTTATAACTCTCATCCAAGGGATAATACAATGATACTGGTGTGGATATAATAATCTTCGAAGTATATTTCACATTTGGCTCATAGAAATAATAATAATTACACTCTGGATAACTTCCCTGTGCACAAGTCCCATTAGTTACAGAAGGATATAGCTCCACAAAATATACTTTCTGATTACAATTCGCATTGAAAAATGAACTATAGGTTCTAGAAGCATCAAACACCAAAAGTTTTGAAGTATCAATGCAATCTTCCCTATTTCCATTAACACTGCACTGTATTTCCGGCATCGAAGTAATGGATGATAACATAACTGTATTAGACAACAAGCACGCACTCTCCCCTTTTTCTTCCACACTACTCATCTGAAACTTGAAATAAACCCCCAATCCCACCATCAAGACTACTATGAACACTAGAGCCACCATCATGGTCTCAATCATCTGCAGATCCCCTTTCTTAGTAAACTTCAGGACACCCACCCCCTAACTTATCATTTATATCTTCCACATTTTCCATATTAGTAACATACGAACTAAATCCTTCACTCCCAATAATATTCTGATAACTAGACAAAGCAACTTTAATCAAATTATAATCACACTCTGGCAACCTAACCCCTAAGAACTTCGCCTTCTCAATATACACTTCAGTAACCCTGCTAACTTTCTCTTCAACAAGATTCAAATTATAATCATACATATATGCATCCCCAGAAACCATCGCTCCTATTAACAAAGGATATCCCAAATATACAACCTGCGA
>CAYYMN010000036.1:5204-7982 GCA_964473075.1 Candidatus Woesearchaeota archaeon
CCACATACCCATTCTTATAATCACTTTCTGAAGAAGTCACCTGCAATATTTCATACACCCCAAAATTACTTTGGATAGTGCTTAATACAGAATCATACTTGGTAAAGAACACAAACCTAACTTTATCATACCCATTCGCCGCCCCGACCAACTCCTGGACATTCCCATTGATCTCTGAAACATCCACAGCATACTTAGGCAAATTAGTAGGAATAGAATTATAAGATGAAGTCAACTCCTCAACAACCTCTTCTGTATTTGAATCATGCACTAATATATATAGTGTGCTCCCATCATCCACATAAAAAATATTTCCAATCCGGTATGGCATCTCTAAAGATTTGGTGGAAATAAAAATATCCTTGCCCTCAACTAAATAAGGCGCATAAACAATATGATCAATAGCTTTTGTCTGTTCTCCACTAATGACTTTCCCTTCATACACCCTGAAAGAAGCCTCCTGTTTGAATTCCAAAATCTTTTCCGCAGAATCTGACGCCGAGAACGCAGAGAACTCATCATTCAATGAACTAACCAATGAAGCCGCACTCACACTCCCAGAGAACCCCATGAACTGATACGCAAACCCCACAAAGAACATAAAAATAATCCCCCCTATGATGATTGCAAAGATATAATTAAAACTTGAAGACATCTGCGCTTTATTCTGCATAGTGCTCTACTCCAACATAATCCTTCCCAGCACTTATAATAATACTCTCCCCATTGGTGATGCACTGCGGATTCCCATTCTCAGTTTTAAAATTTTGAATATTCAATCTGGTCTGATCATAAATCCCCTGCGGAAAAATATAAACATTATACTGCGCAGTTTTCACCAAATCAAATGTAGCCTCAAAATTATCCTCACAATTTTCACTATTTAACTTGCAATCCATCACCTGTGTAGAATCATAAAAACAAACTGCCTCCACATCCTCTGGCAAATCCAAATCATAAACTTTCGCCGACCCAACATCATAATTATTGAACATGACAATATTATTCTCCACATCCTTCATCTCATCCAAGAAAGAAACATAATCCGCTTCCGAAGTCAAATCCAAAATTACTTTTGCTCCGTAGAGTAAAATAAATGCACCTACAATCAAACTAAAAACTAAAATCAATGGCAATCCTAGAATTTGTCCCCTTTTCATTTTCAAAGTTCATAATTCAAACAAGTTTATATTCTTTTCTTCAAGAATTATTAAACAATTAGAAAACTTCCCATCAAAATAATATTAAAAAAATAAAAAAATTTACTTTTCCTGCTTTTCCATCCCTAAAAAACTAATAATTTTTTCCTTAATCGCAGCAAAGCCAGAAGATTTTTCTTGTTGTTCCGCAACTAAAGATTTTACTTTAGCAGCAGTTCTTGTTGATGTTGAAATAGTTGGACTACTAACTTCTCCATTATCATCCTCAAAAGTTGTACACGCAGAATCTTTCTCATACCACACTCCCTCTATTTCTTTCCCTGGTCCACAATAAGAGTAAACAAATACTCCCGTTTCTAATTTCAAACAACTATGGATATATCCACTTTCACAAATCTCAGAATTTGAATTTAAAACAAAATCAAACCCAGAAGTAGTTACTTTCAAACATCCGCAGACATAATCAATCTGCAAATCATCATCAACATCACAACCACCAGCATAATCAATAGTTCCATCTCCATCATTATCCATATAGTCTCCACATGCAGGGAAATCCGAACTACTACTATCTACAACACTAAGTCCATTTTTTACAACAAATTTATTTCCTAATTTTTTAGTCCCCACCACAACATTAATACTACTATCATCATCAGAACTAAACAAACTAGAAATATCAACAACATCCCTTACCTTCATTACTACTAATTCTTCTTCTTGCTCAATCACTCCCCCTACTCCAAGAGGTTCTACACAAGCACCACTTTTACAATATGCACCTAAACCATAAGTATCAACACAATCAATAGTCTCAGACACTATCTCCTCATTACATCCCTTACAAGTATATTCCACTAACTTTGCAAAACTACTACAATAATCAGTCCCAGACTCAGTATAATATCCCTCATCAGCTACTCTAGTTGTAGTCCCAAAAAACAAATTGTCATCTCCTCCTTCAACAACAGCAGGATCATCACTTTCCACACACTCACAAACTTCTACTTCTTCTTCAACTACCTCACCTTCTGAACCACCTCTAACAAACTTGCTTGCTTCCACAGCCCCAGCAACTTCAATACCATCATCTTCTATAGCCTGCGGATTAAACTGATCACTCAAATCAACACACACTCCATCTTCACACCATGAACCTAAAAGACACGAATATTGATATGTATGAACCCAAGTATTCCCATCAGAATAACAATAATATTCTAATACCACATTACCACTATAACAAAAATCTTCTTCATCTGTATAAATTAACTCATCCTCAACATATGATAACCCACTTACAGAACCTGCTATTGTATAATCCATACCACCATCCGAATCTATACAAGTTACACACACTCCATCCTCACTACAAGCAGCATCTGAATCACATTCACTATCCTGCATACAAGTTTCCGCAGGAGCTACTCCTGACACCATCATTAAACAAACTAACAAACTAAACATAAACCCTAAAATCATTTTTTTCATCATTTACAAATCACCTCACCGATTTATTTTTTAAATGAAAGCAAAACTAATATATAAATTTTCTTATTTTCAGGGCTTTGCGCGGAAATTCTAGTTGGCGTTAGCCAACTTTGAGAAATAAGCATTT
>CAYYMN010000037.1:0-2132 GCA_964473075.1 Candidatus Woesearchaeota archaeon
GAGATATTGAATCAAACAGAATTTACCGACCAAGTTCCAATCAAGAAGAAAATCAAGCAACTGCCAAAAGTCATCAGCAGAGAAAGTATCAAGAAAATAATTGAACTTGCAGTGAACATAAAACATAAAATTATAATTGAATTATTATATTCTTCAGGTTTAAGGTTAAGTGAATTATTAAATTTGAAAAGAAAGGATTTAGATTTTGATAGGAATGTAATTTATGTGCGGCAAGGGAAAGGTGCAAAGGATAGAGTAACTTTAATGTCTGAATCCTTGAAGATTGATTTGTTGAAGTATTATAGCCAATACGAGTTCAAGACTGATTATATTTTGGAAGGAAGGAATGGAAAGTATACAAAGAAGTCTGTGCAAAAAGTTTTGGAGCATTTTGGAGAGAAAATTGGAATAGAATTAACGCCGCATATGTTAAGGCATTCATTTGCAACGCATTTACTGGAGGATGGAACTGATATTAGATATATCCAAAAATTGCTAGGGCATAGTGATTTGAGGACTACAGAAATATATACTAAAGTGAGCAATAAGGATATTTCAAAAATCAAAAGTCCGTTGGATAGGTTATAATTCTAATATTGTTCCTGCAGGCCCTGGGTTTATTATAAGTGTTCTTTTATTGTAAACTTGCTGCTTGTTGAAGTTCTCGTGCAGATGACCGCAGATATGTAGGATAGGTTTTACTTCGATCAAGAATTTTTTTTGCGAGCGGCAACCAACATGACCTGCCCATTCCAAATAATCAAGTTCTGTATTGTATGGTGGTCCATGAGTGACAAGGATTACTTTTTCATCCTTTTGCAATGTTTCTTTGAATTTTTTTGTTTCTTGTTCTAATTTTTCGTCAAAAGGAGTAAAACCTCCACCGCCCCAGAAGAAAAAGACCAGATTATTTATTCTTAATGCTTTCTTGTGCATATGGTGAATTTTCGAAAATTTCTTGCAAATGATTTCAAGTCTTTTTTCTTCTTCGTGATTCCCTGGGATTATGTATAATGGTATTTCCAATTTTTTTTCAAAGAGTTGCAGAACTTTTTCCAAGCCAACACTGAACCAGCTAATATCCCCCGCGCAAATTAAGAAATCGACTTTCTTGGAATTAGAAATTATATTTGTTAGTGCCTCTTTGTTTAGGTGTGCGTCGGAGAATGCGAGGAATTTCATTTTTTCTTTTTTCTGACCAGGAATATGTATACTATTGGGAGGATCCCTAGTGTATTAAGCAGTAATATCAGTATGAACCAGACCCTTTGATTGTCTCTAGCCGAGTGCCATAAACCAAATGCTTTCCAGATTGTTTCCCAGATGATTAATGGTAAAAAAACCAGGTATAGTATCATTGGAGGCATTGTTCCAAGCATTGCTAAGGATTCAAGCATCATCTTCTTCTAAATGGACCTCTTGGATTTAAACTTTTTGTATCCCTTCTTGGAAATCTTTGGGGGGATCTTCCTTCTCTTTGAAAGCCGCCTGTGTTTTGCGGTTTGAATGTTTTTATTTCCTCAAAATGTGGAGTTTCCATTCGATGGATCAATAAAGAACGATCTCCCAAGACATGCCTGAAGTTATCATGATCCTCAGAAGTCAACAAAGATATAACTTTGCCTTCACATCCAGCCCTTGCTGTTCTTCCAATCCTGTGGACATACTCCTGGGAAGTTTTTGGGATGTCATAATTAATGATTAAGTCAACATGTTTGATGTCCAAGCCTCTTGCAGCAACATCGCTAGCAACAAGAATTTGGAGTTTGTTGTCCCTGAATGCATCCATGACTTGTTTTCTTTTTGCCTGGGTTAAACCACCATGGATTGCTTCGGCTTTCAAATTTTGTTTTCTTAAATTATTGTTAATAAAATCAACATTTCTTCTTGTACTACAAAAAATGATTGCTAGAACTGGGTGTTGTTTTAATACATGGACTAGGAGTGAAAATTTGTTTCTTCTGTCAATGCTATAGTAATGCTGAAGAAGTTTGCTTTTGTCGACATAAATTGGCATCTTTACTTTCTCTGGGTTGTTCATGTATTTATGGACTAAATTTAGTATTGAAGAGGACATTGTTGCGCTGAACAAAAGTTTTTGAGTCCTAGGAGGGATCTGGGCGATAATTTTG
>CAYYMN010000037.1:2142-7736 GCA_964473075.1 Candidatus Woesearchaeota archaeon
CACCGAATAATAATTTTTGGGAATTTTTTGGTATTCTCGAGATAATCTTGTTGATGTCATCAATGAAACCCATCTCAAACATTTTATCTGCTTCATCTAGGATTAGAATTTTTATTTTTCTAAGATCAATTGTTCTCCTGTTTATATGATCAAGTAATCTTCCTGGTGTGCCAATGACTACATCTGCTTTTCGCAAGTGGTCAAATTGTGGAGTGATTGAGACGCCACCGTAGACTTCTGTGATGTAGGTCCTTCTGTATTTTGTGAATTTTCTAAACTCTTTAGTGACTTGGTTACATAATTCCCTTGTTGGGACTACTACCAGTAACTGGAGACCTTGTCCTGGAATAACTTTTTCTAGGGCTGGAAAACCAAATGCGGCTGTCTTTCCGGAACCTGTGCATGATAATCCTATAACATCCTTTCCCTGCTGGATTAATGGAATGCATGTTTCTTGAATTTCTGTGAATTCTGAAAAGCCTAAATCTAAAATTGCTTTCTCAAGATCCGGTTGTAATTTTATTTCTTTGATATTCATATGTTTAATGATTCTGGTTAGTTTTTAAAGCTTTGCCTTAATTAATTTCTTATGTGTAGAAAGATATCTACGAATGAAATATTTTACGAAACTCTCTTCATCTTTGAAGGCTCTATAATAAGAAGCTCGTTTTTTGTATTCGATAATTAGTAATGGATACCCTTTATGCCAGAGCAAGAAATTCATTAATATCCTTCCTATTCTTCCATTTCCATCACCAAAAGGATGAATATATTCAAATTTGTAATGGGCTTTTGCAACAAATTCTAGAATATTTAAATTATTTTTTTGATTTAAGAAAGTGATTAGTTCTGCCATTAATTCATTTAGATCCTGCCAGTCTGGTGCTCTATGATTGCCTACTCTTACTTGAAAGTCTCTAAATTTTCCGGCTAGATCAGGCTTTGTAATTGAAAATATTTCCTTGTGCCATTTTAGAATTAATTCTTTGGTTATTTCTTCTTTTTTATTCAATGCTTCTAAGAAAATTCTAGAATGGGCTTCAGTTTCTTGGATATCTCTTAATGGTTTGTTTGGTGCAATTTTATCTTTGATTATTTCTATTGTTTCTTCCAGAGTAATAGTTGATCCTTCTATTGCGTTTGTATTGTAAGTGAATTCTATAGAAATTTGTTCGAGTTCTTTGTCTCTAATTGTTTCTGGAATGCGATTCCATTCTTTTTGGAAGTTAGTTTTGATTTGTTCTATTTTTCTTAGGAGTTCTGTTTCATATTCTTTTTTCATTTCTTCTTTCATTTTTTTGAGATGATTCTGATTGATTTTTTTCCCAAGATATTTTTCTTTGGTTATGACCTTGTTTTTTTCTCTAAAAGAATGTTGTAAGTAAAAAAAAAATTTCTTGCCGATTTTTCGTTTTAGGATTCGCATTCATTTTTATTACCATTACATACTATTTAATCCTTGTGTTTTGGTAAAAAATGTAATGTTAAGAGGCTTCGATGTAACCCCTCATAAACCCTTCTTCAAAATCTTCTATCAAGTCTTCCTCTAACATTCTTGCGATGTCTTGTAGGTCATATATATTCAAAATAGTTTTTCTTTTCATTTTATCCTCCTTTCCATTGGAAGTTGCATTAGCTGTTGGCTAAATAAATCTTCAATGAATCTTACGTCTAGCCTTATTGGCATGTATAGGTATCTTCTAGAGTTCACACTAGGTTTCTTCATTTTTCCCTCCTTTATGGCAGCAAAACTTGTTATTGTTAATTATTGAAAGATGATTTAAAAAGGCTGCGCGCGTCCATGTCCGGTGTCCGGGGCTTTTGATAGAAAGTTTTTAGCTTTGATTATGAACTATTATATTTTGGATAGAAATAAGGAATTTGTGTGCCGCTTATTTTTTCTTCTTTTACTTCAATTAAACCAGATTCTTTTAATGTAGATATTTTTCTTCGAAATGTTCTGTCTGTTTTGTTGAATTTTTCGTTGTATAGAGAATAAATTTCTGGGCTTGAGCTTCCAGGTTTATCTTTTATGATGTTTAATATTTCTTTTTCTTCGTCGTCAAGCGTGATTCTTGTTTGATTGAATGCTGAGATTTTTGTGATTGCTTTGTCAATATCCTCTTGTGAAACTTTCTTTGAGGATCTTAATTCTGTGGCATTGCCAGTTTCTTTGAGCAGGAATAGACCTATGCGAATATCTTTTTCATAGAAGGATTTTTGGGCAATTTGTTCGAATAAATCGTCCGGGAAAACATTCTCGTGGAAAGCGAATTTTTTTCTTTCTAGGAGTATATCATAAGTTTCTTTGTAGGAGTAAGGCGAGAATTCAATTATTTCTGGGATTAATCTAGAGCGAGTGCGTTGGTCTAATGTCGCTAAAAATTCTTGGTTGTTTGTAATTAGGATTAAACATTTCTTGAATAAGTCTTCGAGAATTTGGTAGATGACTTGCTCTTCTTTGAGTTTGTCAACTTCATCTAGTATTATTACTCCAGCTTTTTTATTGATTATCTTTGCGATCTCGTCCATGAGTTCATTAGTTTTTTTGTTTAAGGTCCATTTGTAGCCTAATTGATGGCATATATCAACGATAACTTTGTGAATTGAATCTTGTTTCCAGCAGTTGACATAGATCCCATAGATCCTATCCGAGAAGTTTTCCATTTCTCTTAAGATATATTTGCAACAAGCTGTTTTTCCTATCCCTGGAGAGCCGGTAATGAGAATATTTGAGCCCATCTTTGCGGAGAATAAAGGTTTGATTACATTTGCAATGTGCTGTTGTTGATTTTCTCGAAATTTTAAAATATGTGGAAGATAATCATAATCCAAGGCTAGCTGTTCTTTGAAGATAGTCTCATCATGCTCTAAAAAATTGTCGAACATTCCCATGAGATTTTTGGTTATTTAGATGGTTTAAATTATTTGTTGTTGTGAAGTTATTTTAGCCAAAGAGCTGCGGAGAGTTTTTCTGTGCCGTCACTTTTGTATAAGCCCATAGAAAGATTTATAAATGTTGCATGTTTAACAACATTTGATGCATAAAGTGCAACATATTACAGAAAAGGAACTAGACTTACTGAGATACTTTTATGAGAAGAGAAAGGGTTATGTTAGACAAGTTAAGAAATCGGTTACATTATCTGAGCATACTTTACTAAAATATCTTTGTTCTCTTGAAAAGCGAAATATTTTAAATTCAAGAAAAGAAGGGAATTTGAAAATTTATGAGGTTAATTTAGAAAGCTCTCTTGTGAAAGTATTTTTTTCCTATTTTGATTTAGAAAGATTAGAATTGTTAGAATATAAACGCAAAAAAGCGATAAAAATGTTTGTAGAGGAAGTTAAAAATTTGAAACTGCCATATTTTGTTTTTTTGTTTGGTTCAACTGCCAAAGGTAATTATACAGCTAAAAGTGATATTGATATGATTATTGTTTACGACTCTCTAGAAAAGATTATCACAAGTAAAGTTGAAAACATAAAAAAGCAAATTTTTGCAGAAACTGGATTAAAAGTAAATAGTATTGTTATGAAATTAGGTGAATTTTTAAAAGAGAAAGAAAATAAGCAAAATTATGCTTTACAGGATGTAATAACATTTGGATATCCAGTATTTAGCAATCAATTGTATTATGAGGTTATGTTCTAATGGAAAAACAGAAATGGGAATTGTGGGTAGAAAACAGGAATATTTTGGAAAAAGATTTTAAGAATTATTTGAAAAGTGAAACAATTCGGGAAGGTGCAACTAAGATAGAAGTAGAAGGTCATTTGAATAAAGCCAAGAGGAATTTACATTTTTCCAGAGTTATTCTTGATGATTTGAAAGATTTTTATGAATGGTCTATTGTTAGCTATTATTATGCTGTTTACCAAGCAGGTTTAGCGTTATGTGCTTCGAAAGGGTATAAGACGAAAAGTCACATTGCAACTATTTCAATTTTAATTAAATTCTTTTATCCTAAGCATATTTCAGAGGAAGATTTGAAAACTATGTCCAGAACAATAATGATTGAGGAAGATATCAGAGAATTTGTTGAGTTGAAGAGTTATCGAGAAGATGCAACATATTCAATTTCTGTGGAATATGAAAGAGGTTTAGCAGAAAATCTTGGAGATAAAGCAATTGATTTTGTGAATAAAGTGGAAAGTATAATTAGAGAGAAATGAAGAATTTTTTTGAATTTTTGCTGTAAAAAATTTGTTGATAGGTTATTTTAACCAAAGAGCTGCGGAGAGTTTTTCTGTGCCGTCACTTTTGTATAAGCCCATAGAATTGAATGGAATTGTGGTGTCTTGATCATACATAAAGGACCAAACAATAAATTCTGTGTTCTTGGAAGTTTGGTTTAAAAATTTGGGAATAAATTCTGATTGTTCTTGTTCATTACTTTCATAACCTTTTGGTTCTTGATTAGTGTGCCAGCCAATTTCTGTAAATGCTATTGGTTTGGTTGTATGAGTTTGGATTTCTGTATAATAGTCATCAGGAATTTCTTCTGGAGAGTTGTAGATTAGAGATGGATAGGTTGTGAAAGCGACTAAATCTTGGTTGAATTGTTCTAGAAGTTCCCATTGAGTGCTTGTTTTTGTGCCAAATAATCCTTCAAGACCTTTCATTCTTTCTAGTTGGAAGATTGTAAATATTTTTGTTTCTGGGGAGATTGTTTTTATTTCGTTGTATAACTCATTGTAGAATTGAACAAAATTATTGAAGTCTTCTGGGGATTTTTCATAGAGAATATTTGTTTCTATGCCTAATGCTAAATATTTTGGATGATATTGTTCTACATATGATAGAGTAGAATCCTTATATTGTTGCTGTGTATTTGCATCTAGTGGTCTAAGAAGTTCGCCAGAGGATTGAGTGAAAAATTGGAGTGCAATAATTGGTGTGTAGTCGTATGTTTTTGAGAGTTCTGTCAATACAAAAGGTGCGCTGTCATGTGTGGATAATTCGTTCCAGTCGCCAGACCAGGTTATAATGTCTAATTGATTTGTTTTTTCGAAGAATGATGTGAAGTCTTCTGCTTCAAAACTTTTTGGAGTGAGGGTGATTCCTTTTTGAATTTGTGGAGTTTGCTCATTCGTGCAGGAGATGAGAAAGAATAATAAAATTATGATTAGATATTTTTTCATTTGAGTATTAATTCCTCTGTTTTGTTGATGAAATCCAGAACTTGATTTTCATAATCATCAATTGTTTCTTGGTCAAATTTGATGTTTGTTGCATAACTTGCATCATGCCTGTCTTCTTTAAGGTTTGTGTAAAGAGCCGCGTCTTCTTTGTTTATAGAAAGTTCATTTAATAATTGTGCTTCCTCTTTTGTTATTGAATATTCTTTTATTAGCAGAAGAATTGTTGCATAGTGATTCTTTGAAGAATAATTTTTGTTTGTGATGAGTGATAAAGCACAATGATATAATGAATAATATAGAATTACAATAAGCCAGTCATTAAATTTGTGATCTTCTTTGTTTAGTTTAAAGAATTCTAAATTATGCCTTGCTTTTTTCAGATGAGAGTTTACTAATTCATTGTTCTTTTCAATATTCCTTACTTGTTTTTTGGTTATGAAAAAGTTTAA
>CAYYMN010000038.1:0-7614 GCA_964473075.1 Candidatus Woesearchaeota archaeon
AGAATTAACAAAAATGTTAGCAACAAGACTTTGTTAAATAGCTAAACAAATACAACCTTTTTAATATAGAATCCATTCCACTAAGAAGAGAAGGAAATGCTCCTGATGGTCTACTGATTCCTTTGACTATTTGAAGCCAGAAGCATCTAGGACAATCTATCATCAAATTGATACTGCTTGGAGAGAGTTTAGTTTGTTTCATTTTTCTTTTTGAATCTGAATATATCAATAATTATGTAAGTCTGCGGGGCTTTGTGAATATTCCCTAACAAAAGATATATATTATATTCTGGGTCAAATAATCTCAGATTCTCTTTTAATTGATTTTCTTTTCCAGGATTCTTTCTCATAAATTCATAGCATCCCCACTCGGAAATACTTTGTTTATGAATTTTATTTTTGCATTTACAATCCGCTTCGCATTCATAAGTTAAATAGGGTTTATATTTATAGTCGGATTGATTAATAATGGTATATGGTTCATCAAGATTTTCTTCGTAATTCCCTACCAAAGTTAATTGTTTTTCAGTATGCAAATTTTTTTGTTCTATTTTAAAATCTAATATCTTGGGTTTTATTAATCCAAAACTTTTTTTATTTTCAATTAATTCACTTAGAGAATTTAATTGGATGTTTTTAATTAGGTTTTCTCTTTCTTCTTTGGGAAGAGGGTTTTTAATTTTTATCCATTTGTCTAGTCTTTTCCAGTCTTCTTTAGAGTTCTTTATCTTCCAAGTATTTTCTCTATGATCCTGTTCATTTTTTTCTACATAAACATCAAAAATATCCCATTTTCTAAACCAGCTTACAGGAACAGGATATATCCTATAGAACTGTTTTTCATTGACAGAATAAGCACAAACACATCTGCATTGTCTACCATCTTTTAACTGGTTAGGTGCACCTTGCCCTATTACTATTAAATCTACTAAAATAGTCATAAATTATTAATCCTCCATCCCCTTTTAACTAATTCTTCAGCAATAATACTTCTATGGCAAGTTTTTGGGTCTTTTTCAAAACAAAGTAAAACTGTTTTTTTACGTTTTGCCCTTCCTTCTATGTCTGATATATTCCCTAAGACATCTATATCTTTTATATGATTTTTATATTCTTCAAAAAATCTTTTATAATCCCAATCTTGATGAAGTTGATGCCTAATTTCTTTAGGAGAGCCTAATTCTGGGATATGTTTATATAAAATACCTGCCTCTTTCAATTTTAATGATAAAATACCTTTAGAAAACCCATTTTTTCTACTTAAGGCTAATTCTCTCACATCAATTAATTGCTGAATATTGCTATCTTTTAATTTTTTTATAAAATCTTCTATTGAAAATCCCTCATATCCTATTGTAAAAATAATATTATTCTCCAGAAGCCATGTCATTTCTTCACCTCTCTTTATTCTCTTTAAATCAATATCATCCTCTAATCTTTTTACCCATTTATTATTTGGAAATTTTTGTTGGTAATTTAACTTATCACGAATTTTTGACCAATTTAACCCACCAGGATAGCGATTTAATAAGTTTTTTATGGAATTTTTAAAATCTTCATATAATATTTCTTCTTTTTTTATTTTAATTTGATCTTTAATTAACGGGCTTATAATTAAATAGTTATTTTTAATTTCATCTACTAAATCAATCCCTTCTTTCCAGCCAAGTTGATTAACTCTATCTTGTGAAATAATAATAGTCCATTTTACATATTTATTATAATTGGGGTCATCTTTTTTCCTAGAAGATTGCTTTTGTAATTTCACATTTATTTGTTGGTACCCATAATATATAAATTTATTGGTACCCAAGTAGTAATTAAATGGGTACCCAAAGACTTAAATAGTAATGGGTACCCAATAAAGTTATGTTAGATGTAATAATCCTTCCCTATGAAGGAAACGGAGATGAAGTTCAGGAGAAAGAAGTAGTTGAAACTCCAAAACAAGATAGACAATGGACTGAATATAACTTGTATCAAACTCAAGAAAGAATCTTGGCTTACAAGATAATCAATGATGTTGTTAATTATTTGCAACTTCAAAACAAGCCCATCAATGGCAGACCTTCTGTTGAGATCAATGATATGATAAAATCATTGCTTGTAAAATCATATAATAATATTTCTGCAAGAAGATTGAATTCTGAATTAATTATGTTCAAAGGATTAGGCTACATAGATAAAGTTTATCATTTCAATACTATCCTAAAATACCTAGGAGACCCAGAAATAAATTATATTCTTGAAACTATTATGAAAGAATTAGCTGTTCCAATGAAAGAACTGGAAAAATATTTTGCCATTGATGCAACTGGTTTTTCTACTCTTGACAAAAAGCAATGGAAAGAAATCAGGCTCGATTTCAAGGTACACAAGGATTATAGAAAACTGCATATGATTTGTGGTGTGAAAACTAATGTAATAGTTTCTGCTTATGTTACTGAAGGAACTTGCAATGATTCTCCATACTTCAAGCCTTTGCTGGAAGATACTACCAAGAGATTCAAAATTGAAGAAATTTCTGCGGATGCAGGTTATCTTTCTCGTGATAATTGTGATTCTGCTAAAAGCATTGGAGCATCTCCTTATATTATGCCCAAGAAGAATGTTACTGCACGAGCCAAAGGCTCTTTTGCATGGCGTGAAATGGTATTAATGTGGCAGAACAATCTTAGTAAATTCAATGAGCATTATCACAAGCGTTCGAATGCAGAATCAACCTTCTCAATGATTAAAAGAAAGTTTGGAAACACTCTTAGAGGACATTGTGATACCACCAAAGAGAACGAGATTATGTGCAAGGTGTGCTGTCACAACATTTCAGTATTGGTCGAAGCGATGATGCTTTACAACGCCAAGCCACATTTCTAGCTACTTTATGTGCACAGCCAAGCTTACCGGAAAGTTTATATATATGTTATGTTTAACCCATTTCTGTTGATTTAAACTCTACAAAAATGGAAGAAAACACATGCGAAGGATGTTGCGAAAGCAAAGAGGAACTCTATATTAATCAGCTTAAAGAGCTACAAGCAGATTTTATCAATTACAAGAATAAAGTGCAAAGAGAAAAGGAAGATATCAAGAACATAACCAAAGAAGAAATATTAAGAAAATTTTTGGAAGTCAAAGATAATTTTGAACGAATGCCAGAAATGAATGAAGGCATAAAAATAATTTATGGGCAATTATCTAAAATATTTGAAGATGAAAATGTCAAAGAAATAGAATGTGAAACTTTTAATCCAGAAACACAAGAAGCTATAGCTACAAATAGTGAATTACAAAAGGATAAAGTGCAAGTGGTAGGGAAAGGATACAAAATAAATGATCAAGTTCTAAGGACAGCAAAAGTCATAGTAGGAACTATGGAGGAAACAAAATGAAAATAATAGGAATAGATTTAGGAACAACTAACTCAGCAGTCGCAGTATTAGAAGGAAACCAACCAAAGATTATTACTTCTGCAGAGGGTGGAAGGACAATCCCTAGTATTGTGACAATCAAGGGAAATGATATTGTTGTTGGAGAAGTGGCAAAAAGGCAGGCAATAGCAAATCCGATGCATACTGTAAGGAGTATCAAGCGTTTAATGGGAACCTCTGAGAAAGTCACTATTGATGGAAAGGATTATACACCACAGGAAGTATCAGCAATGATCCTGAGAAAGATCAAAAAGGATGCAGAGGATTATTTAGGAGAGAAAGTTACTAAGGCAGTCATTACAGTTCCGGCATATTTCAATGATGCACAGAGGCAAGCAACAAAGGATGCTGGAGTGATTGCAGGGTTTGAAGTTGAAAGAATAATCAATGAGCCTACTGCAGCGGCATTAGCATATGGGTTAGATAAATCTGAGGCGCATACAGTTTTAGTTTATGATTTAGGGGGTGGGACTTTTGATGTTTCCATTCTAGAATTAGGGGATGGAGTGTTTGAGGTCAAGTCTACCAGCGGGGATAATAAGTTAGGAGGAGATGATTTTGATGAGGTATTGATTGATTATCTTGCAGCTGAATTTAAAAAACAGCAAGGAGTGAACCTGAAAGAAGATCGGGTTGCATTACAGAGATTGAAGGATGCAGCAGAGAAGGCAAAGATAGAATTGTCTAGCTCATTACAAACCACAGTCTCATTACCTTATATTAGTGCTTCTTCAAAAGGGCCCTTGCATTTAGAGATGACTTTAACAAGGAATAAATTTAATGATTTGACAAAACATTTGATAGAAAGAACTGTTAGACCAGTAAAACAAGCATTAAAGGATGCAAACCTAGAACCATCACAAATTGATAAAGTACTTTTGGTTGGTGGATCTACAAGAATTCCTGCAGTACAAGAGAAAGTCAAAGAATTATTGCAAAAAGATGGGGATAAGTCTATCAATCCAGATGAAGCTGTTGCAGTTGGGGCAGCAATCCAAGGAGGGATACTAAAAGGGGATATAAGGGATGTTCTATTATTAGATGTTACTCCATTATCCTTAGGGATTGAGACTCTTGGAAGTGTGTTTACAAAATTGATTGAGAGGAATACAACTATTCCGACGAAGAAGTCACAGATATTTTCTACTGCTGCGGACAATCAGCCAGCTGTAACAATCCATGTATTGCAAGGAGAGAGGGCAATGGCAGGAGATAATAAATCTCTGGGAAGGTTTGATTTAGTGGGGATACCACCAGCACCAAGAGGAATTCCGCAGATTGAAGTGACATTTGATATTGATGCGAATGGAATTGTGAATGTGTCTGCCAAAGATATGGGAACTGGAAAATCGCAAAAGATTACTGTAACCGGCGGCTCAGGAATGGATAAAGAAGAAATGAACAAGGCAGTCAAAGAAGCTGAGAGTTATGCAGAAGAAGACAAGAAAAAGCAGGAGCTAGTCGAGGCAAAGAATCATGGGGATACATTAGTTTATACTGCTGAGAAAATGCTTGCTGAGTATGGGGACAAAGTTGATGCGGAGACGAAGGGTAAGATTGAAAAGGAAGTCAATGAATTGAAAGAAGCATTGAAGGAAAATGAAGCTGCAAAGATTAAAAAACAAATTGATAAAGTAAATAAAGTTGTGCAAGAGATTGGAATGAAGATGTATCAGCAACAAGGAACTGAAGAAAAAAAAGAGGATAATGTTGTGGATGCAGAGTTCGACAAAGAGGAGAAGTAAATGTATCTAGGGGTTTATTCCTCTGGATCTTATGGAAATATTAAGAAAAAGAAAGATGGATGCTGTGAAGGGGGGATGCGGGACTGCTTGTGTAAGGTATAAGTCGTATCAATAAAATGGATTATTATGAAACTTTAGGTGTAGGAAAGAATGCTTCGAAAGAAGAAATCAAGAAAGCTTACAAGACTTTGGCGAAGAAGTATCACCCAGACTTGAATCCTAATAATAAGGAATCTGAAAAAAAATTCAAGGAAATCAATGAAGCATATTCTGCATT
Source organism: Candidatus Woesearchaeota archaeon (assembly GCA_964473075.1). Lineage (GTDB taxonomy): Archaea > Nanobdellota > Nanobdellia > SCGC-AAA011-G17 > GW2011-AR17 > JAGVZZ01. Next base: position 5,451 of record CAYYMN010000038.1, read on the forward strand.
AAGTGATGATACAAAGAGAGAAAATTATAATAGGTTTGGAAGCGCGGATGCGAATAATTTTCAGGGATTTAATTCTAATTTTCAGGGGTTTGATGAGGTATTTGAAAGTTTTTTTGATCTTGGCGGTGGAAGGAGAGGAAGAAGGAGCAAAGGCAGGGATATCAAGTATGAAATGGAAATAACATTCTTGGAAGCGTGCTTCGGAGTTTCAAAGGAGATTAATATTTCTAAGCTAGAGCAGTGTGAAAAGTGCAAAGGGCTTGGGGGAGAAGGAGAAGAGAATTGCAGGAAATGCAAAGGCACTGGAAGGTTACAAAAGTCTTTCAGGACACCATTCGGAATGTTTGCGCAAACAACTGTATGTGATGAATGCTATGGACAAGGAAAAAGTGTGAAAAATGTTTGTAATGAGTGCAAAGGTTATGGGCGAGTAAAAAAGAGTAGAAAAATTTCTGTGAAAATTCCAGCGGGAGTGAATGAGGGTTCAACTTTAAGATTATCTGGAATGGGGGAAGCAGGAGAGTATGGAGCGCGAAGCGGGGATTTGTTCGTGGAAATATTCATTACACCGCATGATATTTTTGTGAGGAAAGAAGATGATATTTATGTTGAGATGCCAATCAGTTTTTCACAGGCCGCGCTGGGGGATTCTGTTAAGGTGCCGACTATTAGAGGAGAAGTGAACATGAAAATTCCTTGCGGTATACAATCTGGAACAATATTAAGGCTGAAAGATGAAGGGGTGGAAAATGTTAATGGGCATGGAACAGGAGATCAGTTAGTCAGGGTGCAAGTGAAGACGCCTGCGAAGTTGAATGCCAAACAAAAAAAATTAATGGAAGAGTTTGCAAAAGAGAATGAAGAAAAATTGAAGATTGATAAGAATTGGTTTGAAAAATTCAGAGAAGATTATTTTGGGGCTTGAGATAAGAATCAATTTCAACTAAGTCATGGACCAGCTTTGCTCTATTATCCTTAAAAGCAAGATAATGCAATGCTTTTGAAGAGAAATAAAAAGCAGCAGTAAATCCAGAATAAGTAAGAAAAATGGACTTAAAGTATTCTGAAGAGACTCCATCAAATTCAAATAAAACATTAAATAGAACTCCTAGACTTAAACAAATAAATAAACCTCCTGAAGTCATCACAGTATCAAGAGTTCTAATATCTGATCTTCGAGATTTTGTTTGAAAATGTTGATAATCAATGCCTCCATTTCTAACCCTAGCCAATTGCATTCCAAGTTCATCTAATCTATCATCATATACTGGATCTTTTTTGGGGGATGTGATTTTACTTAATAATGTAGGATATTTCTCATCAATCATTCCTAAAAAAGTTGCAAGGGCTTCTGGAGATTCAGCAAATTCTTTACAAAATGGATTTTCCTTAAAAAAAGTTTCAAGGATAGTTGTCTTTTCAATATCAAAAAGCGAAGGATTCTCACGATAAAAAGTTAAAGCATCCTCAAGATTTTTAATAGCCATAAAGCAAAAATTTACTTGAAGTTTAAAAAATTTATGAAGTAAAAAAATAGGGTTACAAAAGAAACAATCTAAAAAAAGAAAAAATATTAGGACACCACAAAGAAATTTTCGAACTAAATTTCCGAAAGATTTCCGGATTTTTCTAGTAAAGCTTTTTTAAGGATTTTTTTGTAATTTTCTTAATGAGCTATCAAATTTTTGTAACTGAAGACTTTTTTGAGAATTATGATAAATTATCCTAGAGAAAAGTTTTTAATTGAAAAAGTTAAAAAAAATTTAACTGAATACCCTACAGGAAAAATATTAAAATTTTATTGGTTTAGAGAAAAAAAGTTTGGGGATAAAAGGATTTATTATATTATTGATGAAGAATTAAAAAAAATATTAATTATTGCTTTTGGTTCAAAAAAAGAGCAGGAAGGAATGATTGAATATATTCTACAAAATATGAATTTTTATTTAAAAAAATTAAAAGAAATTTAATTCCAGCGATAAACTTTTTTATCTTTCAAATCTTGAAGGCATCTTTTTGCTTGAGTAAGTAAATCTTCCTCTTGAATTTGAATTGTTTTTTGTCGTTTCATAGAATTATTTGAATAAAGTTGAATTTAAATAAGTTTTGGTCAAAAATCCGAAAAATTTTCAATAGCCATAAAGCAAAAATTTACTTGAAGTTT
>CAYYMN010000039.1:0-7515 GCA_964473075.1 Candidatus Woesearchaeota archaeon
GTTTAATTAAACTCCAAGCAAAAAGGAAGCATCATTCACTAAGGTAACAATATCTGAAAGCTATATTACATTCCTTCTTGAAAGGTAAATTTTAAATTCTAAATCCATGTTGCATCCCCTCCTTGATTATTTCATAGAAAATTCTTTGATTATAAACTGCTAAATGCTTTCTTGCTATTTGCTTCCCTAAATTTTCTTCTTTGTTTATTAACATTTCAATCATTTCTTTCTTTGGGATAACATGAACATCCATTCCAATAACACTTTTTTGTTTTGCGCTATTAACTAATGCTTCAATTTTTTTCCTTTTTTCTTCACTTTCAATAAATATTGCCACATCTAAATCAGAATCTTTTTTTTGCTTTCCAATAGCATATGACCCAAATATAACCATAGAAAAAAAAGGTGTTTCTTCAATAATCTCTTTTTTAATAGTCTCTAAAACCTGCCGAATTAAGGCATTTATTTTTTTATAATTTACTAATGCTATATAATTCAAAGTCAAATCATTTTCTAAATTAAGATTTAATATTCCAGATCTTCCTACTTTTTTTTCAATTAAGACCTCTTCCTTTTTTAATAAATTGATAGTTAAAGCTAATTCATTGTTTGACTTTTCTTTTGCTTCTTTTTTAATTTTATTTCTCATAAATTCATCAAAAGGTCTTTTTGTTAATACTTCAAATATTCTCAATTGTTTTTCAGTTATCATATTAAACCACCCTTTAGGTTCATATAAACCAAATTCTTGGTTATTTATATCTTTTTCCATTTTTACATCTTCACTTCTTTTAGCACTTCCAGATTTGGCTTGCTCAAAAACTCCTCTTTCTTTATTTCTTCCATGATATAAAACACCAATTCTTTGTCTATCGGATACATTGCCGAAATCTTCTCTAAATGCTCTTCTAATTCTTTCATGTTTTTGAAGATAAACTCCACCATAAAATCATACCCATTATTCACTTTGTACAATTCATTTACATTTCCTGAACAATTTAACAACTCTCTGAGCTTGCTTGCTTCCCCTCTTTTTGCCTTGAACAAAACCCTCGCTCTCGCCTCATATCCTAGTTTGGTAAAATCCACTAATGTTGTATGCTTTTTTATCAATCCATGATTATACTCTCTTAACCTTTCAAATAAAGTAGAAATAGGTATTTTTGTAAACTTGCTCATTTCAGTCAAGCTAATCCTTGAGTTTTCTCTCAATAACGAAACTATAACATTTTCTTTTCTATTCATATTTTCACCCCAGAACTTAATTTATTGTTTAACATTAAAGCTTCGATTCATATAATATATATAACTTACATAATGCTTATTAAGTATAGTTTAATTCTATCTTAAAACCTTAAATTTGAGCTTTATAACCTCTATAAGGAGCTTCCAAAAGGTTTAAATAGTAGTTTAGTTACCCAATAGTAACAAAAAGGAGTAAAAAATGGCAGAACCAACAGAACCGGATTATAAAAAATATGAAGCTATGACTGATATTTTAGCAAAAGATGCACAAGAATATGTTCATGGTCTTGAAGATGCAGTTGTAAGAGCTTGGTCAGATCATACTAAAAGCACTGCTGGAGATAAAAATCAAGGAGATGGATTAGCAGATAAATTATATACTTCGGCTGACGATTACATTAGAAAGCAATTTTATGGTGGAGAAGAACCTAAGAACGAAAAAGCTAAAAGATTACTTAAGGAAAATATTCAATCAATGATTGACTTTTCAGCAGAATCCCTTTCAAATCATTATAAAGACAAGAAAATTGTACACTATGCAGAAGTTGCTCCAATTACAGAAAAAATTAAAGAAAGAATTGGCGAAGAATCACAAAAAGATTTGGGAAGAGCTTTAAGTCAATTAAAAGAAGCAGATTTTGAACCATTTAGAGATTATGTCTTGAAACTTGCTGGTGAACTTGGATTGAGTGATATCAAAAAAGAAAATATGCCAAGATTATCTGAAGTGATTCAGATGTATAAGAAACGTATACTTGAAAGTTATTTAGAAAGGCAAGAATCAAATAGAAAAGAAGAAGCTAAAAGAAAAAGTGCTGCTGAAGCACCCTCTTCTTAATTTTTTTTACTTTTTCGAATATACTTATCCATCTCTTTCATGAACTTTTCAGCCTTCACTCTATAACTATCATATTCCTTACCAGCCAATTCTCTCTTTCCGCCAATAGTAATGTCCTTAAACAGCTTATAGATTTCATCCATAGTCTTCACAGATTCAGAAGATACTTTTTTCTCTTTCACAAGAGTTCTCTTCATCACATCCACAACATGCTCTGGACTCGGCGGTACTTCTCCATAATGCATTAATGCTGCATGCGCTGAATTGATCACACACCAATATAGATCTATTCCTGCACTCATAAGCTTCCCTTTCGCCTGTGATAAGCTTGCTGGGGCCATTGCAAAGTATGTCGAGATAGATTCAGGTGTCGGTCTGATCCTTCCTTGGTCTAACAGCATCTGCAAAGGATCAAAGAATCCAGTATCCACTAATGCCATTCCATACCTTAGAATGTTGGTAGCAACAGGATCCCCTGCACGCACATACTCCCAGAAACTAGTGAACTTCATTGACTGCACATGCAATTTTTTCGGATTCGTATCAGCAATGATTTTTTGCAACACAATCCTATATGTCTGCACAATCTCTTCATTGAATTGTATTCGAACATCATCTAATACTATCAAAATATCCACATCATCAACTTTTCTCTCTCCTTTTGCTGTACTCCCGAACAACACAATCGCCCGAATAAATTCTCCAAACTCATCATAAACTTTCTTTGAAAAAATCTTTGCTAACTCAAAATCTTCCTGTGCATAATTCCCTTTACTTTTTGGCTCATTATATTTTATTTTAAATTCCATTTTTCCTCCTTTTTTACTCTATTGGTGCTTCTGAATAACTCCATAATGCCCAATCCTTGCCCATTGAACTACCATAATTCCCGACGATATTTGCAGGCGTGCTCATTCTTCCAAAGTATCCGCTATTTTCAATATCATTCCATCTGGGTGCTACACCTTCAACTCTGTATATAGGCGAGTTTGCTAGATTGACCCATGCTCCAAGCATTGCTTCAGATCTTTGTTCTACTGGCTGTGCTCCCCATTCTACAATCACTTGTCCTTCATAGTTTGGATCCTTCCTAATGATTTCCATGAACTTTTCCATCGGTGCATTTCCCATTCCTGGTGCTAGGTGTTCATCATAATATCCAAAATTATCTGATAAATGAATATGCCCTAGAACTCCGGCCTTTGAAAGATCCTTTACTTGGTCTATTAACCATTGATCAAACTTTTTCTTTCTTTCATCTGCACTAAGGTTCGGATTTTCCGCATTAAAATATTTTGCCCAAGTGTTTGCATGTCCTATGTCAAATGTTGCTTTGATATGCTCCTTTGCAATTTTCTCCGCTTCTTTTTTATCTTTCACAAATTTTCTATCAATTAATAATTTAGCCATTTCTTCTCTGGATTTGATTACTAGATTTTTCAATTCTTCTGGATGACTTCCATAACCCCATTCTGCCATCATGTTTTCTGGTGCTATGAACATTGCTTTGTCCAGTTTTTTTTGCTTCTCAATATCATAAGCATACATTGCAGCTTCAGCAAGGGTCTCAGCAGATTTTTTTACTCCAACATCCTCTATAGTTTGAACTTTTTCATACAATTTGGTAATCTCTTTTTTTTGTCTTTCAAATCCAACATACCCTTCCATATAATATGAGGCTTCCCCTTTTTTAGCTTCAGCTTCTTCTTTTAATATCTGTGAAGGTGTTAATTTTTTATCCTTATATTTTTCAGTAATCCCTTCTCCATATTCATTTCTTAACATTCTTAACAAAAACTTGTCATCATAATTTTTCCCTTTTTCCAATTCCTTGAATGCTTCTGCATCTTCCCTCATTTTTTCATATTTCTTTTGTGCATCTTTTGCTCCATCTAAATATTGCATTGCCCTTGGTGCCTCAGCTTGATTCTTTTGCATATGCTGCAGGAATAGAAATTCTTTCTCGGGATTTTTTACATCCTTAGGATGACCCTCATTCCATTTTTTGACCAAGCCCTTCATTTTTTCATAAGTCATCTCATCCCATTCCGGCTTTCCCGTTTTTGGATCTAATTCTAAGACTCTATCCGAATAATTATGAAATTCTTGAATTGGCTTTCCATCAACATCTACATAATTTTTTTTATCATCTGTTTTCCATTTTGGAATATGCACAACATCATCTTTTCTTATACTAAATATTTTCCCCGTCTCAGGATCAGCTAAATGCAGTGCTTCATCTTTCTTGGAACCCATCACAAATCTTTCTTTTCCACTTGTATATTTATCCTTGACTTCTCTTTGAAACTCATTAGTATGCACAACAATTGCCCCGCCTCTTGCAGTATCCGCCGCAAAATCAATGGTCCTCTTTAGCTCCATCAAGTTCTCTGTTCTCACTTTATCCGAAAATCCTTGCCCTTGTTCTGTCATTCCTGCAACTCCAGAAATTCCCAATGAAGCGTGCGTGCTCAAGGTCACTCCATTAATCTTAGCCAGTTGTCTCAATTCCTCTCTTTTCAGCTTATCAAACATCTCTGGAGTAGTCTGCATATTACCCAGATTCCCCTTTCCCTTTCCCATAAATCCTAATTCAATATGCTTCGCTCCAACATTAATCTCACTCTTTAAAGCATCAAGCGCATCCCCCATCTTAGCACTAGTCCCAAATTCACCTATAGAAATTTCTTTGATCTTTGGCTTGTCCAGTGCATGAAAATAACTTGTATTGAATTCAACCATAACTAAAATATACGCGTAAAAACTTTATTAACTTTTGCTTCTTATTTCCCCTTGATAAAATTTGTAATGACTAAACTCCCCAGCAATTGAGGCGTTTGGAGCAAAGCGACTAAAAGATATTTTCTCAAGGAGTAATCAAACCATTCAGTTTCTTAAAAACATCATAAGTTAACCATGCAGCACTACTTGCTTTCTTTGCCATTTCCTCTTTATCCAGTTTCATATCTTTTTCTTTATCCTTTTCTTTGTTTTTTTCTCTGTCCAAGAATGGGAAGAACATTTTATATGCACCTGCTAAAGAAGTAAATGGTTCGAATAATGACTGTTTAACAATTTCTTTCTTCTCTTTTTTCTCTTCTTCTTTCTTCCCTTCTTCTGCTTCTTTCAAATATTTCTCAACATCACTCCCTAGGCTATCTAATATTTCCTGAACATCAACTGCAAAATCTATTGGCTGCCCGGAAACCATCTTCAACACATCTTTTTCACATTCCTCTTTGTAAACTTCAATATCCTCATCTGTTGCAACATAAGGTTCTATCTCAATTTTAACCTCTCCAGAATGATTTACTTGCTTCTGTCCGCCTTGTGTATAAGTCAACTCTGGTCTTGTAATCTGAGTAATACGAACCAAAACACATGAATTATAATAATCACCTTTTTTCGTTACTGCCAATAACTCTAATTCTAATTTACTGCTCTCAAAAGCACTCACAAGCGAAGGCTCATTAATGTTCGCTTTCATCTGCAATGCTTTCAACGAAGTCATCAATGGTTTGACCCAGGAAACATACATCTTGATTACATTATAATGCTGCTTCAAGTTCTTGATTCTAAACTTCCATGTATGCTCCATCTCAGCATTAGTTTTCAGCTTCCAAGTATAATATTGCACCAATTTCTTCTCTAGAATATTTCTCAATTTTGTTGTGAACTGATGCTCTTTGTGCATTGCATCCAAAACTTTTGTCAAATTCTTCTGTTGCTCTTCAACATTCTTCCCATGCGGATTGATTCCAAAAAACAAATCTGGCAAAGTTACAAACCCCAATTTGGTAGCTATACTATATACTGAATTCGGATTCTGCATCCCTTGTTCAACAATTTCCACCCACATTGACTTCAAAGTAATCTCATTCTGTCTTGCTTCAGGATCATCCTTTTTTTCAGAAAGACTTTTCTTATAATATTCTCTCCTTTCATCCATCATCCTAATCTCTCTGACCATTGGAAATATTGATTTTGTTAATTGCCCTACTTGTGTTAAATAACTCGAAATCTGCTGCTGGATTGCCGAAATCTTGCTCCCGACATTCCCATGGAACGCACTGCTCACTGACGCATCAAACACATCCTTTAACTTAAGAACATCAGATTTAATCCCCCAGCTACTATCCTTATGCACCCCAAAAAATTTAATGAAAAAGAAATAATATTTCTCCACAGGCTCTGTCATGCTATCCATAACCAAACTTAATTTTTTTATTCCATTCTTTGGATTAACATTATTTTTCTCTGGATGTAAGAAAGGATTATTTTCTTTTGCCTCCTCTTTCTTTTCTTCTTTAGTTTTTTCTTTTGGAACATTAAAAAGTGAAACAAAAACACTACTCTTTTCCTCTTTTGCCATTGCTGAGTTCTATACTTCAAAACTTTATAATTCTTTCTATGCACTTCTTGAAAACATATAATCTCTAACTTCTTTAATCCTTCTGGGCACTTCTTTCGGTGAGCTTAGACTTATTACATATGCAATGGTTGAAAAAAACTTTCTACCTCCATGATTCCCTATATGAAATAAATCTTCAGAAACTTGTTCATATTGTTTTATTGCTTCTTCTAAATTTTGAATCTTATCTTTCCTTTCTCCGTGATAAAAATTTTCTTCCCTTTCCAATAATAACTTACTTCTTTGACTATCTCTAGAAATGGCTATTCTTCCGCAAAATAATTCTGCTGTAGTTTCAATAAAATTATAGAAATTATCTCTTCGTTGTTGTGCAGCAATACCATCAATAATATGCCCTAATTCATGTAAATTCGTAAAAAAATTTTTAGGATTAATTCCAGCAAATGTAAGAAGAATATAATCATTTCTATATTCATTCCCAAACTTATTTATTGTAACTCTATCATAAATTCTTCCACTGGAAATAAAACTTAATCCTGTTGGTGTCTCGGCTAAAACTTCCTCAAAAGGTCTGTCTAATAATTCTATTGAATCTGTTATTACTACTCCATTTTTAGGATCACTCTTTTTCCAGCTTCTACCAATTCCTTTTGCCTGAAACCCTATTGCAAAGCCATAATCTTGAATATTAATCCCTTGTTTTCTTCTTCTGTTATAAATCAAATTATATAATTCTACAGGATCCATCTTCATATATTCGTCAACAACCCTTCTTGCTGTATCTGTTCTTCTTTCAACTCTTCTAAAATCCTCTTTACAAGGTTCAGTCAAATGATTTGATAAGCTATTTACTAATGATCCTAATTCTCGATCTTCAACAATTAAAACTTCAAAAAAATTCTTTAAAGCAGTGGCATAATCCCACAATTCTTTTACTGATATATTATTAATTGCATTTGTCATATATTTTTTTCAAAACAGATATTATATAAAGCTTATTATTTCATGGTATTGTTACTTTAACGTATGATTTATATACTAGTTTGTCTTCAAAGTTAAT
>CAYYMN010000040.1:0-7237 GCA_964473075.1 Candidatus Woesearchaeota archaeon
AGAGGTGATTGAACTGTTTGCAGAAGCCTCTTTCAGAGGCTCTGCGGAGATACTAGCTCAATCGCCGCGCAGGTTGTGTCACAATTATTTTTTACAACTTTTCTTTACTCTATTTTGCGATTTGAACCCCCTTTTTTTAATAGGATTCATACTTCTATAGTTTATTGATATGTAATTTTGTGAATTGTGAGACAGCCTCACCGGCGATTGAGGTGTTTGGAGCCGGAGGCGACTCAAAGTAAATTATTTAATTTGTTTTAGTCCAGTTAGACTAGAAGAGGATTGGATCTTTGCACCAAGACCATCTATAATTTGTATATTTAGTTCTCTGCAGATTTTTGATTCTGGGATTTCATAACTATATCTATCTCCACCTTTTGCAAAAATAGTTGGTTTCAATGCTTCTAAGGATTTACAAACTGTTTCATCTTGGTCAATAGAAATGAAAACTTCATCAACATCCCTTAAGGCTTCCAAGATTATCTTTTTCTCTTCTTGTGGCATGAATGCTTTGCCTTTCTTTAGTTCGCATTGTTTATCATTGTTTAAGATTACGATTAGTTTGCCGCCTAACTTTTTTGCTAGTTGGATGTATTCTATATGACCAATGTGAATAGGATCGAAGTAACCGCTGACCGCTACTACATTATATTGCTTTTCCAAATCTTTGTGCCAGTGCCAAGCATCTCTGACTATATCATTAATATCATACTTTGCTTTCCAGCCGAGTTCTGTGAATATTTTGTTTGATTGTGCAACTAATTCTGGAGGATCGCCTTCTCTTCTTGCTATTATTTCTGTTGGAATAGGATGATTAGTAATTCTTCTGCAGATTTCAATAACTTCTTTTACACTATTGCCCTTGCCTGTACCAAGATTGTAGAATCCTGTTATACGATCTAAGTTTTCTAATGCCAGAATATGAACATCTGCCAAATCTAACACATGAATATAGTCTCTAATGCATGTACCATCAGGAGTAGGATAATCATTACCAAATATTTTTATTTTTTCCCTTTTGTTTAATGCCACATCTAAGACTAATGGAATCAAATGTGTTTCTGGGACATGATGCTCGCCAACATCGTATGATGCTCCGGCTGCATTGAAGTATCTTAATGCGATGAACTTTAATCCATAATTTTTATTGTAAACTTGTAATGCTCTTTCAAACAATAATTTAGTTAAACCATAGGGGTTGATTGGAGCTTGTTTTTCTGCTTCTGTGATTGGAACTATTTCTGGATCTCCATAAGTTGAACATGAAGAAGAGAATATGAACTTTTTGATATTATTTTTTCTTAGTGTTTCTAGTAATACCAAAGACTTCTTTAAATTATTATTGAAGTATAATTCTGGGTTTTCTACTGATTCGCCCACATATGCATATGCTGCGAAGTGGATTACTGCTTCTATATTATATTGTTTGATTACTTCCTCTACTTTTTTGTCTTCTATGTCGCATTGTATGAATGTGGTGTTTATGGAGAATTTATTTCCTCTTGAAAGATTATCTATGACTATGACATTATGTCCTTTTTCTTGTAATCTTCTGACTGTAATTGATCCTATGTAGCCTGCACCACCGGTGACTAGAATGTTCATGATTGGGTTTTTAGAATAACCATTTATAACTATTATGAAGATAAAATTATTAAATAGGAAATATATTTTTTAGAATTATGGATCTGGTTAAGATGTTTTTGTGGATTGTTTATGCTGGAATGATTATAGCGGGAATTTTACTTTTAATTTGGAAATAAGTGCCGCTCAGTTGCCGCGCAGGTTGTGTCACAATTATTTTTTACAACTTTTCTTTACTCTATTTTGCGATTTGAACCCCCTTTTTTTAATAGGATTCATACTTCTATAGTTTATTGATATGTAATTTTGTGAATTGTGAGACAGCCTGCGCGGGGGCTTTACTATAGAAATTTTTTTATAAAAAATCCGAAAGATTTCCGGATTTTTCTAGTAAACCTTTTTTAAGGGAATTTTTGTAGTAAATTTATGCAAGACTTAACAATCAATGAAGAAACAATCAAACAAAGGATATTTACAATCAGAGGAATGCAAGTAATGATTGATAGTGATTTGGCTGAATTATATGGAGTTGAAACTAAACAGATTAATAGAGCAGTAAAAAGAAATATCAAAAGATTCCCAAAAGATTTTATGTTTCAGCTGACTTCAGAAGAGTTAGAAATATTGAGATCGCAATTTGCGATCTCAAATGAAGAGCTATTGAGGTGCCAAAATGGTACCTCAATCAATAGAGCCTTAAAACCTAAAAAAACAGACTTTTACGAAGATTTAAGATGCCAAAATAGTAATTTAAGTGAAACTCCAAAAAGAGGACAAATTTCGAGGTCACAATTTGTAACTTTAGAAAAAGGAGGAAGAACCTATTTGCCATATGCCTTCACAGAACAAGGCGTTGCAATGCTTTCAAGTGTTCTAAGAAGTGAAACAGCAGTAGGAATAAGTGTTCAAATTATCCGTGTATTCATTGCTATGAAAAAATTTATTTCTAAAAATGCAGAAGTGTTCAGCAGATTAGACAATGTTGAAAGAAAACAAATAGAATATCAAATTAAGTCAGACAAAAATTTTGAAAAAGTGTTTAATGCAATTGAAGATAAAACCATACAAAAATCTAAGGGTATATTCTTTGAAGATCAGATATTTGATGCTTACAAATTTGTTGCGGATTTAATAAGAACTGCAAAAAAGTCTATAATCTTGATTGATAATTATGTTGATGATTCTGTTTTGACTTTGTTTTCAAAAAATGAAAATCAAGTGAAAGTAATTATCTATACAAATTATTCCAAACAATTGGAGCTGGACTTAAAAAAGTTTAATTCACAATATAATCCCATTGAAATTAAAGCATTCGATAAATCACATGATAGGTTTATGATTATTGATGACAAAGAAGTCTATCATTTTGGAGCATCATTAAAAGACCTGGGAAAAAAATGGTTTGCATTCTCGAAGTTCGACAAGGGGGCAGTAGAAATACTTTGGAGATTAAACTAGCTCCGCCGGCAATTGAGGCGTTTGGAGCGTGAGCGACTAAATCTTAATGAAGAAGTTTTATTAATCTATAATTTATTTTATTTTAACATGATCAAGATAGGAATTGCTGGAGTTGGACCTGAAGATATTCCTGAATTAGTAAAACAGAATGTTCTGGCAGGAGAAGTGGAGTTCGTTAGACAAATATATATGACAAATGAAAAAGCAAAGGCTCTAGCGCAAGTTGCAAACTATAATAATTTTGAATTATCAATACATGCTCCATATTATGTCAATCTGAATTCAGAGAAAAAAGAAATTGTGCATGCATCCAAAGAGAGAATATTAACCTCATGTGAACGAGCACAGCATATGGGAGCAAAGAATGTTGTGTTCCATGCGGGATATTATGGAGAAATTTCAAAGAAAGAAAGTTTTGAGAATATCAGACAAAGAATTCTAGAGATGAAAGATTTGATCAAAGAAAAAAAGTGGGATGTGCAACTATGCCCGGAGACAATGGGGAAAATAAATGTGTTTGGATCATGGGAAGAAATTAAAGATTTAGTCAAGGAAACCAAGTGCGGATTTTGCATGGATTTTGCGCACATGAAAGCGAGGAATTTTGGGAAGATTGATTTTGAGGAGTATGTGAAAGAAATAAAAACATTTGAGCATGTGCATTGTCATTACTCTGGAATCGAATGGAACAATGGTGGAGAGAAGAAACATTTAGTTGTTGATATGAAAGAAGCTGCAAAATTATTTGCTTTGTTGAAAGAGCACAAAGTCAATTGCACGATCATAAATGAAAGTGTGGATCCTTATGGGGATGCCGTGAAGATGGCAAAAATAATTTAAGAGGTATTTTAAGTTTTTCTGTAATTTGCAATCATATCAATTCTATCTTTGTGTCTTCCACCTTCAAAATCAGTAAATAACCAAGCTTCAAGAATTTGTTCTATAGTGGCATAAGAAGTATTCCTGGCTCCAAGACAAAGAATATTTGCATCATTATGTTTTCTTGTTAATTTTGCTGTCTCCATATCATAAACAGCTGCGGCCCTGATACCAGGAACTTGATGAGCGGCCATACACATACCTTGCCCTGTGCCACAAACAAGAATCCCTCGGCTATCATTATCAGCAACTACTTTCTCTGAAACAGCAAATGCAAAAATGGGATAATTAACAGGTTGTTCTGAGTATGTGCCACAATCTTCATAAGGGATATTTCTTTCTTCAAGAAAATTTTTCAACTTCTCTTTCACAGGAAAACCTGCATGATCTGCTCCAAGATAGATTTTCATAAAAAGTAAAAAAACTTTGATTATTTTAAAGATTATGAAACACAAGTAAAAAAATTAAGAATAAAGATTTTTGAAATCTAAATATTTTGGAGTGTAAACCCCTTCAGTTATATTAAAAAATCTGGTTAATCTATCCACTCCCAAATTAAGATCGGGGTCTGGATCTTCGTCAAGTAAGCCCTCAAGGCTTGTACCGCTTATAGAAATTGTTTCCATTTTTTTGTTTCACCTTTGTAGTAGAATTTATATCAGTGCAGTTTTTATCGCCTCTTTACAATTGCATTCAATGTAGTTAATGTTTAATATTACTTCCTTTATAAGGCTTTTGACTTTTTCTGCGTTCTCGTGCATGATTTTTAGAACTTCATCAATAGTCACAGACTCGGAGTCTTCTCTAAAACTATCATAATCTGTGCTCATAGCTATAACCGCATAACAGATGCCTGCTTCCCTAGCCAGAACAACCTCTGGAACTGTGGACATATTAATAATATCAGCCCCCCAGGATCTGAACATTTTTGATTCGGCGCGAGAGGAGAATCTTGGACCTTCTATAGTTATTACATTTGCGCGAGAATGGAATCTTATATTTAATTTATGGGAAGCATCGGCTAACAAGTTCCTTAGCTTTTTACAGAATGGATCAGCCATGGGAATATGACAGACTCTATTTTTATCATAAAAGCTTTGAGATCTTTTTGTGGTTCTGTCAATAAATTGGTCTGGAAAAATTAAGTGACCAGGCATTATATCTTCCCTCAAAGAGCCGACTGCAGTCGTTGCAATGATATGAGTGCAGCCTAGTTCCTTTAAAGCCCAGACATTTGCCCTATAATTTACATTGCTTGGAAGGATTTGGTGCTTTTTTCCGTGGCGGGCTAAAATTGCAACCTCGATTCCATTCAAAGTGCCTTGGGTAATTGAAGAAGAGGGCTGACCAAAAGGGGTGATTACATCGATTATCTCGAAGTTGTCTAGGAGTTTAGGATCATCCAAGCCCGAACCACCAATAATACCAATCTTAACCATATTCAAAGTCTATAATAAGAAGTTTAAAAGGATTATTATGATTCAAATTATAAATTTTAAAGAGGGATAATTTTAAAACTTGAAAATATATAATGGTTGCATGGAAATTCTTGAAGTAAATGGAATAAAAATACAAGTGGAAGTAAAAATAGTCAATTCAAAAAGAGTTTCTGCCAGGATAAAGAATCAAATCCTGAAAATAAAGAATGGGCAAGAAAACAAGCCTTGAAAAAACCTGAAAGAATTAGAATCATTGAAAAAGAATACAAAGATGGGGACATACTGAAAATTGGAGATTCTGAATACAAATTGAATATCTTATACGAACCAAAAAATTCAAGCAGTGCTAGATTGAGAAACCAAGAAATTTTTTTAAGCATAAGTTCAATCCTAAATCCTATGGAACAAAAAAAACATATTTCTGGATTATTAAGCCGGTGCATTGCAGCACAGAGAATTGCAAAACTTCAGGATAAAGTAAAAGAACTCAATGACAAGCATTTTAAGAAAGAGATAAATGGGATCAGATTCAAGCATCAAAAGTCAATCTGGGGGAGTTGTTCAAAAAGGAAGAATATCAATATCTCAACAAGGTTACTTTTTGCACCAGATGATATCTTAGAGTATGTCTGCATTCATGAATTGGCACATTTAATTGAATTCAATCATTCTGAAAGATTCTGGAAACTCGTTGAAACTGCAATGCCTGAATACAAAGAAAAAGAGAAATGGCTTTCAGTAAATGGAAAAAATTGCAGTTTTTAAAAACACAAAGAAAGGTTTATATAGGTTTAATCAAAAGATTTATGTTAAAGGGGCTGTAGTTTAACTTGGTAGAGCCGTCGCCTCCAGAGCGACAAATCAGGGTTCAAATCCCTGCAGCCCCACCATTTTTTATTTTAGATTATCAATTATAGTAACAATAAAAACAACAATAATTATAATTAACAATATTTCACCATAACTTAAATTAAAAAACCAATTTGTAAATATTTTAAATGGATTTTTCATCTTTCCTCCAAATTTTTTCTTTGTAACTCCAATATAACAATGTGACAAAAATTAAACCAAATGCCACAAATGTGATTTTAGAGTTGAATATTGATTTAACGAATTGTGAAATTTCGTTGAATACTACTATACTTGTAGCTAATGAGATTATGATTATATAAATTTTAGGATTTGCCTTGAGAGTAGTTAATAGTTCCATAATGATTTTTAGAAAAAAAGCCTTTAAAAAAGTTTATGAGAAAAATCCGGAAATCTTTCAGACAAACAAATTACTTTCTTGACTTTGAGCCAAAGCATAAGCAACTTCAACTTTGAAATAAGGATTTATTTTGTAAGTAAAATGTTCTTTTATGTAGATTAATTGCTTGCTAGAAGTACCTACTATTGTAGTTTTGTCCTGCGAAGAAGTATAAGTTATTTGAAAATCATTTGAAGTGAACTTTAGATAGTATAAATAAGCGTTCATGCAGGATTCGAATTCAGATTCAAAATTATCTTTAGTAGCTTTTTGTGAGCATAATAATGCTGAATGCTGGATATAATAAATGTCTGCATCTGCTTCTTGATAAGTTTCAAAGATTGCAATTTGTTTTTCTCCGAGGTAGAGATCTTCGCTAGGAATATAACTATCAGAGTATTTGAGAAATAGGACTGAAGCTACTAAGAAACCAATCGCACAGAAATGTAACATTATCATTGCTTTCTTGTTCATTAGTAGACCTCCAATTTGACTTCTAAGTTTTTAGTTCGAACCGATGAAGGAAGTGTCATACTTGCTGTGCCAAGAATAGTGTGAGAATAATGAGGATGATAACCACGAGAACAATAAAAAATTAGTTCATCTTGGGAATAAACAAAAATCATCC
>CAYYMN010000041.1:0-1110 GCA_964473075.1 Candidatus Woesearchaeota archaeon
CACAAATAACTCCCATAAGTTGCACACTGAGTATCACTTGTACATCCACAATCCAAATAACAACTCTCTTCTCCAGCTACACATTCTCCATCCCCACACTGCGGCTCAATCTTTATATTCTTGCACACCCCACTTTTACACTCTTCTCCAGTTTCACAATCATCATCAATATAACATTCAACCTCTTCTTCTTCCTCTTCTTCAATAGGTATAGTAACTTCTTCTTCCTCTTCTTCAACAACCAAACATTCTCCATCCACACAATCAAATCCTGAACCACAATCTCTGCTGGTAACACATTCATCCTTCATCAACAAAAAATATCCTAAACATAATAATCCAATAATTAACAATATCACTACAAAAAACCATGCTCTCAAATAAAAAGGCTTGTAGTTCAACATTTTAGAAGCAACATCCCCAGCAATCCCACTCTTACTCATAGCCTGTTTGATTTGATCATCAGTATAACCTTGAGCTTTATATTTTCTCACAGACTCTAAAACTTTTTTTTGATTCTCATCCAATAATTTATCACCTTTTCAAAAAATAATACCTAAGGATTAATAAATTTAACTGAGCCCACCAGGATTCGAACCTGGGACTTCAACCACGTCAAGGTTACGTCATAACCACTAGACCATGGGCTCCATACAAAACTAAAAATTTCAATTCCTTAAAAAACTTTCCTTAAGAAGCAAATTCCTTTGTTATGCCTACTTTAAATGTTATAACAAAATATTTATTTTTTCGACGACACAAAAGCGCCTACTCAGCCCCACCGGCTTGAGGTGTTTGGAGCCAAAGGCGACTGAATTAATAAAAATCACAGACTAAATTGGTTAACACATTTAAGAAAAAATCACTCCCAATATAACAAAAACCTAAAAATATTTCTTCCTTCAAGTTCAACTTCTTCAATAACACTTCCCGTTGGAGGTGGTGGTGATTGTTGTTGAGTTTGTTGTTGTGATTGTTGTTGAGTTTGTTGTTGTGGTTGTTGTTGAGTTTGTTGAGTCCCAGTCTGTGTACCAGTTTTCAATTGAGTATTAGTTCCAATTTGTGTTTGAGTCCCTGTTCCTAATCTAGTTCCCGCAGTTCCAGTCCCTG
>CAYYMN010000041.1:1210-7216 GCA_964473075.1 Candidatus Woesearchaeota archaeon
TTCCCATTTGTGTTTGAGTCCCTGTTCCTAATCTAGTTCCCGCAGTTCCAGTCCCTGTTCCCATTTGTGTTTGAGTCCCTGTTCCTAATCTAGTTCCCGCAGTTCCAGTCCCAGTAGTCTGTTGTTGTCCTCCCAAAGTATTTTGTTGTTGAATTCCAGTTTGTTGCTGACTTACCATTCCAGCTCCAGCCTGTTGCCCACTTCCTCCAACCATTCCTGCTGAACCTTCACCCTCCATACCAACTTGGATACCAGAACCTCCTCCAGCTCCACCCTGTCCAGTTTCAGTATCACTCATAGTACTTTCAACTTTACTTAATTTACAAACTTCCAAAACTCCTGTATTAAATGTAATCATCAAATCTTTTCCATATAACAATTTTCCATTCTCATTTGAATATACAACTTTACCACCAGCTCCTCCTCCACCACTTCCAGTTCCAGTCTGCTGCCCACTACCCCCAGTCATTCCAGAACTCCCAGCTCCACTCATCCCTGTTCCAGTCCCAACACCACCAGTTTGTGTTTGTATCCCAGTAGTCTGTTGTTGTCCTCCCAAAGTATTTTGTTGCTGAGTCCCAGTTTGTGAGCCTGTTTTCGTTTGAGTATTAGTTCCCTGTTGTTGAGCTCCAGTTCCTAATTTAGTTCCAGCAGTTCCAGTCCCAACACCACCAGTTTGTGTTTGAGTTCCAGCTCCAGTTCTCATTTGAGTATTAGTTCCAATTTGTTGAGTTTGTTGAGTTTGTTGAGTTTGTTGAGTTCCAGTACCAAATTCACCTCCAACCCCAATAACTGCTCCTAAAATTACTCTTCCAGTTGCTCTAACCACTGCTCCAATTCCTGTATTAGTTCCAGATTGTTGAGTTTGTTGTTGAGTCCCAGTTCCTAATCTAGTTCCAGCAGTTCCAGTCCCAGCAGTTCCAGTAGTCTGTTGTTGTCCTCCCAAAGTATTTTGTTGTTGAGTCCCAGTAGTTTGTGTTTGAGTTCCACCCATCCCAATCATTTCAATCCCATCCATCCCTATTTCACTAACACCTAACTCGCCTCCAGAATCATCAACTCCATCACCAGAACCCCCAGTAGCCCCAAAAGAAACTAAAGGCTCTCCATAAACACCAAGATCAACACTCCCAACTAAAACAGAATCCACACTAACATCATAAGTCGTTCCCTCATACAAATAAAATAATACATCACTCCCTGTATAACTCTGTCCACCAACATAAGCAATCAACCCCTCTCCAACAAATTCAACTCCATAACCATCACTATATATATACACATCATCAACAGCCAAAGATCCATCATCATTAACAACAACATTCGTTGCACCAACAGTTTCAGAAGCAGTAATTGACACACACTCCAAAACCTTCTGCGAAAGTGACGCCAACCCTAAATTCTGTCTCGCACCACTGATCTGCTGCCCAAGATTAGTAACTTTATCCCCAAGCCCGCCTTGCAAATTTCCAGTATTCAAACCCCCAACCTGCTTCTGTATATTCCCGCTCAACGCGCTCATTTTATTTCCAGTTGCAGAACTCAAACCTTTATTCTGAGATAATTTATTAACACTACTAGTAGCTTTTTCTAAAGCATTAACTTTCCCCTTTGTATAAGCATTCGAACTTATTTGTCCCATAGCTTTTCTTTTATCCAAACCTTTTGACTCCGCCAAAGATTCTAATGCCCTCCCAGTCTGAAAATTTTCATTATTTCTATACAAGGTCACACCAAGAACAGCATCAGTCGCATCCTCAAAAAACTTCAAAGGCCCAGAAGTAATACCCGCAACAACTTCAACTGCTTCCACACAATAACCTTCCACACAATCATATCCACTCTCACATTCACTAACATCAACACAAGTTCCAGTTGCCACACTCTCAATAACAACACACTCATAAGTCTCAGAAGAACAAGTATACCCAGAACCACATTCATCATTTGATGTACACCCACTACTCACTTCTTCTAAAGCCACACAAACATACCCCTCACAATAAAGATCAGCATCACCACAATCATCATCTGAATAACAACCATCCCCCTCAACCCCTAAAACAAAACTCAAATTAAATATTATAAACAATAATAACAACACACTCCTTTTCATAAGAATAATCATATCAAGCCAATTTAAAAATATTTCCTTCAAACTTGAGTTTTGAATTTCCTTTATAAACCCAAAATTTCACGATGATAAAAATCGAATAATTGGTAAAAATCCTTTATAACTTAAATAAATACCAAATGGGGTAAATATTGACTGAAGATTTTATCCTTTATAAGCAAAAATAAGAAACTTTACCTTCAAAAATTCTCTCATATTACAATCAATAAACAACAATAATTCTTTTAAATCCTAAAATTAAATAAAATAAATCATGGACGAAAACTATAACGATATTAACATTGAATGCACCAACTGCGGCTTAACATTTAAACTCAAAGACATGAAAATTAGTCCTTCTAATAATCTAATGATTTGCATAAACTGCTTTAACATGCCTGGAAGCAAAATAAAAAAGATTAGATAATTTTACTCTTCTCCAAAATAATTTATTGAACTAGAATTCCCTAAGACAAACATTTTTCTCCTTTCATCCAACCCCGAGTCTTTTGATGATCTAAGATCTTTCCTTTCCTTTGAAATATGAACAACATCATCCTTAATACTCAACCCCCACAATTCAATCAATTTTTCCCTACACTTTTCAGGATCTACATCAAACAATATATTACAACAATCTTCAAAACTAATTTTTCCACCTCCAAGAAATATCCATTCAAGAGCAGATAAAGCATTCTTTTCATTTTTCCTCTTTCTAAGATAATCAAATACATCATCCAAAGCATGGTATAATACCCTTACATACAACTCTCTTCCATTATGCAAATCTAAAACCTTTTTTTCACTAGGATAAGAACCATCTAAAACATTAAGACCTAAAGAACTCCTCTTGCCTAACTCTACTAAATCCTCTAAAGAAATAAAACCCCTACCATAAACTTTTTCAATCACACTCCTTCGAGACAATTCTCTAAAATCATTGCTATCCTCCTTAAGAGAAATATTAGGAGTTTCTGCTGGGACCAAAAAATCCCCTCTGGAGAATAATTTCCTTATTTCTAAATCCGGACAAGAAACTATCTTCTCCAAGGCTAAAGCATTTCTTCTTCCAGGAGAATTCTCCCAAATAGAACTACTAACTACTTTATCCGTTAAATAACATAACAATGCACCAGAAGGCAAACCAACAGTTTCTATTTCCGATCCATCAATTCTCATTCTTTTTCTGACCATAGCAAAATCCAAATCCTTCAAAAAAACTCCATCACAATTTAAGACTAAACTTCCATAAACTTTTTTTAACCATTCTCTTTTTTGTTCGCTACTCCACGCTTCATCAAAAGAGCTCCCTAATTTATCTCTTAAATCAAAAGCACAAAAATAATTACTTCTATTTTTACCCCCCTCTCCAGGAAGAACTAATAAAGACCTTGAATCTATCTCTCCATCAATATTTTTTGCAAATATTTTTCTTTGATCCAAACCATATCCAACCACCTGAGTTCTATCATAATAAGGAAAATGCGTTTTTAAAATCCTTCTATCCCTCAGATATAAATTCCCCAAAATATTCAAAGTTTCCAAACTAACAGCTATTTTGCCATATTTTTTAAAAGAACAAAATTTCCCTTCATAACTTGAATGCCCATTCACCCTACCTTCCCTAATAAACTGAAACAACTTTCTTCTTACTGAATTTTCACTAATCTCTTCCATTTCCTTAGAAACAAAACTAGCAAAATCTGAAAGAAAAAAAATAGAACGATAATTTTTTAAAACTTTCAATACATCATTAGAACTAAGATAAAACTTCCCATCAATTTCCAGAAGATTATATTTCTCCCCAAAAATATTTTTTCTCAAATTTACTAAAACTCTAAAATCTTCCAAACCCAGATCCCTAATTAAATCCCCTACTAACAAATCCCCCAATTCAGGAACTCTTTCCCTTTTTAAAGCCACCAAAACTGAATCAGGAAGTATTCCATTTAATGCCAAATATGCACAATTAACTAAACCCCTATCAGTCTCAACACTATAAACTCCTTTCATTAAATCAGTCATAGGATAAAATTGAAAACCATCTAAGATTAAATTCAAATTCTCTAAATCCCTAACTATATCTTCTCTCACATCTAAACCTTCTGGTCTTACTTCTGGAAAACTCTCCCCAACTAAATCATCTATAGCACCAACTGAATAAACTAAAGGAGCTCCACCTTCAACTAAATCATATCCCTTAAAAACTTCCCAACACTTATTGATTCTTTCTTGAACAACTTCTCTTTCAATATTTTTAAATTGCATCAATAATTTTTTTTACCTAAGGATTATAAACCTTATGATTGAACAAAAAAATATAAGCCTCACTAGAGATTAAAGTGTTGGAAACGAATGCAACTAAATTAAGAAAAATCACAGACTTAGTTGGTTAACACAAATTTAGAAAGCTTTATAAAACATAATGTATTATGGAAAATACAAAATAATGACTATTCGTCCCATATAAAACATGAATCATAAAGAAATTATAACAAATTGGAAGGAATTCAAGATTCCTGCCCTTTTTAGTAGAAACCATAACATAAATTTAGAATCAGACTTTATAATTACTATCTCTGGTCCTCGAAGAGCTGGAAAGACCTTTGTTTGTTTTCAGATAATTGAAGAACTTATTAAAAAAAATGTATCTCGAGAGAATATTCTTTATATAAATTTTGAGGATAATAAACTTATAGGTGCAGATTCCAACGATTTAGAAAAACTTTTAGAAGCTTATTTTGAGGTTTATAACCCCAACAAAGATAAAATATATTTATTTTTAGACGAAATACAAACAGTAACAAATTGGGATTCATGGGTTAGAAAGATTTATGATATAAATAAAAAAATAAAGCTTGTTTTAACAGGCTCTAGCTCTAAATTACTAAGTAAAGAAATATCAACAGCATTAAGAGGAAGAGTATTAAATAAAGAAATATTTCCTTTGAGTCTTAAAGAGATTGTTTTATGGAAAGGATTAAAATATAATCTTAAGACAATTGCCCATAGCAAAGACAAAATTGGAATTAAGAAGCTATTCAATAATTTTATTCAAGAGGGGGGTTATCCTGCAGTAACTTATCAAAAAGTGAATAAAGAAGAGGTTCTGCAAAATTATTACGAATCCATGATTTTTAAGGATATAGTTGAAAGATACAAAATAGAAGATGTTAAAAAAATAAAAATGCTGGCTAATCTTCTATTAGAATCCACTTCAAAGGATATATCTTATAGCAAATTAGCTAACAAATTAAAATCCATAGGTATGAATACTAGCAAAAATACCATAATTGAATTTTTGTCTTATTTTGAAGATGCTTATTTATTCTTTCAGAATATAAAATATGAATATTCTCAAGGAAAGCAACTTGGCTCGATAAAAAAGGTCTATTTTATAGACAATGGAATGTTAAATAGTGTAAGTTTTAAGTTTTCTAAAGATGCTGGAAAATTACTAGAAAACTTAATATTTTTAGAGTTAAGACGAAAAAATAAAAAAATATTTTATAACAGAGATAATTACGAATGTGACTTTATAATTCAAGAAAAAGAAAAAGTTGTGCAAGTAATACAAGTCACTGACAATCTAAATTCGGAAAATGAAAAAAGAGAAGTTGAAGGCATTCTAGAAGCCATGAACAAATTCAAGCTTAAAGAAGGTTTAATAATAACACTTGATGAAGAGCGAGAAATAAAAATAAAAGATAAGAAGATTTATATTTTGCCTGCTTGGAAATGGCTACTAGAAAAATAAGTTCCAGGAGTAAACCTAACAAAAGTTTAAAGCTCTCCTACAAGACTAATCAAATTGACCTCCTCTCCACCCTAAACAGGTTGTGTTACAATTATTTGAAGAGTATAATTTAAATTTATCGACGACAAATAGAAAA
>CAYYMN010000042.1:0-7187 GCA_964473075.1 Candidatus Woesearchaeota archaeon
CCTCTCCCTAAAGGGAGTTCGCTTGTACTAGATTCAAAATTATTAATGGTACAAGCAGGATTTCTGGCTTAGTTATTTTAAATTTTAATAAAAAAATTAAAAAGATTTTTTTACAAATACTCCTGGTGTTACAGATGTTTCTGGATGTGAAATAATTGTTTGTAATCCTAAGTCAAACTTCCCTATTCCTAAACCCAGTTCGGCTGTTTCAGCACCCCATTGATAACCATCTAATCCAACATCATGAATTGTTTCCAATTGAGTATGCAATTCAACTTTGTCTGAAAGTTTATTATCATAATCACCAATGCCCATAACTTCAAGGCCATGCGGACTCGCAGTGACTAAGATATAAGCTGACCAATTACTTCCACTTATGAAATAATCAACTCCTAAATGAGGAATTGCTTCTGAAGAAAATTGCATTTCTCCAACTAAACCAAACCCTTTTTTTAGAGGGTAAGTTAAATCCACTAATCCGAAATGGCTTACTTTTCCTGCATAATCTGTTGAAGTTTTATCTCTTACGAATAAGCCAAATTTTCTGCCTAAATCTCCAGATAGTTTTGTATCTAATGTAATTCCTTGTGGAGTTGCAGCTACTTTTGTTGAACTGGCTTCAGCTTCTCCAATTCCTAAAATTGCAGACAATAAACCTGCAACCATTGTTTGTGTTTTCATTTTGTTTTTCCTCCTTGAACTTTAGTTTCTTTGTTATCAAATAGTAGCAACATAAAAGTATATTAATCTTTATTCTCCAAAAATGGAGGACTAAAGAGTAAGTTTAAATACAAGAAAAACACTCCAAAAGTATGGATATGCAAATACTAGAAGACATTGGATTAACTAACGCAGAAATTAAAGTTTATTTAGCATTATTAGAACTTGGAACATCAACAGCAGGACCAATTCTAGAAAAAAGCCAATTACAAAATTCTGTTGTGCATATGACTCTGAATAAATTAATAGAAAGAGGTCTTGTCACATTTGTTAAAGAAGGAAAAAGAAATCATTACCAAGCTACAAATCCAAAACATATTGTTGATTTAATTAATGAAAAGAAAGAAAGATTTGAAAGTATACTACCAGAATTGTTAAGAAAACAAAAAGGTTCAAAACAGAAACCGGAAATAATTACATTCAGAGGAATAAAAGGAATCAAAGAATTACTAACAGAATTATTAGAAGCTGGAGGAAAAGAACATCATACTTTTGGTTCTACAGTAAAATCGCTTATGCTCGGTGAAACTTGGTGGGTTAATTATCATAAGAAAAGAGTACAATTAGGAATCAAAGCAAAATTACTTTTTAATGAGTCTCTTAAAAGTTGGAAAGCTGAAAAAAAATATCCTCTATCTGAAGTAAGATATACTAAAGAAGGATTTGAACCACTTACTGAGACTATTATTAGAAATGATAAAATAGGAATAATCATCTGGAGTGAAAAACCTTTAGGGATGATAATTCACCAAAAAGAAGCTGCTGAGTCTTATGATAAATTCTTTCAAATAATGTGGAATTCAAGAAAAAATAATTAAGAAAAGATGTTTTTTACTTTGTCAAAGAAACTTTTTTTAGGTTCTTCTGGAATTATTCTCCTGCATTCCAAATAGAATCTCTTTTCATCAGCCTCACCCATAGAAAAGGTTTTTCTAGGTAATACTCCTTCTATGATAACACCCTTGAAGAGGTCTGTTTTTTTCATCTTGGGAAGGAAGAAGCCCATATTGTTTGGTTTGGAAGCGAGTGTTTTCACTGAATCCATTCCATGCACATAATCAACTTTGATATTCTTTGCTTTGATGTATGCATTCAAGAACAGCTGCAAAGTGCCTACTGCTAAATTATGGGGAGGATTTTGGATAATTAAAACACCCCATTGGTTGCCAGAGAGGAATGGAATTAATTGTGTGCCTTCTTTGGTGGGTGTATACTTGTTCATTTCAGCTTCAGAATTATACATTCTATAAGTTAAGCTTCTGCCAAAGAAGTTCTTTAAGTTAGTCAGAACCTTAGAGAGTTCTACATCGAACAAAACTCTGTGGATTGGTTCAAAATTAAGACCTTCATCATGAACATTGACCAACTCAACCAAAGCATATCTAGCAGGATGATTCATAACTGCAACTTTATCATTAGCAGCTAATTTTGTTTTTTCCCAAATGGCTTTTGCAGTAGCAAGCGAATGATTACCATCACCAACTGCATAAAGCAAAACTCCTTTGTTTGCAACAGAATATTTTATGGAGAATAGTTCTGGATTAGCAAGTTTCTCTAATGCTTGAGTTATTTCTTGAATTGTAGGTTCATCTTCTATTTTATAACCTTTAATGTGACCAGAGTTCTGCATCAAATCAAAATCATAGACTACAGGAAGTTGTTTGTTGAACAGAGGTTCTATTACAGTTTTTTCTGGGTCGTCAATCAGAACCATGATATGTGGCATTTCAATTGGTGCATGTTCTCTAATTTTTATTCGTGATGGAAGTCTTTCTACAACTGTACCTTCAGTTGCTCTTATTAGAGTTTGTGAATCTTTACTATAATCATAAGCTTCCAAGTCTAATGAAACAAGTAATCCTTTTCTTGAATTTGTATGGAGAGTTTTTCTATCAACTAAAATAAAACCAGGCTTTTGTTCTTTGAGAATGTTTCTCTCCAAGTAAAGGTGCATATTAGAATTAATAGTCTGGATTCTGATGTTAGGATCTTTCTCATTAAGAAAAGCCTCTGGAAAAATCAAGCGAAAAGAGGAAGGATTTGTGGAAACTAGACGCTCGACTTGGAGCCAATAGTCTGGTTGGGAAGTAAACTGGTCACATGCTACGACGGACCATTTTGTCATATCTGTGCCTTCTACAGGAAGGAGGATTTTTGGCAATTGTAAAGCTATTTTGTTGCTCATTTTGGCATCAGTTTTTGAGGAGAAAAAGAGATATATAAAGATTTAGGAGCTAATATTCAACTTCCTAGGGAATAGAAGAGTTTAAAATTATTTAACTTTTACTAAATTATCAACTAAATATTTACATTCTTTTATAACATCCTTAAAATCGGGAAGGTCATTAATTTGATGCGCTAATGATTTTTCCCAATATTCCTGAGCAGGCTGAATCCTTTCATTGAGGAATAAATTTTCTTTTTTGAATTCTAATCCTTTATTTTTACATTTTTTAATTAAAACTTCATTTAGCAAATCTGGATTTATTTTACCTGAATGTAATTTTAGGATTTTCCAAACATCATAATAATCTCTAGTTTTTGCTCTTTGTAAAATACTACGAATTTTTTCTGCTAAAATTTCCTCAAGGGGATAAACTAACAAGCTAAGTTTTTCTTTATCAGAATATTCTGAATGAATATATTTGTTATTAGGAATTAGAACTATTGATTCATTAAAACTTAAGTCTAATTTTATTGTATTTTTGTTGTTAAGTGGGCCAATAAATTGAATTTTTACTTGGGCATATTCTGGATTTACATGAAGAGACTTAATGTTAATAGTCATTCCGGTATCTTCTGAAAGAAAATCATTTATTTTTGTAATTATATTTTTTAACTCTTCTTCGTTAAATTGTTTTGAAAGAGTAAAATCCAAATCCTCTGAATATCGCCAGTCTGAAAAATAGATTTTTCTAAGTGCAGTTCCACCTTTGAAAATGAAATATTTTTTAAATTCTGTTTTTGATAAACCATACAATACTAAAGTAAGAGTATAATCTTTTTCTACAACACTTAAAGCTACTTTTTGTTGTGCAGCAATTCTTTTTAATTCATTTAATGAAATCATTAATGTTCCCTCCAGGATAATAAGTCTGTTTTAGAAATATTCTCAATAATCTTCCATTTTGAATTATAACTGATTTTATTTTTGATTAAAGGATCTAAAAAAACATAATGATTACCAGGGATTAAATTTGTTTTTAGGTTTAATAATTCAAGTATATATCCTAATCTATTAATTATAGCAGATTTGTTCATTTTCTTTGCATAATTTTCTAATTTTTGAAAATCCAGTTCATCTCTTCCATAATCAATAGCTTTAACAACTTCAATTATTCCTCCGCAATTTCTAGGAAAATCTAAACAATCAATAATAACTTTTTCTTTCTCGGCAATATTGATTTGGTGGTTATTTATTAAAATACTTTTGAAACCGAAGAATTTATTTTTATTAATAGTCACAAACTTAATTTTTAAACCTAAAATGTTCATTTCTCTTTTTCGTTTTGTTGTGATTACAAAAATAGTTTTAGAAACTTGTTCAGTAAAACCATAATAATTCAATGCTGACCAGTAAGAAATATAGTAAGGTTCAATTAAATTTGAAACTATGAAAAATTCGTGTTCAGTAAATTTAGGTTCGACACCTGCTTCTAATGGAAATATTAAATATTTTCCTTTACATAAGCGAAAAAGCCATTTGTTTTTAGTTAAATCATGAAGGAGTTTTATTACTGAAGATTTCTTTTCTTTGAGAATATTTACAGCATCAGCTACATTAAAGATAGTTTTATTATTTTCTGCAAGTTCTGAGAGCAGTCTAGAAGATTTCTTTCCTAATCCTGCTCTTTTTGAAATTATTTTTGTTACCATAATTACTTTTTAGGTAATGTTAGTTACTAATTATATATAAATGTTTGGATTAAATAGGGAATAGAAGAGTTTAAAAAGGGGTTTGATTTCTATGAAATAAACAAAAAACTTATTTTGGAAAGCTTTTAGCAATTCAGAAAAAGAGTTTTGATTAAAACGGAGAGTAAAATGAGACAAGAAGGTAATAGAAGACCTGGTAGAGAAGGCGGATTTAGAAGCTTTAGCTCAGAGCCAAGAGAAATGCACAAAGCAGTTTGTTCAGAATGTGGCCAAGAATGTGAAGTTCCTTTCAAGCCAACTGAAGGTAAACCAGTCTTCTGTAAATCATGTTATGCAAAACACAGACCTCAAAGATACTAAGATTTGAGTAAGGTTTACAAACATAAGATAATTTTTTAAAATTTTTTTTATTTTTTTTGATAAGGATTATAAAGCAATGTGTATATTAGAAAAGTATGTTTTCATATAAAAAAAGTAAGTTTAGAATGGATATTGTTTATCCTAATAAAATGCATGGTGGAGTTTATTCTTTAGGACCTTTAATTGTTTATAATTTGGTTAATAATAGAAAAGATTGGAACTGCGAAAGAATATTTTTAGATCAAGGAAAAATTACTTCTGATTTAGTAGGATTCTCTTTGCAGTATGAATTGGATTTGTTTAACGCGCTGAAGATGAAGCCGAAAGGGATTGTGTTTGCAGGAGGACCAGTTGTAGAATTATACCCTCAAAAATTGATTAAGTATTTTGATTTTTTAATACTAGGAGATGTTGAAGCAGTTCTGCCAAAAGTTCTTGATGAATATGAAAAAGGAGTTGGAGGATTCTTTGAGAGGATTAAAAAAATAGAAGGAGTATTCATTAATGGAAAAGGGAAAAGCAAATATGTTAAGAGTATTGATATGTTTGAGTATCCAATAGTGCAACCATTTCCATTAAGAATAGATAAGAATTTTGTGTTTGGGAAGTGTTTTATGCTGGAGATAGAAAGAGGATGTCCATTCAAGTGTCATTTTTGTGCATTGCCAGAGTTCTATGGAGGAAAGGTTAGATTTAGGAGTTTGGAAAAAATAAAAGAAATTATTGATTTAGGATTGAAGGAGAATAAAGTAGACAGGGTAGTTATTTATTCGCCATCATTCGTGCATCCGCAGAGGAAAGAGATTCTCAAGTATTTGATTGCTAAGAATGTGCGAGTGAGCATTCCTTCATTGCGTGCGGAGAAAGCGGATAAAGAAACTTTAGAACTGATTAAAAAAGCAGGGCAGGAATCGATAACTATTGCGCCAGAGTGTAATGAAAGAGTGCGAAATATATTAGGGAAGCATGTGAATGATGAGGAGTATTTCAAGTTTGCACAAAGAGCTAGAGAAGCTGGATTCAAGAAATTGAAAATGTATTTGATGATTGGTATTCGCGGGATGAATGAAAAGGATATTGAAGAGATGATTGAGTTTGTGAAAAAGTTCAGAGAAAGGTTTTGTGGAAAAGTTAAGATCTCGTTGAATTATTTTGTGCCGAAGTTTGGAACACATATGTATGCAGAGATGGAAGAGAAACATAAATTGAAGGAAGAATTGAAGTTAGTTCAAAAAGGGTTGATAGGATTTGAGATGAAAATGCCTTCGTTATCTAGCTCGATGAAAGAGTGGAATTTTGCTAGGAAAAGTTTATAAAAATAGAAATTTAAGAGATAATATTCTAAATAAGTATGCTTCTAATTTTTCAATAATTAAAAATTAAATCAAAAAAGTCAAGTAAAATATATAACAAGTAACAAATATCAATGCGACTAACAATACAGAAGCTAGGAACCCTAGTCCACCAAAAAAGCCTTCCCTTACTGGGTCTTTAAGTTGTAGATTTTCCATATTTTAAATTAGAGAAAGAGATTTTAAAAGTATTTATGTTCTAGTAAATAGCTAAAGGATACTAATAACCAAAGCTGCAACGATAGGAATAAATAAATTGTCATCAATGAAAGGGATTTTTAAGTTTTCTAAAAGCAAGGAAGTGATAGTCCCAAGAAAAGCTGCCAAAGCACTAACAAAAATCATTGCACCAAAAAAGGAAAAGGTTATTCCTATAAGAGTGCCTTCAATAGATTTAAGATATTTATATTTCTTCTTGGAAATGAGTTTACCAAATATATGAGAAAGACCATCACCCAATGAAAGAATTAATATGGAAGCTAAGGCTATTTTAAGAGGGAAAAAGTATACTACTATGATTGAACCGATCATGAAAAATATTGGGCCTTTACCAGGAAAAGAGTATCGGAATTCAGGGCGTTCAAATTTGTCCATGACCCAAGAGGCAATAGGAATACGAAAATGACAACAGAGTTTGGAGAGAATTAATCCTGTGATGAGGATAGCCAACAAATGATAGATATTGAATAGGTGATAATAAAGCATGAAAACAATAAAAATTCCAAAAAATATGTGAAGAAATTGCCTTCGAAGTTCTAATTTTGAAATCATTATAGGTTAAAGTCAAAAAAAGGTTTAAAAAGATTGTGAAGCTCAGGCTCTGTTGTAATGTCCGGAAATTATTTCGCCAAAGTTATTTAAGTCAAAAAGATTTAATTT
>CAYYMN010000043.1:0-6710 GCA_964473075.1 Candidatus Woesearchaeota archaeon
TTCATGAAAAAGAAGGCTTTGATATTGTAATTGCCAATCCTCCGTATGTGAGCATTAAAGGTATTAAATGGGACGATAGAAGGTCTTTTGAAAAAGTCTTCATTACAGCAAAAGGGCGGTTTGATTTATATGTTCTTTTTTTGGAACGTGCAAAAAATATATCAACACAAACAGGGTTTATTTCTTATATAATTCCTGGCAAGTTTGTAAATAATATTCAATTCGAAGTTGCTAGAAAGATGCTTATTGAAAATGGTGATGTCACAGTAAGCTTTATTGATCAAAAAGTATTTCAAGAAGCCAGCGTTGATAATGTAATAATTTTTGTCCAAAAAAATATCCGTAAGGACAAAAATTATAAAGCATATAATTTCTCGTTAACACATTCGGAATTAGTTTATTCAACAAATCTAGAGAATATTGCACGCAATAAATATATTTTTATATTTCATTTAGATGATACGAATAATAATATAATTGATAAAATAAAAAGAGAAACAATTCCTTTAAAGATTGTATGTGAAGTAAAAGATGGAATTGTGGCGGGGGAAATAAAAGATATGTTATTTCTTGATAAAGTAAAAGACAAAGAATCAAAATCTCTTCTTTTCGGAAAGGATGTTCAAAAATTTTTTATTCAGGATCCGACAAAATACGTTAATTATAAACCTGATGAAATGATGAAAATTGAGTTAAAAAGGAAAAAAGGTAAACGATATGGATTGTGGATGAGAACTCCGGAGATATTTGAAAGACCGAAAATTTTAACAAGAAAAGTTGGAACAAGTATCATAGGAGCTGTAGATTTTAAGAATTTTTACTATGAACAAACTTTACACAGTACCGCAATAACAAACCATGGTTTCGATCTAAAATACATTCTTGCTCTCTACAATAGCCAACTTTTTAATTTTTATTATAGAGTTGTTAACTCAAAAGGTGGCAAGTTATTCCCGCAAATAAGAATTTCTTCTCTTGAAAAATTACCCATTAAAAAAATTACTAAAGATGAACAAAGGCCATTTAGTAATTTAGTTGATAAAATATTATCAATTACTCAGAGCGATAATTATATCGCGAGCGAACAGAAAAAATCAAAAGTCAAAGAATACGAACGACAACTCGACCAGATGGTATATGACCTCTATGGTTTGACAAAAAAAGAAATCGAAATTGTAGAAAATTCTGGAAAATAATTATCCGCGGTGTGAGCTTGTGAAAAATAGAGCTGGAAAGTAAAAGTAGATAGCTTATGTACAGTATAGATGAATTAAATTTTGACGAACCCAAGTATGAAGAATTATTATCGGTTTTAATAAGTGGCACTTGCATTTTTATTGGAGCCGGAATATCAAAATTAGGTGGTTATAAACTCTGGAATGAGTTATCAGAAAGTATGGTAGCAGAATATTGGAAAAGAAGAAATGATATTGCCGATTCCGAAAATAGATTTAATTTTAGCATCAAGACATACCTGTCATTAAATAGTAATCCTATCGAAGCAATGGATTATTTATTTTCTTTAGATCAGAACCTCTTTTTTGAAGTTTTAGAAGGTAATTTCGATAATATAACTGAAAGGATAGAAATATATAATAAATTTAGTTCTCTTACGAAAATAATCAATAACTTTTTTATACAAACTAATATTGATTTAGGTTTCCAGAAGAATCTGAATATTAGCGACGATAATATTGCCATTAATCCTAATTTTGGCGATATGACCAAGAAATTGACTTACGTCCACGGAAGATTAGAGATAAAGGAAAGCTTTATTTTTACAAGAAGACAGTACGATCATAGCTATTTAAACGAGACGAGTGCCGTAATGCGGTTCTTAATTCCAGTATTCAAAAATTATAATGTTGTATTTTTTGGATATAGTTTAAGAGATTTTGAAATTCTGCAAGCAATTTCTAAATCAAGGATGGATGATCAAACTCCAAAAACGCATTATCTTTTTGAGCCAGTATATGGATATAAATTAACAGAATTCAGCATAAAGAGGACAAACATCAAAAACAATTTTGGCATTGAAATGATCCCGTATAATATAGAAAAAGGTGGATATGACTTACTTTTTGATGTTTTAGATAAGTTAAATTCAACTATTTCCCGAAAGATAAGCATTAGTACAAAAGACGCAATTACTAGTCCAAGTACAGGAAGTGATACGTCATATGAGAGATAAAGTATTTATTTGTCACTCAAGTTTGGATCACGATTTTGTAAAAAAATTAGCCGATAGACTCAAACAGAATTCTATTGATGTTTGGATAGATGACTGGATGATTAGTGTTGGAGATTCGATCACACAAAAAATCAACGAAGCCTTAGAAAAAAGCAGTTTCTTCATAATCGTATTTTCGGGAAATTCCATTAGCAGCGAATGGGTTAATAAAGAATTAAATGCCACTTTAATGCGTCAGCTTCTTAAGAAAGATATAAAAATACTCCCCCTATTATTAGGACTAACTGCTGAAAAATTGCCACCTTTGCTTATGGATATTTATTCAGCACGATTTGAAGAAGGAATTTTAGACGAGGAAGAATATGCAAAACTAATTAAACCAATACAAGAAACGGCGCGAGGAGAGATTCTAAAACAGTATCAAGATGTTTTTTTTGATACTGCAGAACACATAGATATAATTTTGAAAAAAGATAAACCTACCAAGCACGAAATCGAGTTTATCTTAAAAGTAATCAGAGAACAACCATACTACAATTATTTTTTCAATAAGGTAAATACTGCTTTCTGGTTTGATATTTTAAAAAATGAAGACTACTTTAAACCGAGCTTGACAATTTCTCCTCAAGAGGCTAAAGAGGGATACTACGTTATACCTCTTTGGAATATTTTGCCCTATCTTGAGCGATTATCTCAACAAATTAAAGAAAAAGGATATGAAAAGTATATCTATGAACTACTAAATATAATTGATAATATCACCAGGTATCATATTGAACACGACCGGAAATTAGACAACTACCGCATCTGGTGGTATTTCGTAAAAATTCTGCTAAACATACCTAATGACAAAATTATTAAATACCTGAAGGACAACAAAATTAAAATTGATAAAGATTGGCTGGCAGCATGGATTGATTCTAAATTTAGAAGTGGTTTAGTAGAAACTGATATTGTAACAAAGCTACTCCCCAAATTTTTAACTCCCCAAAAAAACGATATTGAAATAGTCGAAAAGATAATAAGCCTGGCCACATCTATTAAATGGGAACCTTTGAAGCAGAGTAGAATAAGGTTATATAGAAAAGAGGCAGAGCCAAGGACAATATTTGATTCTTATTGGTTGATAAGGTCGTTTAACCAGAATGCTCCTAATATAGGAAAATTATGCAGTGAGAATGTAATTTATGATTTAGCAAATAAACTTAAGGAGATATTTTCAAAAGAACACGAAGATCATCAAGTGTTCTTAAACAATGAAGAATATCGGATAAGTGCCAAAAGAATTAAAGATTTCGATTTTGAAATTACAGTTGAACGCTTGCACAAAAAAGAATTAGAGTCGTTAAAACCAGAAGACAGATATTTTGGTGTATTATCTATAAAGGGTGATGTATTATACAGTTTTTCTGTAAGCAATGCTCTAGATAAAAAATCTTTTGTAAAAAAACTCAAAGACAAAATAACCACCAATGACAAAGTATCTTTCTTAAGCGACATAGCCGAATTAAATAAAAGGATTAATAATTTATATAACGGTCTTTATAGCGATTATTCTTCTATATGGTTTAAATCCATTGCTTCCGGGCCTGAAATTGGGACTAAGGAAGCGAATGTAGTATTAACCGTTATCTTAAGAGATGTTTTAGCGGCTAAATGTAAATCTGATAAGGAAATTGGTCAAAGTATTTTAACCGATTTCTTAAGCGAAAAATATCAATTTCCTCTTTTTAGGCGTTTAGTTCTTTATATTGTGAATGACGAGTGGGAAAATTATGGAGATTTATTCTGGAAATTTCTTAAAGACAATGCCGAGGCATTTGATGAATCTGATTACGAAGTGGAACTTTACAAATTATTAGAGAAAAATGTGGATAAGTTTAAACCCGAAGATAAAAAAGAATTGGAGCGGATAATTAGTAAGGGGCCCCGCTGGATACCAGATGAAAAACAAGAACATTATAAGGCCTATTGGAAGCAAAAATGGTACTCTGCGATGATAAAAGATGAGCATTTTGTTAAGCTTTATGAAGAACAAAAGGCAGTTACGAATATAGAGAAAATCGAGCGCCCTAAAGAAGAGGCATTATTTTCCCGTGTAGGTGAGGGGCCATCACCATTAACTAAAGAAGATATTATAAAGATGACAAATATAGACTTGGCAAAGTATTTTAACGAATTTAAGACAAAGGATAAATGGAATGGACCTACTGAAGGCGGATTGGCAGAAACATTGAGGTCATCGGTAAAAGAAAATCCCTCTAAATTTGTTGATGATTTAGCGCCATTTTTAGCAGTTAATTATTTATACGTTTACAATATATTTTATGGCCTTGAGAATGCCTGGAAAGAGAAAAAGAGTTTTGACTGGGGGAAATTATTTAATTTTACCAAGGAATATATCAATAAACCTACTTTCTGGGAAGAAGGAAAGAAGGCACAAGGAGAAGATTGGTTAGTAACTCACGTTTGGATAGTTAATGTCATGGCAGATTTAATACATGAAGGCACCAGCGAAGACTCTTGGGCATTTTCTGAGGATTATCTGAAGCCTGCGGAAGAAATTCTCGATTGCTTAATAGATAAATTACCCGTCAAGCAGGACGCGGATTATAAAGATGCTGTAACCGCAGCTTTGAATACCTCGTATGGCAGAGTTATCAATGCTGTTATATCGTTATCGCTTAGAAAGGCTCGAATCGAAGATAAAAAAGGCGTAAAGAAAGATATAAAATGGGATTCAGCTAAATACGACATTCTTCTTAAAAAGGGAGTTATTGAAACGTTCACTCTCCTTGGTCAATATATGCCAAATTTTGCCTATTTAAATAGACCTTGGATTGTGCAGAAAGTAAAAGAATTCGAATCTTTTACTAGAGACGATATCCAATGGCAATCATTTATTCAAGGCTATCTTTTTGGTGGCAGAGTCTACCAAGATTTATATAACTTGATGCGAAATCACTATTTGAAAGCAATGGATGCAGATTTTAAAGAAGGCCATACGGAAGAACGTTTTATCCAGCATATAACTATAGGATATTTAAGGGGCGTTGAGTCTTTGGATGATAAAGAGAGTTTATTCAAGAGGATTATAGATAGATGGAAATATTCTCATTTACAGGAGATAGTTGAGTTTTTCTGGTCTCAGAGCGATTATTTAGTAAGGCAAGCTAAAGAAGAAAAAGAATCTGAAGAAAACAAAAAGGTCAAAGATAGAATTATAAAATTCTGGCAATGGACCTATCAGAATATAGATATGATTAAGGATAAACTTAAAGACAACTATAAGAAATTGCTTTCAGATTTATCAAGATTAACGATAATCTTAGAAAGAATTGATTCAGAAAGTGCAAAATGGCTTTTGCTATCAGCGCCAGCAGTAGACATTGAATTTAACTCTTCCTTCTTTTTAGAATATTTAGATAAATTTGAAGATAAAGAAAGTATACAATTTGTAGCCAAAATATTCTTGGAAATGCTATCGGCCATAACTCCAGATTATGACCAAAAGCATATTACTTCAATAGTAAATAAGATTTACCAACTCGGTGATGAATCCGAAGCAGACAAAATATGCAATATTTATGGCAGCCGAGGCTATGAATTTTTAAGGCCGATATACGAAAAATATACTAAAAAATAATTGTGTCCTTTACAACCTATGGATTCAAAAGCAATTTTGAACAATTTGTTCCTAAAGGCAAAGTCAAAAGACGAATTTGAATATATCTGTGCTTTATCAAGGATTCGCGGTATGGAATCAGATGGTTGGGATCCATTCGAAGAGACTCAGCATTTATTTAATGATATAGTCTCTCTTTCACAAGGGCCCTTACGAGGCGATACGCAAGTACGGTTACTACTTTTTGTTTATTGTCATATAACAGAGGTTGACGCTATATATTACGTTCTCGAGAATATGCTAAGAGCCATTGAAGGAGAACGTTGTAGTATTTCACCTTTTATGGATTTATACGGTAAAAGGAAGAGTATATTTGATTCAAGACCGCCCTCTGCTAAACAAGTTGTTAAGTCACTACAAGAGCATGCTCAAAAATTGGGTGAAAAAGAATTATCTGATTTATTGACATGGATGTTTAACGAACAGGTGCGTAACGCATTTTTTCATTCAGACTATACAATTTTTAAAGATGAATTTCGATCTCAAGAAGCAAGCTTTAAGACGGACAACGTTATTACAAAGTCAATGAAGATAAATGAACTTATAGAGTTAATAAACAGAGGTTTAAATTTCTTCCAAGGATTTATGTCAGTTTATTATGAGCATAGATTAAGTTACAAAGAGCCAAAGATAATCTATGGTAGGATTGGTGCCAATGGCGAATCTGAGCCCGTAGAATTATTAATCGGCGACAATGATGGCGGAGTTTGTGGATTTAAATCAGTTAATGTCCAACAAGAAAGATGCTAAAGGAAAATAGGGAAAATAGAAAATAGGGACAGCGACCATTTTGAATAACTCAATGCAAAAATACAGACTTTCTCCTTCAACCTT
>CAYYMN010000044.1:0-6686 GCA_964473075.1 Candidatus Woesearchaeota archaeon
AGTTTCATACCCGAAAGAAACTCAGCCTTAGGAAATAGTTTCGGGATAACACATGAATTAATTCACAGAAAGGTTTATAAAATAATCTGCCTTATGGAGTTTTTGAAAAGTGGTTGAATGATGAAGCAGATTTTATGTGGGTTGTTTGTTTTGATTCTTACCATTAGTTTAGTATTTGGTGCTGAAACTTTTTCTGCGCAAGCAGGGTTTGATTGGTTAGTTTCTAAAATGAGTGCAGATGGAAGTTTTGAGAGTGATGTTTCGAAGACTGCTCTGGGGATTGCGGCGTTGGATTCTATGGGTTATGATACTACTCTGTCACAAACTTGGTTGGCTACACAGTTAAGTTCTGATGGTTGTTATCCTTCTGGGGGGTGTGATACAAAGGCTACTGGATTGAGTGTGATTGCATTGAATGAGGTGCAGGATGATTCTGGGTTTGATGATATTTTAGCATGGTATGAAGATGCGGAGTCTGAAGCGAGTGTTAGTGGTGGATGGTATTTAGAGGTGATTACTTCTTCTGCTGGAAATTGTGTTGTGTCTTATGATCTCGAGGGAACTTTGAAGGAAATTACTATTCCTGTGGATGCGGGAGTGTTTACGGGCTGCGGAAGTTCGCATTTCTTGGATCTTAATGATTGCTTGCAGGCGAATTTGATCTCTGCAAATCCAGGGATTGAATTGAATGTTGATTGTTCGGAATTAGAAGGGAGTGTTGTATTAACCTTATTGTATAAGTCCTCTTCGACATATTATATATTGAGCAATGTTAATTCTGCAGATGGGGATTTTATTGTGCCAAATGGATGTTATGGAAAAACAAAGAGTGGCACTTGTGATTTAGAGAGTACCTTGTATTCTGATTGGGCAATTAAGTATCTCGGTGGCAGTGTGAATAATTTAGTTTACTTGAAAGAGAATTATGGGACTACTGATGTGAAGAAAGTTGCGTTGATGTATTTAGTGACTGGTGAAGATAAATATTTGGTTGATCTGGCAGAGTTACAGAAGAGTGATGGAAGTTTTGATAGGGATCCATATACTACTGGGTTGGCCGTGTTGGCATTGAAAAATTCTGCTGATTATTCACAAAATGTCGAGGATGCAAAATCATACTTGAGAGAAGAGCAGACGATTAGTGGAGATTGGGGTTCTAGTATAGAAGCGACTGCGATGGTATTATATGCTGCATTCAGTGAAGATGAAGTGTCTGTGAGTGATGTAGTTGTTGGAACTACTGATGAAGAAGAGGATGATGAATGTACTTTGGATTCGGAGTGTGAAGATTTGTATGGGAGCGGATATGAGTGCAATTATGGAACCTGTGAGACTGTGACTATTGGATGTTCGTTAGATGATGATTGTGATTCTGGAGAGGTTTGTTTAGGCGGAGAATGTATAGAGAGCGATTGTAATTACAAAAAAGATTGTGAATATCCAAATTATGATGAGAATGCGTATAATTGCCCGAGCGATTGTTATTGCGGAGATGAGGTTTGTGATGATGTAGAATCAAGTTCAAGTTCAGATTATTATTGTGCTGCTGATTGTGTTACTGCTTCTGATGATACTAATGGTGAGTCTGATACTGATTATGAAGATGAAGGTGGAAGTGGGATTATTATTGTGATTGTGTTATTATTGTTGTTAATTGGATTAGGAGTTGGTGGATATTTTGCGTATAAGAAAGGGTATTTAGATTCAGTGCTGCAGAAATTCAAGAAAGGAGGTAGTGGTGGGAGTGCACAGAGTAGTTCGAATTATAATCCTTTCACTAGCAAGATGCCTCCGCAGCAGCCAAGAACACAATTTTAGAATGAAATATATTCTTTTGATAGTCTTATTGTTGGGGGTTGTTAGTGCAGAGGATTTTGGGGCTGGAGAAACTGTGCAGTTGTATTTTGAGGATGTGAATTTTGATTCTTCGGATGTGCAGTTATATTATAATTTTACTTCGTTAGTTGATGTCAACCCTATTGTTAAAGAGGATGTGAATATTTTATATTTTGATTTGCCAGTAGATTGTTCTTTGGGGGTATATTATTTGGATTATTCAGTTGGGAACTTGACTTTTAATGTGGTTGAGAGCGAGAGTGTGATGCGGATATCGCCAGTTTATTATGTGTTCGAGAAAGATAAGAGTAGTTTTTATTTGGAACTGACTTCTGTAAGAGGAAGCTTTGATGTTAATATTAATGGGACAAATGTTGAACCTAGAAAAAGTTTGTTGAGCTTGGATTCTGGGGAGACTAAGAAGCTTTATGTGGATTATGAGAATGTTTCTTCGGATGGAAGTTTAGAATTAAGTTATGGAAATCTGAGTTATAGTGTTAGATTATTTTATTTGGAAGAAATGATTGAAGAAGAGCAAGATGTTTCTGTAGTGATTGTTGAAGAAAATATTACTGAGGTTGTTGTTGAGAAAGTGCCATTGACTTTTTTGGTGACCAAGCCTGAGGTTAATTTGAGTTTAGTGTATAATCAATCTACATTAGGAACTCTGAAGGTGCAGAATACTTTTGGAGAACCATTGCAAGGATTGAGTTACAAGCTGAGTGGAAATATCAGTGGGATAGTTAGTTATAATGAGGAAGTTGTTGATCTTGCAGTTGATGAGATATATGCCTTTAATTTTGTGTTTAATGAGGATGAAAATGTGTCCATTGGAAATTATTATGGGGAGATTATATTCGGGAATGAAGATTATGAAATTAAGATACCTGTAGCTGTGTATGTGAATGATGT
Organism: Candidatus Woesearchaeota archaeon; assembly: GCA_964473075.1. GTDB lineage: Archaea > Nanobdellota > Nanobdellia > SCGC-AAA011-G17 > GW2011-AR17 > JAGVZZ01. The sequence goes on from CAYYMN010000044.1 coordinate 2,749, forward strand.
TATTGTTGAAACTACTGAAGATACTGAATATGTTTTTTCTGATGAGGATATTATTTTTGAGGGGGATTTGCTTGAAGAGGAAGAAGGAAATGGATTATTGATTATTGGGATTATTCTAATTGTGTTAATGGTTTTTTTTATTGGTGTTGTGGTCTTGAAGTTGAGGCAGAAACAAGAGAAGAAGTTTAGTGAGTATATTGAAGAGACTAAAAAAAAGTGATTATCTGATTAGTTTACAAATTGTACTTTGAGTATAAGAAATACCAAAATGTTTATAGATGATATATTGAATTGTTGTTATGTGAGCGAGTGCAACGAGCGGTAGTTTTTTCTCTAGTTTTTTTAGAGTTTTTTTTAGAGTTTATTGTTCCCCAAATTAAAGAGAAAAAATTGAATGGAACATATGGGGTTTTACGAAGTCCCTAAAGCAAAGATTTTCCCTCGAAATGAGGCAACCCACATTTCAGAGCTGGAAAATCTTTGCGTGGGATTTGGGTGAGTAACGCAGGGGCTTTGATGCCCCGAGTAACGCAACCGTAAAACCCCTGTTAGGCGTAGCGAACCTTTGATGGTGAGTGGAGTTTTTTCGTGGCTGGGAATGTAGTTCTTGCTGTAGTTTTCGGGTACTTTGCTAAGAAACAATAACTCTGAAAGAGGCTAAAGTCAGGGGGTCGCTTTTGGAATAGGAATCTTTTTAATGAAGTAGGCATATTTGTAGATAAAAGAGGCTGAAATGAGAGAATCTGAAACACTGGAATTGAAGAGATCAACATCTGAATTGAAAGAGGGGATAATTTCAATAGTCTCCATTCTGAATAAGCATCAGAAAGGCGAGCTGTACTTTGGGATAAAAAATGATGGTTTTGTTGTTGGGCAGATGGTTACTGAGAACACGATTAGAGAAATTTCCAAGACTATTTCCGACAACATCGAACCAAAAATATTTCCAAAAATCAATGAGGTCGTTTTGGAAGGAAAGAAGTGTGTTCACGTTGAATTTACTGGAAATGACGTTCCCTATTATGCGTACGGTCGTGCTTATGTTCGTGTAGGTGATGAAGATAGACAACTGAGCGCAAAAGAGATAGAAAAAACGATCTTGGAAAGGAATAAAGATAGAATGGCTTGGGATAAAGAGATTTGTAAAGAGGCCAAGCTCAGTGATATCAGCACTCAGAAATTAAAGTGGTTTTTGAAGAAAGCAGGGAAAAGCTTTGATACGGTTGAAAATTCTTTGAAAAAGTTAGGTCTTCTTTCGCAAGGTAAATTACTGAATACTGCCGTTATTCTCTTTGCCAGAAATCCAGAAAAGTTCTTTCCCAACGCTAAATTACGCTGTGCTGTTTTTGGAGAAACAAAGGCAGTTACGATTGATATGCAGGAATACGTTGGAGATTTATTCACATTGATTGAAAAAGCAGAGAAGTATATTTTGGAAAATATCCATGTTGGAATGCGCTTGGAAGGAATGTATCGAGTTGATGTACCTGAAATTGATAAAGAAGCTTTTCGAGAAGCGGTTATTAATGCGTTCTGCCATAGGGATTATTATCTTTATGACTCTGTGAACATTGCCATCTTCAAGAACAAACTGGAAATAAGAAGTCCTGGTTTATTGTATGGCGGATTAACGGTTGAGAAAATAAAAACCAAAGAAGTCTCTGAACGCAGAAATGAACTTTTGGCGGAAATGTTTCACCAAGTCCACTTTATTGAGAAATGGGGGAGAGGTATCGGTTTGATTTTATCCAAAGAACCTGACACAAATTTTGAAGAAGTTGGAAGGCAGTTTGTGGTGACATTTAAGAGAAAAACCCCTATTCCCGAGACTGGGGAAAAGACTGGGGAAAAGACTAGGGAAAAGATTATTCAATTAATTAGGGAAAATCCACGAATTACGACTAAAGAATTAGCGGAAAAGACTGGATTAAGCACTAAGGGAGTAGAGTGGAATCTCAAGAGTCTTAAAGACGAGAAAAAGTTGAGAAGGGTTGGTGGGAGGAAAGAAGGTTTTTGGGAAGTTTTAGAAACCACTAGATAATGACAAAAGTATTTAAATAGGCTTGTTTTTCGATTTGTTATGGCAAACCAAAGTACAGATACGCCGAGAAACGAAAGAATACAAGCATTGAAAGATAGGGGTTTTGAGTATGCCTGCCTAGATTTAGAAGATCCAGTATTACTTGGAAATCTTACTATCAATGACTTCTCTACTTTAAGATATGCTTATTTACGCGATAGGAAATCAACTCAAGACGGATTAACAATAAGAGGAAGATACTTTGATAGAGATGAGTTGGAGGAAATAGTACTTCAAACAATACCCTCCGTGTTACATTTTTATTTGCAGACCAGAAATGTTTCTCGAGGACCGTCAGCTGAAGAAATTTTTATAGTTAATGATATCTACAGAAGCCAAAGTGAAAGAGATATTTCCGATAGACTAGATTTCCAAGCAATTCCGAAAACTAGCCGAATGCAATCTTTTAGATACCCATACACACCAGCTCGTGAATTTATAGAATTAGTAACAGAGCCGTACTTATTTATGCCAATGCCACACGGATTGAAAACTGCGTTGTTCTTAACAGATGTGATGGTAGCTATTGAGAAAATGGAAAGAACCCCTGAATTAGAAAGATACGTTCAAATGGTTCTTAGAAAAGCTGCTGATTTGCATGTTGCTTTGGGAACGCAATATGTAGGGATTAGATGCAGTGATGCCTATTCAAATGGCGGATCAGATGATGTAAGAAAATTACAGGAACAACTTGGCTTCGATTTGAAAGGATACACACCAATTAGGCATGTTGACGCAATAGAAATATTTCACGAGTATGGTCAAGTTATCAAAGATGGTATTCTTAGCATTAGTCACATTGCAGATAGTTACGGGATCGGTAGAAATACAGAATTTGGTGCGTGGATATCCAAAGAGTGGGCAAAAGTTGCTGAAGAAATAAAAAGAGATAACCCACTTCTAAGAAATCGGTAAAAGCGACCCCCCGTAGTGCAAAGTACCCGAAAATTTTGGTGGAGTGCAACGAAACCGCTAAACGCACGTTAGAGGAAGTTTCAATTTCTTAGGTTTTTTCATAGTTTAGCGAAAGCAAGAACGTCCACATTCCCCGCGAGAGCACCGTAGTGCCACGAAAAATTACGCCTAACATGTAGATTATGAAAACTTTTTGAGTCTTATTAAAAAATATGTTTATCGAAAAAAGTTAGGTGGAGACTGCAAGTCGGAACTTCATAATCTTTGTTCTATTAGTGAGTGCAACGAGCGGTAGTTTTTTTCTCTAGTTTTTTTAGTTAGTTTATTTTTTTAGAGAAAGGCTTAACAAAGTTTTCAATGTATTCTGAACTTTTCAATCTATGCACTTTTTGTTATTTCAATGAGAGAGAAAAAAATTGAATAGAACATGTAGATTATGAAAACTTTTTGAGTCTTATTAAAAAATATGTTTATCGAAAAAAGTTAGGTGGAGACTGCAAGTCGGAACTTCATAATCTTTGTTCTATTAGTGAGTGCAACGAGCGGTAGTTTTTTTCTCTAGTTTTTTTAGTTAGTTTATTTTTTTAGAGAAAGGCTTAACAAAGTTTTCAATGTATTCTGAACTTTTCAATCTATGCACTTTTTGTTATTTCAATGAGAGAGAAAAAAATTGAATAGAACATGTATGATTCAATAAACTTTTTGAGTGTAATTAAAATTATTATTTCTAATGAAAAAAGTTAGGTGGAGGCTGCAAGCCGGAACTATTGAATTGTTGTTATGTGAGCGAGTGCAACGAGCGGTAGTTTTTCTCTCTTTTTAGTTTATGAATCTTTTTTAGTGAATAATTTTTTTTAGTTATTTTGATATTGAGAGAAAAATTGCACATAACATGTATGATTCAATAAACTTTTTGAGTGTAATTAAAATTATTATTTCTAAT
>CAYYMN010000045.1:0-6068 GCA_964473075.1 Candidatus Woesearchaeota archaeon
GTGTAATTATCAAACTGCGCCAAAATATTGTTTTTGTAGTTACCATTTTTTTCTTGTCTTAAATATTTCTTCGTACACAGCATGAACCCATTGTACTGATCTAAAAAAGGGGTAAATTGTGAAGTATATTAATATTGCTAAAGGAAATCTCCAGGATTCATGCATTTGTTTGTAGGCATAGTGGTATATTAAAAAGCCAGCTAATAGGGATATAACAATTGGGAAGTATAAAGTTAAATTAATATCTAATATTGTATAATACAGAGGAGGAAACTCCCAGCCATAAAAGTATTTTAAACCCAAAGCAAAAAATTTTGAGAACCAAAGAAAAATTTTATCAGAAATATTATATAACATTAAAGAGAAAAGAACTAAAACAATAATTATTGTGAATATATTTAATGGTAATTGAAACCAGCCGAGAGTTCCATAGTTTTTATTGAAGGCCATGCTTTTGTATTTGATTGTGTTGTAAATGAAACCCCTAAACCAGCGGATTCTTTGGTTCCAGAATAGTTTGAAGGAATTTGGAACATAAGTATAGGTAAAACTGTCTGTTGCAAGCAGAACTTTATAACCATGATAGCGCATTCTCATGCCAACTTCAAAATCTTCAGTCAAATTATGCTCGTCAAAACCACCATATTGATCAAAAAAAGATTTTTTATAAACACTCAAAGCACCATGGGTTGTTTGGAGGGTATCAATACGAGACATTAATAATCTTATGAATGAAGAGAAAACATATTCTATCTGTTGAATTTTTTCATAAATATTTCTTGGTTGGCTAACTTTTATTATACTAATTACAGCACCGATGTCTTTTCCAAATAGATGCATCATCTCTTTCAAAGAATCATTCATGACTATTGTGTCTGAATCAACACAAGCAATATATTCGGAAGTTGCATACTTCAAGCCTTCATTAAATGCATGGGCTTTCATATGACCTGGAGCTCGAGGTTTTTGGATTAATTGGATGTTAATTTCAGGATGTGAAGAAATGAATTTGGTGATTAAAGATTCAGTATCGTCAGTAGAACCATGATTTACAACCAAGATTTGAAGTTTGTCCTTGGGATAATCTAAATTTGTAATAGAATGAAGAGTCTTCCAAATGCCAAAACTTGTATTCCAGCAAGGGACAATCAAACTAACAGAAGGATAAACATAATTCTTTTTCTCAGTATGTTCTAACATCGAAACCTGGAGCCAGAAAATTCCTATAAATAGGCCAATAAAAGTAACAAACCAAATTAGTATTTCAATCATAACTATTTATCCTCCAAATTTGTATGCCATCCTTATTGTACATAGTATAATAATCTTTTGTATATTGCAAGATAAACAATAAGCCTTCGGTATCATGTTCCCAAATAGAATCGCGCATTTCTTTATCTATCCAAATATATTCAATATCATATTTAGTTAAAATTTTTGTGGAGTTGGTTAAATCACGATAGTAATATAAGTTTTGGAGATCGTTATACTTTTCTTCAGGGCTTGGAGCAAAGAAGTAATTATCATCAATTAAATTCTGGTGACCTGCAAAATTTATCCAAACACCACGAGATGGCTCGGACAAAACAACACTAGATTCTAAAGTAGAAAGATATTCAATTGCTTCTAAAGTTTTTTCATCTGGCATTGAATCAATAAGATAATTAACTTGCGAGACTGAGGAAAATACCAAACCTAAGAGGAAAATCAAAGTTATGAATGATTTGTATTGATGGTTAGTCCAGCGCATTTCAAATAATTTTATTAAACCTAAAGCACTAAGAACTAAAAGTAAAAGACTCAAGAAGACTAAAGATTCTATAATGAAAAAAGAAAGAATCAAGAAAATGGTTATAGACAAGAAATAGAAAGTGGAAGAATATTTTTGTGACCAAGAACTGATTGCACCAACAATTGAAAATAAAACGATGAATAATCCTAAGCCATATGGACTTCCCAAGTCAAAAAAGAGTCTGCTTAAAACTGAGAAAGATTGATCTGTAGAGGGAGAAAAGTTGCTAGGAAAACCTAACAAAGCAATAAGTATTCCAAAGTAAATCAATAATAAAATAAATGAAATTAAAAATAGGAGTAGGAAAAATAATTTACGATCTTTTTTTATGAAGAGAGTGTACAAGAATAAAAGGATATAAAAACAAAAAGTCAGAGGAATATTACAAAATGGGAGCAGAATAGCTATAGGAATTGTAAAGTATTTTAATTTTTTATTCAAGTAAAGATAAAAGCCAAATATCGATAGAAAAACAGATAGGGTTAATGAATTATAAAAACTGAAAACATAAATGAAAGTAGGAGAAATGACTGTGAGCAATAAAGAAAGATTTTTCCAGCGCTGATCCAAAATAAAATTTGAAAATATTTTGTTCAAAAAGAAGAAAGATAAAACCCCAAGTATAAAAGGAAGGATGGTGATTAAAAAAGTAGGAGCAGGAATCAAAATTAAAGCATTGCCAAAAGCATATGTTGAGATTCTCCCACCATAACTTAAAGAATCATAAAATGAAAAGTCTGAAGCTAAACGATGAAACAAAAAAGGATCAGTACCAATCCATGGACCTTTTAAGATAGGAACAACTAACAAAAATAAGCACATAATTGCGAATATCAGGTACTTAACATACCACTTTGTAAACAGTTGCAAATTCATTTTCAAAGACTTCCTCGAAACAAGTTTCGTCGATTGTATAAGCTAAAGAGTCAGTATTATAAAGTTCTTTTGATTTTGTGGAAAAATAGATATAATTCGCATGATATTTATCTAAACTCTTTTTTGCCTTAACCAAGGATTCCGTAGTAAATATTGTGTTCACATCATTAATTCTATCTTCGGCATTGATAAATTGAGTATCGATAATATTTGCCCTATCTGCCATAGAAATAATTAAATTACCCTCATAAACATTACCTGCAATAACACTATTCCTTGGAGTATTGAACTTCAACCATTGCAAGGCTTCAATTTCATTTTCTTGAACACCATCATTAATCAAAGATGAAGAAGCATAAATCGAAGGAATAACTAAACTTAATATTGAAATTATAACCAGGAGTATAATGAAAAACTTTTCATAGAAAAATAATTTTGTTATCTGGATGTATTTTTTAAAATTGAAAAAGGAAATACTTGAAGTAATACAAAAGACTATTGAAAGAAAGATAAGGCCTTCTTTAAATGGAATTAAACGCAGGAGCAAAAGAGCGAAGTCTGCAAGGAGTATAGAGTTAAGAAGAATTATTGCAGTATTCTTTTGTTTATAGAGGATTATACCAATGATTCCTAGAACTAGTGGGATAAAACCGACCAAAGTTATAGTCTCAAATAGATTAAAGTTCTGGAATATATTCCCATAAAGTTCTAAAGGAAGATTTTCCCAAACAGCACCAAGGCCATTCCTTAAATAGACTGACTTGTAAAGGATTAAGTTGACTAAAAGGAGAAATACAGTAGCTAAACCAATAGCTTCAAGCTCTTCATGTTTTATCACTAAGGATTCTGAGAGCATTAACATCCCAAAGATCAAGAATGTGAAAATCAGGAGGAAGTTTAATGGATCCAGAAGAATTAATACTAATAAAGCATAAAGGAATATAGATTGTTTAGCACGAATTTTAAGGAAAAAATAGATTAATAAAAAGAATAAAGGAATGTAAAAACTAATCACTGAAATTTGATTTAAAGTTAAGGCCAAAAAAGTGGGAATAAAAGCACTCAATGAAGCTGCAAATAGGGAAGCCTTGTCATCATAAATTATTTCCTCTGAAATTAAAAAGACTATGAAAACTATCAAACTGCTGAGAAAACAAGGGATGATTTTGTAAATTACTTCAGGGAATAATAAATCAAAAAAGCCGAGGAAATAATGATAAACATGGGTATCAAGGATATAATTCCCACCATAACTCAAAGGATCATATATTAATGGGACAAAGTTCTCTGCTATGTATTTAGAATGCCTTAAATTGAAATAAGCATCATCACTGCTGTAAAAAGGAACTTGCAGTGCAAAATATAATTGGAAAATGAATGATGACAGAAAGATCAGAAGGAGGAATATGTGGATCTTACTTGGTTTCATCCTTTAGTCCCGAAGTCGTCAGCATCTAATTTTTCTAAGACTTCTGAAGGAGTCCTTGGAATTTCTAAAGCAACTTGCTCTTGAAGGGGTTTCGTGCGTTTCTTTGCAGAAAGTTTTATTATAATTTCTTTGACCGGAGTCTCTTCTTTGACTGGGATTGCATTGGGTTCAGAAATAGGTTCAATTTTCTTTGGATCTTCAGTCAATTTAGATTGGCGCTCAGCAATTTCAGTCATTTTCTGTTTTAAAGTTTCTTCAACCACATCAAAGTAATCAAAGAATTTTGGGGCTAGTTTTAATTTCCTAGTTCTGCCAGATTTTTCAGTAGTAATAAATTCCATTTCTTTCAAGGCATGGATATGATCATAGGCTGTATTCCCCCGCATCTTGATTATATCCGATTGCAATGATGGTTGTTTGTAAGCGATTAAGGCTAAAGTTGCTTGCGTTGGAGCATCTAATTCGCAATTTGAAACTAATTTTGTTGAAAGAGTGTTATATTCCTTTTTTATGTTAAGTCTATATCTACCTTCTTCTAAAAAAATCTGAAGCCCAGAAGGTCTCAAAGAATAATCGTTTAATAGAGAATTAATGGCTTCTTGAATTACACCAATACTGCCAATATTGCAAAAGCTTGCAATTTCTTCAGTAGTCATGGCGCGACCGGTCATAAATAGTACAGCTTCTATCTTATTTTTTATATCTTGCATAAAATAAGTTAAGAAAATGATGTTTAAAAAGTTTCTGATACATTTCATTTATAAAACAAACTTGAATTATCTATCTTTTGTTTTAAAATTAAAAAAATAAGTAAAAGAAAAAAATTATCTAAACAACTCCAAAATCTTTCTTCTAAAGACAATCCCTAAAACAGCTAACAAAACCACACCCAAACCAATAAGATACTTTAAAGTATTCCATGAGGTTAATCCAGCAAATGCACCTGTGATCAAGTTTCCACTATCATCTTCTGCAATAACATCTCCTGTAATCAAGTTATTTTCTTCATCACTAGCTCCTTCAACTACTTCATCGTCTCTTCCTGTATCTTCTTCTATCACAACACTACTATCAGCACTAGAACTGCTACTACTAGGACTACTACTTCCTCTAGAGCTACTTCCTCCTCCACCACCAGAAGAGCCGCCTCCACCTGAAGAACCATCATCAGAAGAACCATCATCACTTTGCACTTCAGTTCCAAATATTCCATACAAACTCAAATGATCAACTGTTCCTTCAACATAATTCCCATCTGTAGACAAAGTTTGAGTAGCAACTAATTCCCAAACACCTAAGGTCTCATTATAATAATAAAGTTTCAATGAGATTTCATCCAAATTCAACTCACTCAACTCACCATCCTCATAACTAATATTTATAATAGCACTTCCTAAGGTATAATCCTCGTCATCTAACAAATCAAAATCCACTGCCTTCAAGAATGTATATCCGCTTAACTCAGTATCCTCAGGAATTTCTCCAGTAGCAACAAAATAAAGGGTTACATCCGGAGCCGCATTCAAGACCTCAGTCAAAGTCAAAGTTGCACTAGCATCAGCATCACTTAAATCCAACTCATGCACCAAAATATCTTCAAGTTCTATAATACTCCTTGCAATACTATTATCAGAATCAAATGAAGTTAAATTTCCTTGATTTGTAACATAAATTCCATCAATTGTCAGATAAGAGTTACTCAAACTCAAAATTCCATCATCACCAAACACTAAACTGGTTGTCGTACTCAAATCTCCAATCACAAAATCACTATCAGTAAACACCCTTGTATCATCAATATTCCATGTTATTAAATCCCCATCTAAATCACTAGGACTTGAATCCATATCCAACTCACTAATATTCCAAGAATCAGCAACTCCATCCACACTAGTTCCAATTCCAAAAGTATTATCCCTAAACTCTACACCTGAAATCAAACCATTACTTGATTGGCCATCAATGGAAATC
>CAYYMN010000045.1:6078-6308 GCA_964473075.1 Candidatus Woesearchaeota archaeon
CCCCGCCATAATTGTTACTAAAAATAGAATCAAAAAAACTCAAATAATTATTACCATAATCCAAACTTATTGCCACACCTTCATTATCAGTAAAAATAAAGTCTTGCAAAATAACATGATCACTATAAAATATTTTCATTGCTGCATCAACATACTCCTCAGCACCATCCAGAGTGTTGTCCACATCAGCAAAATTACAGTTAGAGGTTTGCAATTTTGTGCTTAAAATT
>CAYYMN010000046.1:0-413 GCA_964473075.1 Candidatus Woesearchaeota archaeon
TTTTGTATTCTTTTATTATTCATGGGCTAAAAGCTTTTGTATTTCGGGTATTTTTATTTCCTTATTCCGACCCCACTATTGAACAATACATTTTGCATCTCTTAAACAGATTTTTTTATGGAAGCTTTTTAGTGATGGTCATTGTTATAATTCTCGGCTTAATATTTATCAAGTTGAAAAATAATCCAGAAGTGAGAAAATCTTCTATGTGGTTAAAATGAAAAAAATAATTTTATTATTGCTTTTATTAGTTTTTATTATTGGCTGTGCTCAACAACAAGAAACCACAACCGAAAAACCAACGGCCTCTGAACCGCCCGAAGCTGAAGCAACGGAACCCGCCATCACCGAACCGTCTGAAATCCAACAACCAACGGTTCAAGAAGAAGCACACCCAGAGGAAGAAACAAGAG
>CAYYMN010000046.1:423-6230 GCA_964473075.1 Candidatus Woesearchaeota archaeon
CTGAGTAGAAAAAACAATGGACAACTGAAATAGCCGACGATGACGGTTGGGTTAGCATTGATGCTTGTATTGCAGTTGATGCTAAGGGAAATCTACACATCAGCCATTTTGATGCCAAAAATAAAGACCTCAAATATGCTTATAAAAAAGATGGTGTCTGGTTCAAAGAGGTCATCGATTCAAAAGGGCATCTTGGGGAAGAAAGTGGCATTGCAGTTGACAGCAAAGGCAATGTTCACATAAGCTATAATGATATTACAAATGGAGCACTTAAATATGCTAAAAAGAGTGGAAGTTCCTGGAGTATTGAAACTCTAGATAAAAAAGGGAAGTCATATCATGTAACTATCACCTCTTTAGCTCTTGACGCTGAAGAAAATCCGCATATTGCTTATATTCTAGAATCAACCAGTGCAGGTGGAGATACTTTAAAATATGCTTCTTGGAATGGTAATTCCTGGAAGATAGAGGAAGAATCAGCTACTGGTTGTAGCGACCTCTATCTTGCTTTAGATTCCAATGACAATCCACATATCGCTTTTGTAAAAGGCACTCAAGGGAATAAGAAAATATATTATATCAGAAAAGTTTCTGGGGCATGGAAAACAGAGTCAGTAGATTCATCAACTGTATCCGGAGGAGACTGTGGAATAGATGTTGATTCAAAGAATTATGTTCATATAACATACCATGATTACGGCAAAGGAGCGATTAAATACGCCAAATTCGACGGCAGTTCTTGGCAGATTCAAACAGTTGCTGCTAATATCGGAAAACAGGAGGGTCTGAGGCTGGCAATTGATTCTCAAGATATTCCACATATAGTTTATGTTGACACTAATAAAGAAAAACTAATGCATGCTTTCCTTGATGATAATTCTTGGACTAATGAAATAGTAAGCAAGATGGGAATCCCTTCCATTTTTATTGATTCTTTTGATAATGTGCACGTATCCCACGGATCCATTACTGATGAAGAAACCAGGGATTCGGAAACTGGCGAGGAAATTGAGATTTTGAAATATTCTGTTAAAAAATAAAATTTAATTCTCAAAACGCCCTATTTAATAGTATAAAGAAAACTGCCCTCTTTCGTTTAGGACTCCAAATTTATTGAGTTTAACATCGCGATTAAGCGAAGTAAAATTTTCCTCGTGGCTCAGCAACCCAAAGACACGAGATGAAAATTTTATTTGGGAGAGCAGGGGAAAATGCTTGACATTTTAGCGTAAGCGACCCTGCGAACCGCTTAATCGCTGTTAAACTCTTTTACCATACAAAGTGTGGTAAAATTGCGTCCGCAAAGTAAATTTGAAGTCCTCGTTTCTATAAAAAGAGCGAAGCGATACATCAAGAACAAGAATCAAAGGGCAGTTTTCCGTTAAAAGATGATGAAGAAAGACAAAAATAAATCTTTTTGAAAAATCTATACTTGAGGAATTTGCCGTTGAAAAATAGTAAATTATATAAATACACCTCTGTAATTAAATATAAGTAGAAAGATACATAAAGAGGTGTATTAAATGAAAAGAATTATTATTGGAATTTTATTAATGGTTCTGATATTACCAATTGTAAATTCTCAACAACCAACAGAAGATCCAGGAGTTACACCAGACTCTTTTCTATGGGGCTTGGATAAAGCATTAGACCAATTAAACTTACTTCTGACTTTTGATAAAGGAGAAAAGGCAAAGAAAGGCATAGAAATTGCAAGAGAAAGATTGCTAGAAGTTAAAGAAATGATTGAAGAGAATAAATTAGAAGCTGCTGAAAAAGCAAAAGAAGAGCACGGCAATCTTCTAAATAAAGTAAAAGAAAGCGTACAAGAGCTAGAAAAGGATAATTCAACTGAAGAGATTGAAGAAGAGATTGAGATTGAAAAAGAGCTAAAAGAGCATGAAGATGATGTTGAAGAGGTCAATACAGAACTAAAAATTAAGATAAAAATTGAAGGTACAATAACAGAAGAACAAAAAGCTTTGATTAATTCACTTCTTAATTCTTTGAAAGGGCAAGTTGGAGAAGTTAAAATAGAAATTAAAAACAAAAAAGATAAAACCAAGATTAAAATAAAACAAGAGACTGGTAAAAACGATGAGGAGATAGAGGATGAAATAGAAGATTTAGAAGAAGAAATTGGACTTGAAGAAATAGAAGTAAAAGCAGAGATAAAAGGCAATAAAACTCAAATTAAAATTGAAAATGAATTCTCAATAGACTCAATTGATAAAAATGCAATAATTGATGAAATAATAAAAAGATTTGCATTAGACAAAGAAACTGTCAATAAAATATTAAAGATAGAAACTGAAGAAGAGGAGCTTGAAAAAGATAGGCTAAAAGTTGAAGCCAAAACAGAAGAAGGCATAACAGAAATAGAGGTAGAGTTAAAATTTGCATTGGATACAACAGAAAGAGAAGCTATTGTAAATGAGGTTGTAACAAGAAGTCAATTAGCAAGAGAGGATGTAGAAAAAGCTTTAGAATTAAAAGTTGAAGAAGAAAAAGAAAAGGAAGAAGAAGTTGAAATTGAAGTTGAAATTGAGGATGGGGTTGCTAAAGTCAAAATAGAAATTGATGACAATGAACAAGAATTTACTTTAGAAACAACAGATAAAGAAGCCGTACTTTCTGAAATTGCCTCAAAGCTAGGAGTTACAGTTGAGCAGATAAGAGATATTGTTGAATTTGAGATAAAAGAAGAACCAAAAGAAAAGGAGAAAGTAATTGAAGAAGAGGAAACAGAAGAAGATAAAGAAAATGATAAAGACGACGTAAAGAAATCAAGTAAAGACGACAAACCAGATTCTGACGATGAAATGGAAGAAGAAGATAAATCTGGCAAAGGCAACAAATCTGATTCTGATGACAAAGAAGATGTAGAATAAGACGCCAAATTTCTACGAATAAAATTACTTAAGTAGGAAAACTGCCCTCTTTCGTTTAGGACTCCAAATTTATTGAGTTTAACACCTATTAAACGAAGTTATATTGCGTTTAATTATTATATATTATTAAAAAGCGAAGTATTTATATAGTTAATTAGTCTATCTTTAATCTTATTATTGTAAATGGGGGTTGAATAATGGCTAACTGGAAAAATGAATTAATAGAAGAGCTTAAGTTAAGAGGATATTCTAGAAAGACAATAAATGCTTATGTTTTTAATGTCGGTAAATTTCTTAAATCTAAACTTGATCCAAAAAAATATCTGATTAAACTAATTGATGAAGGAAAAAGCAAAGAAACTGTTAGAGTAGCTGGTTTTGCTGTTAAATTTTATTTAGGAATTAAGTCAGAGCAGGATAAATCAATAAATAAGATTATTGAAAAAATACCAAATGTAAAAAGAGATAAAAAACTACATGTTATCTTATCAAAAAGAGAGATTGAAAGAATGATTATTGCAACTAAACATTTCAATTATAGAACTATGATTATGCTGATGTATTCTTCTGGCTTGAGAGCGAGTGAAATCATTAATTTAAGATGGAATGATATCGATTTTGATAGAAATGTAATTCATATAAAGCTTGCAAAAGGCAACAAGGACAGAATTGTAATGTTATCTCCTAAGGTTAAAAAACAATTACTAAATTTAGATATTGAGAAAAAAGGTTTTGTTTTCAAAAATAATCGAAATGAAAAATATTCATTAAGAACTATAGAACTTATTGTAAAAAAAGCAGCTCAGAAATCAGGTATTAATAAAAAAGTTACACCACATACTTTAAGGCACAGCTTTGCAACACACCTTCTTGAGCGTGGTGTTGATATAAGGTATATCAGGGATTTATTGGACCATGCTAATTTGCAGACAACTATGATATACACTAAGGTTTCAAACAGGGATATTGCTAAAATAAAAAGCCCTTTAGACCTTATTTAATCCTTACTGTCTCAAGGTTTCTTGGAGCTTCTGTCTCAATTCTGTCAGTCTTATGAATAGAAGAAGCTAAATCAAGGCATCTGCTGCTGTCTCCATGGTTAACAATAACTTTCTTTGGCTTTGGATTGCATCTATAGATAAAGTTCATTAACTCTTTTCTTCCGCTATGGCCTGTAAACCCTTCAATGTTATGAACCTCCATCTTCAAAGGCATTACCTCCTGGTTTTGTCCAGAGCCGAATATAATCTCAGTTTCACCTCTTTGAATCCTTCTTCCTAAGCTACCCTCTCCTTGGTAGCTGACAAATATTAGGCTGTTCTTTGGGTTATCACCAAGATGCCTTAAGTATTCAACGCTTGGTCCTCCAACCAACATGCCTGATGTTGCTAGTATCAAGCAAGCCCCTGTTTCCTCTATAATTTGCATTCTCTCTTTTTGACTGCCTACTCTCTTAAATATTTCTGATAAGAAAGGGTTTTGGTCGCGATGGAAAATTAATTTTCTAACGTTATTGTTTAAGTATTCAGGATAAGCAGTATGTATTGCAGTTACATCCCAAACCATTCCATCAACAAAAACAGGTATATTCTCAAGCTGACTTTTTCTAATCATGCTCTCAACTATTAGCAAAACTTCTTGTGCACGTCCTACTCCTAAAACAGGAATAAGCACCTTTCCATTTCTTTCTATTGTTTTCTTGATAATTTCTCCAACCAGTGCATCACAATCCTTTTTTAGCGGCAATATATTTTCTCTTCCACCATAAGTGCTTTCTATTATTAATGTTTCAAGCCTTGGAAAAGTCGTTACAGCAGGCTCTAATAAATTAGTCTTTCCAAACTTCATATCACCTGTATAAAGAATATTGTGCAGGCCATTGCCAACATGCATATGCACCATGGCGCTTCCTAAAATATGCCCTGCATTATACAATGTAATCCTTACATCAGGGGTTACATCTGTAACCTCATCATATTGCAGGCAAATAGTATGCTTTACCATTTCCTTAATTTCATCACTTGTATAAATTGGTTCTTCTCCCTCACTTCTCTGGATTTTAACCAAATCCAGCTGTAGCAAAGCCATAACATCTCTTGTAGGAGCAGTACAGTATACAGGTCCTCTGTAGCCGTATTTGAACAAATAAGGCACAAAACCGCAATGATCCAAATGAGCATGACTTACAATAACAGCATCCAGATCCTTGATATTAAATTCCGGAGCATCTAAATAAGGATAGGCCTCTTGCCCTGTAGCAGCAACATTAATGCCACAGTCTAATAATACCCTTGATTCTGGTGTTTGAAGAAACAAACAACTTCTGCCAACCTGTCTTGCTCCTCCAAGGAAGCTCAGCCTTATCCATTCATGCTTTTTTTCCCTTATCCAGCCATCATATATCCTGTGCCCTGTTTTATCCAGAAACTTTCTTCTGTAATCAGAGTGTTGATACAAAACAGCCCTGATATTTTCTATTAACTTTGATCTGATAGCAGGAGTTCTCCTTATCAAAGGAACCCATAATGTCTTGTTCCTTATATCCCTTAAAACACTTCCTTGTTTTCCAATAGCAAGTCCTGGCTTCTCTGCCTCAATTATAACCCTGCTTCTTTGAGGATCAAAAATGATATCTCCGACTCCAGCTTCCTCTGGAATGATTTCACTGATCTCTTTTTTTGCCTTTTCCATGTCCATTACAATGCTTGGGTCAGGCCTTAACTCAATCCTCTTCTTTATGTCATCTACTACCTTCTTTACCAATCCATTATTATTTAGGAAAAAGTCTTTATCTTTTGTATAAAGTACAATATTTGCTCCTTCAAAGCAGGCCTCAGATATTTTGTTATCTGGAAGCTGCTTTAGAACTTCCTTTATTATATCACTCATTAGAATACCTTGTTTTTTTTTTTTTTT
>CAYYMN010000047.1:0-6149 GCA_964473075.1 Candidatus Woesearchaeota archaeon
ATTCTTTATTTTTAGCTTTCAGGGTCTAAGAATACAAAACTGTTCTACAGAGCCACAAATACTAAAAGTTTATAAATTCTTAATTCTTCATTTTTACAATCAAAAAAGGATGGTGATATAATGAAAAAAATAATTTTAGGATTGTTAATGTTAATTTTAGGATTGAGTTTTGTTTTGGCAGACACATGTAGTAGTGATAGTGATTGTAATTTAACTGCTGCATGTGATACTTCTTCTGGAGAATGTAAAGAATGTATTGATAGTGATGGTGGAATCGATTCGTATGTTTTAGGAACGACTTCTGGAATTTATCATACTGTTTCTTATTTGAAGGATGATTATGTCGATAAATGTGATCCTTTTTCTGAAAATGTTCTTTTTGAATATTATTGTAAAATTGATGGTTTGAGTACTAAAATTTATAAAAATGATTATACTTGCGTTGCAGGTGAAATATGTGAAGATGGAGTTTGTGTAGAGGAGAGTTGTATAGATGCAGGAACTTGTGAATGTATTACTGATGATGATTGTAATGGATTTATTTGTGATGGTGGGGTATGTTTGATGGAATGTGATGACGATGATGTAGCTTGTGCTGAGGGATATGCTTGTAGTGGTGGTGTTTTATGTAGATTAGATAATGATGGAGATGGAATTGCTGATGTTGAAGAAGTTGAAGAAGTTGAAGAAGAGGTTGTTGAGATTGAGGAAGTGACTGAAATTTGTGCCAATTCTATTGATGATGATGCAAATGGTGAAATAGACCAGACTGGAGGTTGTGATACAAATAATGATGGAATTATAGATTATATTTGTGGTTGTGGGATTTATAATAAAAAGACAAAAACTTTTTCAGGTTTTAGAGGTTATGGTTCTAATACTGCCTGCCCTTCATCTACCCAATATGCTTGTATGGAAATAAGCACTTCAAAATATGAGGGTTTAACTTGTGGTGTTGGTGAAGATATAGATGGTGTGTACTATAAACCTGATACTGCTTGTATGAGTTCATCAGTATTATCCAGAGCTGGTGAGTTAGAAGAATCCTTTTGGTCTAGACTCTGGGATTTCATAATTTTCTGGAACTAATTTTTTTCTATTTTTATTCCTCTTATATTATTCTCATTTTCTCTATCAAAATACATCCACACAAACACCTCTGGATTTTTACTCCTAAAACACCTTAAATTTTCACCTTTGTTAATATTAAGCATTCCAAGAAGCCTTTTAACTTCATTTGTACCATAGATCTTGTATCTTATAATTTCCGTTTCTTTTCTATCCACTTTTAAAATAAATTCCAATCCAGAATAAGTTTTTTCCTCTGCATGATCTTCAAACCTTTTTATTCCACAAACTTCCACCAAAATTTTAGAATACCCACTATGATTTACATTCAATCCCGGACTCAGATATTCAACCATTTTCTACTCCATTAAAATAAAATAATAAAAAATAAAAAAAAATTTACCTTCGCACGATTAAGATCAATGCTAAGATAACGATTAACACAGCTAGGATTCCAAAGCCAAGTCTCAATGCTGTTGAGAAATCAGTACTTGATTCTTCTTCAGTGTCAACAACAACTGTAACTGGTTCTTCTTCTTCGCAAGCATCTCCTTCAACGGTCAAAGTTTTACTTTCTTCCAAGGTATCATATCCACTATTGTACAATACACTGACAGTCATTTCATAATCGCCAGCTTCAGTACATTCTGGTACTTGGAATGTCAATGAAACATCTTCTGAGGATTCTTCATCTTCATTATCAATTTCATCGCTTGTTAACTCATCCAAGAAGGTTGACTTTTCAATGTCCAATTCTGGTACACTTACAGTAACTTTGATATCTTCTTCTTTCTTGTCACCCATATCTTCTAGTCTAACTGTAACAGTTGTATAATCCCCAGCTTCAACATCTTCTGTCAAAACATCTATAATGCTTAACAAATGCCTGTCTTTGCTCACTAATAGACTTGCTGTGTATGTTTCAGAATCAACATCATCATAGATTTCTACATATAATGTGTATTCTTGTTCAGCATTCAAATCTTCTGGTAATTCTAGTGTCAATTTTTGTCTGTAACTAACACCATCTTCCACATCAAACATTTCACTGGTTGTTTGTACGGTATCATATTCGTAACCACCAATCCATGCTTTAACGTTTACGTCAGATGTCTCGCCATAGCCTGTAAAATAAGCATAGACTTCAACATTTTCTCCTCTTTCAACATATACGGTTGCGTCGTCCAAGTTGATTCCATTAATGTAGACATAGTCAAATTCATAATTGTCACTATCTGCCATTGCTGGAACAGCTAAAAGACCCAACACAAACATTACTCCTAATAATAGTCTTTTCATTTTGTTTTTACACTCCTCCTTAAGGAATTGTTACTCCTTCAAAATTAGAACTAGTATTTAAATCTTGTGTTATGTTATAACTTCAGAGTTAATACAAGCAAGAAAAGAGCTTTCTCTTGTGTAAAGAGTCCATTTTAACCTTCTTTGTCTAAAATATATGTTCTAGAAGCTATTTAGTCCTAAAGCAGTTTCTTTAATTCAAAGCAGAAGTTTTTGGCTCTTTCCAAGGATGTTTTGGCTTTTGCTTCAATAGCTCTCTCAGTAGTGCTATATTGTACCCTTCCTCGTTTGTCTCTTTCATAATTTTCAATAATCTCTTCTGATTTTAATCCTGCGATTTCCAAAGCCTCTTCTCCCATTTTTAGATAGTCTTCCATTAATGCTTCCTTGAGCTCTTTTTTTACAAAAACAATCAATGCTTCACCTATTACTTTGTGCGGAATTTTATTCTCTACTAAAAATCCTTTCTTGTATACTACTGCTCTTGCAATATAATGCATGGAATAATATGCTGTCACAATTGTCCAAAGATTTGACTTTTGATTGGAGAATAAATCTTTTGCGATCATTAAACTTTCTTCTGAGTTCTTAATAAAAATCTCAATAATTTCTTTTTGAGGAGTTTTTGTTCGTTTTAATAATCCCTCTTCTAGGTAATAATTAACATTACTTTGCGCCTGTTTTGTTCTTTTTTCATCTATCATTTTCAATCCACCTGTAATAGTCCTCAATTCCATAGAGAATAACATTTTTTTTCAAAGCTTCAGAAACAACTGAGAATTTTTTACTCTGCAGCATTATTTTGAAATCCTCGTATGTAATTGTAGTCAGATGGATATTTAATGGTATTAAAGAAACTTTCTCCTCAAAATCCGGAAATCTTTCGGAAATCAATAGAATATCTATGTCAGAATTTTTGTTAAATCCTCCTTTGATAATTGAACCAAATAATAGTGCTATAAATGGCCTACCTACTTTTAAAAGATCTTCTTGAATTATTTTCAAATTTTTATTTATTAGAATGTCTTTCCTTCTTTCATCTTCGACTTCATAAACTAGGGCTGAATAAGAATTATTAAATCGGCAGACTTTAACATTCCCAAAATTTTCAACAGAAATTAAATTCATTTTTTGCAGTTTGTCTATGGCTTGATAAGCAGTTTTATAGTTAATCTTCCTTTTGATAGATATTTGTCTAATACTAATCTTTTCTTCTTTATTTTCGATTAATAATCTTAATATTTGTTTTAATTCATTAGCCATATAATCCCATAATATTATGGTTTAGAATATAAATCTATCTATTTTGAAAATTAATTCTTTAGAATCAGTCCTTTCCACTTCAGCAAGTAAACTATTCCTAATATGATTGTAATGATAATCAAATAAAACCAAACATTCAGTTCAGTAATCCCTCCAGTAATTTCAAACATGGTTTCATTCGCCCCCAAGAACAATCCTAGGAAGATGTCTATGGCTATAGAGAAGGCTATGGAAAAGGCAATCATTTCTAATATCTTTATCCCATTACCCCTACATAATAGAAAGATTTATAAATTTGTAGGGGTAAGACTTATTATGGTAAGTATTAAAAAAAAGAAAATAGGTAAAAAAATTTATTTATACGCTGAATATTCTTTCAGACTTCCAGATGGGAGTATCAAAAAATTATCTAAACTCATAAAAGAAAAAGATGATGAAAATAAAAAAGAAATCAGAGATTATTTTTTTAAGAAAGAACTAGAGGAGAATGTGAATTATATTATAAGAAAATATAAGATTGATAATATTCTTACTAAAGAAGAGATCTCTAAAATAGAAGAAGCCAGAATCGGCTATAGAGAAATAATAAAAAAGCTTAATAAAAAACAAATAAGGGATATACTTGATAGGTTTACTGTTAATTTTACTTACGAGTCTAATGCTCTGGAAGGAAATTCTCTGACTTTAAAAGATGTAACCCTCATACTTGGAGAAAATGTTGTTCCTAAAAACAAAGATTTAAGAGAGGTTTATGAAACAAAAAATACTCGCGAAGCTCACGAGTTATTATTTAGCAATAAAATAAAAATTAATAAAGAGGGCATAATAAAAGTTCATTCAATTTTAGTAAAAGATACAGGAGTAACTATTGGATTTAAAAAACTTCCAAATTTTTTAATGATGAGAAATTTAAAGACGACCCCTCCTGAAAAAGTAGATGAAGAAATAAATAAATTAATAGATTGGTATACTTCTTATGAAGATAAAATTCATCCATTAAAATTAGCAAGTGAATTTCATGCCAGATTTGAGCAAATACACCCTTTTGAAGATGGAAATGGAAGAACAGGAAGAGTATTATTAAATGCTATTCTTTTACAAAAGGGATATCCTCCAATAATAATAAGAAAAACATCAAGAATAGCCTATTTTGCAGCACTCGAAGCCTTTGATAGCGGGTACAAACCTAAATTAGAGAAATTTTTGATTGAAAAACTAAAAGTGACTTTCAAAAACTTTTTTCAGATGTATATAGAATATCTCTAAAATTAATTGCATGTAAAATAGATTTTTGAATGAAATTAGCCTAATTAGTGATTAAATTCAGAAAAACTAATTCTTTAGAATCAGCCCTTTCCACTTCAGCAAGTAAACTATTCCTAATATGATTGTAATGATAATCAAATAAAACCAAACATTCAGTTCAGTAATCCCTCCAGTAATTTCAAACATGGTTTCATTCGCCCCCAAGAACAATCCTAGGAAGATGTCTATGGCTATTGAGAAGGCTATGGAAAAAGCAATCATTTCTAAAATCTCTTGGTCTTTGAATAGAACTTTGGTCAATAAAAACCCTGGTATGAACAAGGCAAATGCTAAGCCAATCAATGCATGCAAGACATCTAATACAATCATTCTTCGCTCCTTAGCCAGAAATGTATCTCTTGGTCATTGGTTTCTACTATTATTTTGGCATAATCGTGCTCTTCTGTTATTTCAAACTCTTGGGTTATAGTTGCAGTGGAATTGTGTTCTAATAAAATGTTTGATTCTTCAAGGGTTGTGGTTTCTTTTAATTTTTCATTATCATAATATTCAATTTCAACTTTATACGGGTAGTCCATATTTTGATTCTCTAGGTTGTGTATGGTAAACTCAAACTCATAATCCTCTAGTGCATATATTGATGGTAAATCCTGATGATCTTCAAAGTATAGTTCGGTAAAAGACTCTGTAGTTTTAGTTGTAAATATCAATACTAGAACAACAATTATTCCAATTATCGAGATTGCAATCAGAATATTGTATAACTTGTCTTCATCCATGCCATTTTGAGTTAATAGTTTGTTTAAATACCTTTTGCAAGATTTTTTAAATTGGGAAAAAATGAATATATTGTGAGAATTAGAATCCAGTTTGAAAATGGGAAAGAAATAGTTCTTGAAGATGCTTTGATTAATAATGTTCGGCGCTTGAAGGTCATTAGTTCCGATTACGAAGATACTCTTGATATGTATGCAGGTCATATAGGCTATTTTCTTTACCTTGAACCGCCTAATGAATGTGAATATCTTGATGGGAAGAGTGATGCTCAGATTAAGAAATTTGTTGAGAACCGAAGGATTAAACTTGATCATTCCAGTGGGCGCACTGTTATAATTCAAAAGAACATCAAGCATATGTGGATGAAGAGCTGGTTTTCTTGGAGGCAGATTTTTTAGTCGCTTCGCTCCAAGCACCTCAGTCGCCGGTGAGGCTGTCTCACAATTCACAAAATTACATATCAATAAACTATAGAA
>CAYYMN010000048.1:0-3858 GCA_964473075.1 Candidatus Woesearchaeota archaeon
AATAGAGTAAAGAAAAGTTGTAAAAAATAATTGTGACACAACCTGCGGTGAGGCTTTCGACGAATAAACTTTTCCTGAAAGATTTCCGGATTTTTCTCACAAAGCTTCTTAAAGGATTTTTTCTTAAGAGATATTATGAACAACTACTCAGAATTGCTAAATAATATCACCCATTTAATGGAAGAAGGGCGAAGTAATGTAGCTAGAACTGTGAATAGTATAATGGTTCAAATTTATTGGGAAATTGGAAGGAACATAGTTGAATATGAACAAAAAGGAAATGAAAGGGCAGAATATGGAAGTAAATTGTTAAATCAACTTTCTAAAGATCTAAGAAACCTGTTTGGAAAAGGTTTTAGTCAAAGGAATATCTATCAAATGAGACTATTCTTTACAAAATATCCAATTTTCCAGACACTGTCTGGAAAATCTAATCCAATATTGCAGACACTGTCTGCAAAATTTCAAATAAGTGAGATCCCTTCTCACCAATTGTCCTGGAGTCATTATGTTGAACTCCTAAAAATTGAAGAAGAACTTGAAAGAAGCTTTTATGAGAAAGAATGTGAAAAAGAGAAATGGTCCATTCGTGAACTCAAACGCCAGATTCATTCTGCACTTTTTGAACGCATTGCTTTGAGCAAGGACAAGAAGCAGATTTTTGAATTAGCCCTAAAAGGCCAAGAAATTGAAAATCCTAAAGATATTATTAAAGATCCTTATGTATTAGAATTTTTAGAATTGAAAGAGAATATTTCTGAGAAAAGGCTGGAAAGCAAGATTATAGAAAATATCCAAAAATTTATTCTAGAAATGGGTAAAGGCTTTGCTTTTGTTGGTCGCCAATATAGAATAAGTTCTGAAAATAATCATTACTATATTGACTTGGTCTTTTACAATCGTTTGTTAAAATGTTTTGTTTTAATTGATTTGAAAATTGGTGAAGTTACTCCTCAGGATATTGGTCAGATGAATTTTTACTTGAATTATTTTGAGAAAGAAGAGAATACTGAAACTGAAACTAAGCCTATTGGTATTATACTTGCTGCTGGGAAAGGCAATATAAATATAGAATATGCTTTAGGTGGGATTACTAATAATTTGTTTGTTTCTAAATATAAATTGTATCTTCCAAATAAATTGGAATTGCAGAAAAAAATAAATGAGATTTTAAGAGATTAGGGTTAGTCGCATTCTTTTTATGGACGAAATATTTCCTAAAGAGTGCTTTCTTTTCTTACTACTGGCATCAATCCATATTCTTTTGCTTCAAAATCCAAATCCCATATTTTCAAGAATTCATTAAATTCGCTTGAAATGTTTATTGGTACTAAAATTACACTATTAGACATTTTTTCAATACCTTTGAAATTTTTTATTGCTCTTTCAAACATAACTTTTTTCGAAGCGCTCAAGGTTTTCAAAGAATATTTATATAGTACTACAGGTTTAATCTTGTATACCTCTGCAAGATACTTGTTATGCTTTACTGAAAATCCCTCTCTTAGCAATGTAATCCAAATGAATTTATCATAATCTTCTATTTTAATGAACTGAATATCTAGATTCTTCAATTCTAATTTCTTAATCTTTTCTAATAATTCTTTTCTATCCAATTTTCCATTTTCTAGAACGGCCAAATCAATATCTTTGTAATTAATTTTTCCTTTTGTAATCGATCCGAATAATACTAAATCAATTACATCCTGAATTAACAGTTTCTTTAATTTTTTCACTAAATATTCCATCTTTGTTTACTATCTCCTTTATTGCTTTGTTCAATAATAAAATTGATTCTTTTAATACTGGTTTTGAATAGGTATCAGTATATTTTTCCCATACATTATTGACTATATTGTAAATATCTTTGTCTTTTTGTTGCAAAAATCTAAACCTATCATTATGATTTGAAGCTAATTTTTGATATCTTTTGAATATGACATAATCTACGAGTGCGAATAACGCTTTTGAGATTAGAATTGTTGCAGATTTGTATTTTTTCAATTTCACCATTATAAATGTAGCCTCGTATTCTTCAATAAATGTTGCTTCTAGTTCCATTAACTGTTCCATTTTAATCCTCCAAAGTTTATAAGTTTTACTATTAACTAATTACCAAGAAATAAGCTTATTTGTTAATTCTAAAACCAAGCACTTTTACAAAGGTTATAATTTAGATTTTAATAAAGCTTTGCCATGGAAATCCGGAAGATTTTCGGAAAATAATTTATTTGTTGGAAGTGGTGATTGAAGTATTTGCAACAAGTTTCATCACAGATTAAGTTGGTTGATGCTTCGTAATCTTTAAATATCTCCTATTAATTTCAAAAAGTATGACAGTCATTAGCGCTCTAAAACTTGATTCAGAAAATGCTATTCTTGTTGCAGATGAGCAAGTTTCTTTTGGTGGCAGAAAAGCAGATTTGGTAACAAAGGTTACGCAGTTTGATCTTGCTGATAATTTTAAAGCGATCATTGCTGGTGCAGGTTCTGCAAATCTTTTTGATGCAGCTATTCAGTTACTTCAAGGTAATCTTAAAAAAATTCCTGATTCTACTTTTGATTTTGCTTGCTCTCTCTCTCATCATTTGGTTCATGTTCGTCATAGAACTATTGATGGTTATACAAAGGGTCAATTAGGTCTATCTGAAATTGAACTCCAATCAGGCTTCCGAGTGGTTAATGGTGAAAGACTTCCAATTTCTCCTGATATTATTCAAGGCTATCATAAAATATTACATGATCCAGATATTGAGGTTAGTGCTTTAGTCTTAGCTTCTATGGATGGTAAAATAGATTTGTTTACTTCTTTTAATACTTCTACTGATGTTTCCTGTAGCTCCCAACCTTTTCGAGTAATTGGTTCTGGTGCAGACTCTGCTCATATGGAATTTACAAAGTTTTTTGAGTCTCGCCCAAGAGAAAAAAGATTAACTATTGAACGCTCTGAAGGCCTTGCAGCTATTCTTAATGCAACAAATCTTGCTACTATTAGAAATATTGGTGTTGGTGGTACTCCAAATATTTATATCTTTAATCATAGGCAAATAATCAATCCTTCTGAAGCTAGTTCTCACCTAGCTGTCGAGATTGTCAGGGCAACTAATGCAGGTTATATTTCGAAAGACTTCCAGGCAGAGGCTTTAGTGCATTTGCTTTATGATTTGCGACCTTTTGAAGAAGTGGAATCAGAGATGTTGAATAAAGTTCCAAATGATTCTCATCTAAAATTTAGTCGTTTCTTGAGAGGTTATAAAACCAATTAAACAGATTTTTTAGTCGCTTCGCTCCAAGCACCTCAGTCGCCGGTGTGGCTTTCCTAAAAGTTTCATTACTATTCAAGAATCCATTTCCATAATGGTTTAATAATTATTTTTTTGTTTTTTTCAATAATTTTTTCTTCTTGATCTGATGTTAAAATTAATCCTTCTTTGAGTTTGAATCTTTCCATGGCTTCCTTTAATCCATTTATTTCTCTCTCTCTATTTTCCTTGTTTAATTCAAAGCATACTTGAATAGCTTCATCTATTTTGCTTGTAGTCCTCAATACAAAATCACATTCCTTTTTATCAGAGTAATAATAAATCTCTTTTCTTCTTTTTTTCAATTCTAAAAAAACCAAATTTTCTAGCAATTTTCCATTATCTGGTGTTATTCTGAATCCAAGATATTTTGCCAGTCCATTATCAATGCAGTAAATTTTTTTATTATAGAATATTTGTTTTCTTAGTGAATAATCAAATCTGGGCACTAAAAACACCAAAAAACTATTTTCGAGGTAATCAAAATAATCTTTGACTGTTGTTGAACTTCCGAGGTTTAGTATCTTTTTTATTGAATTAAAGCTAATCTCCTTGG
>CAYYMN010000048.1:3947-6071 GCA_964473075.1 Candidatus Woesearchaeota archaeon
AAATATAAACCAATTCTTTGAGATTTTTCTCATTAGGCAAATGATATCTCACTAAAATATCCCTGTAAAGAATATTCTCATAAAGAATCCTTAAATAATCACTATTTCCTTCTTTAAGATACTCTGGAAATCCGCCTTCGTAAAGATATTCATCAAATAGATTTTTTATCTTGGCTCGGCTTGTGTTTAGATATAAGGAATCTTTTTTCAATTCTACCTTTTTATATTTAATGAATTCCTTTAAAGAGAATGGATATATCTGTAAATTCAAGTATCTTCCAGTTAAATGTGTTCCTAATTCTTTGCTTAGCATTGATGCATTTGATCCGGTTAATATAATTTTTTTGCCATCATCATGCAGTCTTCTTACAAATCTTTCCCAGGCATTGATATTTTGAATCTCATCAAAAAAAAAGATTTTCTTTTCTCCATATAATTCTAGAAATATTTCTTCCATTACCTGAAAATCTTTAATTTCAAAATTAATCAGTCTTTCATCATCAAAATTAAGATAATATCCATCATAAGTTTTTTTAATTTGATTTAATAATGTTGATTTCCCGCATCTTCTTATACCAGAAATAATTATTACAAAATCATTTTTCATATAGGATTCTATTTGCTTGAATATATCTCTCTCTATTAAATTCTCAGGATCCTTTCTATTATTTTGTTCTATGATGATTCTCTTTAATTCGGTTTTTTCCATGATTTTTTGAAGTTCTTATAGTTTATATACCTTTCCATTAATAATGGATATTCTTGGCTTTGATATTCTATTACTATTAGAAATTTGTTTTTGGTTAATTTCCTATTAAACTTAAAATGTTTTTTTGGATATATAAGCTCCAGACTTTCCTCAAGAATATTTTTTCCAAAATCATTAAAAACTTAAACTTCTTTTTGGATTTAATGTCAAATGATGTAGTCTTTGTTTCTGCGGATGAGCTTCCTGTTATTGATGAAGAAATACTTAGGAGATATTATACTTTGAAAAAACAGCTTTCAGTTTTGCTCAAGGAGGAAGACCTTCTAAAAGAAAGGATCAAGTCTGCAATGTTGGGTTCTAAACAGAATAAGCTTTCAATAGAGCAAATGGACTTTTTTTGCAAGACCTTTGAGCGCATTTCTTATCCAAAAGAAAAGATTGAAATGTTTGTTCCGCAGGAAATAAAAGATTTAATTCGATTTAAAAAAGAGGTAGTTGTTTTAGTAACAAAAGAAAAAAATGGAGTTGGTAAAAATGGATGAAAATTCAGTGAATGTAAAATGTGATTTTTGTGGTAATGATATGGAATGCCCCAAGGACATGCTCTCGAAAGCGAAGAAACATATGTGCTATAAATGTTTGCTTCAAAACCTAAAAACTGGAAATCCAGAGGAATTAAAAGATATCCATATTGATTTTCCTAAAGAAAAGGTTCAGGAAGATATGATTAATGGTATGGTCGATGAAATTGTTGAGAAATTATTTCCTGATTTTTGGGCTGAGAATAAAGATGATTTAAAAGGACTTTCTAAGAAAGAGCTTGCTTTGGAAGCATTTGATGCTGGTGTCTTTATGGCTTTATCAGGATTCATAAGCTTTGAAAATGAACAGCCTGAAACGAAAAATTCAGATTCAAAACCTTTTAACTTTGCTGAGTGAACTTTTCTTATTAACCCAGCAGCCATTTGTAGATGGGCTGATTTTTATGTTTCCAATGTTAAAATTAATCCTTCTTTGAGCTTAAACCTTTCCTTTTGATAGGGAAACTTCTATACAGACCTTTCCTTTTGATAGGGAAACTATGAATTTTTGGTCTTTTAGTTGTTTCAAGGTAAATTGGTTATTAGTTGGGTTTTGAAAACTATATAAATTAGATTATACTTTAATATAAACAGGATTATATATCATGGAAAAAACTAATAGTTCAAATGAAAAAAGGATCAAAGAAGTAATTGCATTAATAGAATCTATTAGAAATGATCCTAAAATGATGAGAGAATTAAACAATTTAAAGTTTTGATATTTCATATTAAGTTTTTTAGGATTACTTTTCGATAACAGAAAATATTATTCAATAAAATAATTCAGTCGCTTCGCTCCAAGCACCTCAATCGCCGGTGAGGCTGTCTCACAAT
>CAYYMN010000049.1:0-5773 GCA_964473075.1 Candidatus Woesearchaeota archaeon
AATATTGACTGAAGATTTTATCCTTTATAAGCAAAAATAAGAAACTTTACATGATAATTAAAAAACAATATCTCAACCTAACTATTCCATTATCACTTAAAATTATAATATAAACAAAAAAACAATCGGAAAAATTCTACCCAAACTTAAGAAAGATATAAAAAACAATTTAATGCCTGGAATACATTCTGGACAAAAAAAGGTCTCTAAAACAACCTCTTCTGCTCTTCCAACTTCTTCGCATTAATCCTATCCAGCTTATCTTTATCCTCCAACTCCTTCTGCACCTCAATCGCACGATTAACTACTGATTCAGGCAACCCAGCTAACTTCGCCACATACACCCCAAAACTTTTATCAGTCCCACCTTCTAATAATTTACGCAAAAATATAATCTCCTCCCCAGACTCTTTCACAGCAATATTATAATTTTTAATTTTAGAAAAAGAATTAGAAAGTTTATTCAATACATGATAATGCGTCGCAAACATAGTCTTAGCCTTTACAAAATTATACATATGCTCCACAACCGCCCACGCGATAGACACCCCATCATAAGTGCTAGTCCCACGCCCAATCTCATCAAAAAGAATCAAACTTCTCGAGGTGGCGTTATTCAATATATTTGCAGTCTCATTCATCTCAATCATAAAAGTACTCTGCCCAGAAACCAAATCATCATAAGCGCCTATACGTGTAAAGACTCTATCCACAATTCCTATTCTTGCATTCTTCGCTGGCACGAAACATCCCACCTGTGCCATAATCACAATCAACGCAACCTGCTTCATATAACAACTCTTCCCCGCAAAATTTGGTCCAGTGATAATCATAATTTCAAACTCATTGAACATTGTATCATTCGCAATAAAATCTTCAGTCAACTCCACAACAGCATGCCTCCCATCAACTATTTGTAATACATTCGAATCATCCACTAAAGGCCGAATATAATTATTCTCCTCGCTCACCTGCGCAAACGAACACAACACATCTATCTGCGCAACTTTTGAAGCAACCTCCTGTATTTTTTCAGTATACATTTTCACCTCATCCAAGACCCTCAAAAACAAATCATATTCAAGTTCCCCAATCTTCTCCTGCGCAGTCAAAATTTTCTCCTCTTCTTCTTTCAACTCCTGCGTAATAAACCTCTCACAATTCGCTAAAGTTTGTTTCCGAATAAAATACTCCGGTACCGAATTCAAGTTCCCAGAAGAAACTTCAAAATAATATCCAAATACTTTATTATAACTAATCCTCAAATTTCTTATTCCGGACTTTTCTCTCTCTTTAGCTTCAAGTGAAGATAGATAATGTTTGCTATTCGTTCGTATCTCATGCAACTCCTTCAACAAAGGATCAAAATCCCACTTAATGATTCCTCCTTCTTTCAGCATCGCAGACGCATCCTCCCTTATTGCCTTCTCCAATAGAATAACCAACTTCTCAAACCCCTCAAATTTACTCAACTCCCCAAAATCTAATTGTATCTGCCCAATCCTTAACAAAGAATTCTTCAATGCCAACAAATCCCTTGCATTTATTTTATTCAGATTCGCCCTGGCAATCACTCTCTCAATATCCGCAATCCCTTTCAATATTTTTTTCAAGTTTTCTCTCAAGATCAAATTTTTTGTCAAATATTCAACCTTATCCTGCCTATCTTTAATAGCCCCCACATCAAACAAAGGCTCGCTCAACCACCTGATTAACAACCGAGAACCCATAGGCGTCAGCGTCTTGTCCAACACAGAAATCAAACTCCCCCTCAAACTCCCATCCCGCAAATTTTCAAATATCTCCAAATTTCTTAAAGCAACATTATCCAGAACCATATGCTCATTACTTTCTCTCAAAGATAATTTTTTAATGTGCGAGATAGAATTCATCTGCGAATCCTTCAAATAATAAATCAACGCCCCAGCCGCTCGAATCCTCAAATCATCCCTGAACAACCCAAACCCCTCTAGGGATAATAAATTAAAATGTTCCAGCAAATATCTATACGCAACTTCAAACGAAAAATATTTATCTTCCAATTTCGAAATGAACAACCCTCTTGATTTCAACTGCTCTATTAATTCTTTATTCACAAACAAACTCTCAGGAACCAAGCACTCATCTGCAATCCCAAAATCTATTCCTTCCAAAACAAAAAATTCTCCAGTTGACAAATCACACACAGCAGAATAATATTTCTCTCCAAATGCGAACAAACTTAAAATAAAAGAATTAGATTTAGAGTCTTGTTCATACAAAGTTCCTGGTGTAACGATACGAACAATCCCCCTCTTAACTAATCCTTTGGCTTTTCTTGGATCTTCTAACTGCTCACAAATAGCAATCTTGTATCCTTTCTTCACAAACTTAACTAAATATTGATCCAGAGCATGATGTGGTATCCCTGCAAGTGGCGCTCTCTTCTCCCCTTTCCCTCTCGAAGTCAAAGTAATTTCTAACTCCCTCGCAGCAGTCTCCGCATCCTCGTAAAACATCTCATAGAAATCCCCCATTCGAAACATAATAATGCAATCCCCATACTCTTTTTTCAGTTCTGCAAATTGCCTCATCGCAGGTGTCAAATTATCAGGATCCATAATAAAAAATAATTTATAATAAGTTTAAAAGTATTTATATTTTAACTTCCTCATTTAATAATTTCAAAATCCTGTTCTTCCTCATAACACTCTATCTTATAATATATGTCTAACAAAAAATCCTCAGAAGAAATAATAAAAGAATTAATTGAATGGTTAAAAGGAATAGAAGACATAACAATTATCGGCATGAACCCATCATTTGACAGAAACTTTCTAGATGCAACTATTAAAAGATACAACATTAATTTCAATTTTAATTATAGAACTATCGATCTGCATTCCATTTGCTTCATTCATTTACTCAAAAGAGGAATATCTAAACTAAAAAATAATTCTTCCAATTTAAGCAATGATGATATTCTTAATTACTCAGGTCTTCAATCAGAACCTAAACCTCATAATGCATTGACTGGTGCAAAATACGAAGCAGAAGCATTTTCACGATTAGTTTTCGGAAAAAAATTATTAAAAGAATTTGAACATTATGAAATTCCAGAATACTTACTTTAAACTTTCTTCAAAACTCTCTTTCCATTCATATACTTCCAAAAATCATCTATTATCCCGAAACTGCTAGACACCACGAAACTACTAGACTTTTTTAATTAATTCTTCCCAAATCTCTTTTGGAGTTTTATAATTCAAGCTCAATTGCAGATTGGCCTTTTTGAAATTGTTTTACAATCCAGGCTCTTTTTTTGAAAGTTAATTTGTACATAAATTAAAAAGAATATAATGTCTAGTTAAATCGGGATAGTATATACTTCCAAAAATCAACTTGAGTTTCTGAATTTCCTTTATAAACCCAAAATTTCACGATGATAAAAATCGAATAATTGGTAAAAATCCTTTATAACTTAAATAAATACCAAATGGGGTAAATATTGACTGAAGATTTTATCCTTTATAAGCAAAAATAAGAAACTTTACAAATCAAGAAAGTTTTATAAATGTTTAAACTTCCTTCTAAAACACAATGTTCGAAGCAAAAATCACAGTCAACATAATCAAAGGATTAAACAAGGACATAGAAAAAAGAATTATTGATATTTTAAATGAACTGAAAGCTAAATACAAAACCCAAAATTATGAAATAAATTATGAAAAAATATCAGATAAAGAAAATTTAATTCTAAAAATAAAATCAAATTTTAACACGATAACAGACCTATTAACACAATTTGAAAAAAAAGTCAAAGAAATTCTAGGCAAAGAATTCAAAAATGGCATCAATGAAATTATTATTGATTCTTACAAAATTGAAGTGGAATTAGAAGAAAATCCAAAAAAAGCAATAACTATCCCTATAGCCAAAGAAATTAAAATTCAAAATAAAAAATTATTCTTAACCTACGACAAAATAACTTTTACGCAAATAAAAGATCAATATGTAGAAAAATCAATTAGATTAATCAAAGATAAAATAAAAATGCAGAATTATGAAGGCAAAGATGAATTTAAAGAGTATGTATGGGAAGGCAAACAAAGAAAAATAACTTATACAGGTGACCCTGCAGTTGATTTAGAAAAAAAAGGTTGGATAAAAAGAACTGATGCTAAAGGTCAATATATATATGGTAGAGAATATACAGCATTGTTAAATGTTATCAAAGAATTATACCAAGAAAAAGTACTTAAGCAATTAGGTTTTAGTGAAATGATTTTTCCAAAATTCGAACCATGGTCTGTTCCAATGAAATCAGGTCACGCAAAAACAGTTTACCCAAATGCTTACTTTATTTTCACACCAATTAAATCTTCTCCAGAAGACTGGCAGGATGTTATGGATTGGTATCAAGTTACAGGCAAAATTCCAGAACAAATGATCAAAGAAAAAACAACTTCTTCAGGAATAATGTCTTATGCCCAATGCCCACCATTTTGGCCATTCTTAAGAAACAGGATTATTGACAAAGAAACCTTACCATTATTAATTTTTGATTGGTCAGGTCCAACTTATAGAAATGAATCTGGTGGAACTCATGGTTTAGATAGACTAGAAGAATTCCATAGAATTGAAACTTTATTTGTAGGCACTAAAGAACAAATAGTAGAAACTTGGAAGAAATTAAAAATCTCATTAACAAAATTCTATGATGAAACTTTAGACATGGAAATTAAAGTTGCAAATGTAACACCATGGTGGATGGCTCATGCGGGAATAAGAACAGCTTCAGAACAAGCAGATGTTGGAACTTTTGATTATGATGCTTACTTACCCTATAGAGGGGATAGATCAAAAGAATGGCTAGAAATTCAAAATGATTCTTCAAATGGAGATAAATATCCAATAGCATTCAATGTTAAAGAAAAATCTAGAGAATATCTCTGGTCAGGTTGTGCAGGCAATTCATTACAAAGAATTATTGTTGCATTTTTAGCACAAAAAGGCTTAGAACCAAGTAATTGGCCAAAAGAAGTTAGATTAATATTTGAAAAGAAAGTCAAAAACATTAAAGAACTAACTTTCTATTAATTCTCATTAGTTCACAATCTACAACTAAACCATTGAAGTCTAAATTATACTCTCGAAAAACTACTTTCAAATAACTACAACACAATGTTTAAATAGCAGGGCTATATTACCGATAAAATCAGAAAAAGATGGTGAAAGGGAGAGTAAAAAATGCCTAAAAAAAACAAAGAAATTTTTGAAGTTTTCTTCAGAAGAAAACCAGCAATGATTTTAGTCGCACTTAGACAAAACACAAAAAACAAATATGGTAGCATACTTGCAAAAGAAGTTGATTGCACATATTCACATGCAGTTAAGATTTTACAAGAAATGGAAAAATCAAATTTGGTTAGTTTCCAAAAAAATGGTAGAATTAAAACAATTGAACTTACAGAATGTGGAAACAGAATTGCAGAACATATTGAAAAAATAAAAACATTACTATAAATTTCTTATTTATTTTTTATTTTCATAATTCTTATAAACAGAAGAAATTAATTTTTAAAACATAATGGAAACATACAATAAAGTTCTACTTCTTTCTGATGTACCATTTCAAGATTTAGCAAGAAGAACTCATAATGTAATAACCACTTATGCAGAAAGGAGTATTCAAATCCCAGGAGGTATTGAACCCTATAACCCTGAAGATCTTGAAACATGTGTTATCCTGAAAGTATTTCCCTTCGCTGATTGAATTGCTTTCATCTTTATT
>CAYYMN010000050.1:0-5638 GCA_964473075.1 Candidatus Woesearchaeota archaeon
CCGAATAATGAAATGTTTCTCTTAATGTATTCATTCATCATACTTTTTGTCTTTTCTTCCTTGTCCAAGTGTGTACTACTAGTCTTAATCTTGTCAGTTAAGTTAGAACCCAATATGTATTTCAAAACCACAAAATCAGCGGAAGTCTTTGCAATCTTTAATTTTATTGCTACAAAGTCAATTACCGAGTTGCACAGTTCGGGATTGCTCAGCTGGGCAGTTTCACTCACTTTCAATTTTTCAAAAGCATCATCAATTGACTCATGATATGAAGCATCAATACTCACTGCAGACTTCAGCATAACACATTTCAAAAACTGAGCAGACAAATTTAAAAAAAAAACATGTATACCATAAAATATGTAAATACTGTAAAACAACTAACCTTTACTTCTTAATACTTAAGTTAATCAACTCCTTAATACTTGGGTCAATAAACAGTGAGCAAATATTCATAAAAAAAAATTTCCCTACTTGGCTTTCAAGATCACATTTGATCTTCCAAACTAATCTTTTACCGCCAAGAACCTAACTCAAAAACATTTTTATGATTCTACTATGCTCATCCTTAAGTTCCTCATCAATGTAATTCAGCATAGCATCACTTTTCCAATTACCAGCCGTTTTTAATAATTCAGTACTAGCATTATTTCTTTTTAAGACACTACTTGAGCTTCTTCTGAAGGAGTTTACACCCATAATCTCAACATCAAATTCAATGTACTTTAACAAGAACTCCCTTTTCATAAACTTCTTAAATTTCTTCATAAAGTCAACCGACTCACCATTGAACTTTGCAAATACCAACTGTTCATTATCTTGTCCCAAAATAACATCTACAACTAATCGCTTCACACAATGTACAATACAATCAGTAGATAAACAAAATATAGCAGCATTAATACATTCTATGTATTTTATAACTAAAGGTTCAGTTTTAGTACCAAACAAACATAACTTCAACTTTTTTCCATCTTCAACAAACGAAATATCTTTATTTCTCAGTTTGACAATCTCACACAATCTACTGGTACTAGCCAAAGTCATCACAATGATGCATTTAAAAAACCATTGTTCTCCACTATTCAATAAACTAAACACAAATTTTATAAAGTCATCACTCATTAATGGTGCTCTCTTCTTCTCAGTCGGAATCACGACTTTTGAAAAATTTTTAAATGCTTTTTTGACTAACCCCCACTCATCTTGATCCAAACTCTTGTAACCTGATAACACATTCTCTGTATTAATCATACTCACATAGTCTTTACAAGTTTGTACTTGCACTTTCTTCACTGTAGCACAATACCTAATGTATAACACCAGGCTATCAACAGATACTGGAAACGACACCAACTGTGACTCGTCTACCAAATTAACATCACTAATCAACCTTACATAATCTTCAACAACCGATTTTTGTGTTTTAACCTGTTTTTCAGAATTAGCACTACGAACAAAATCAATATTCGCATTCTTAACATCGGAATTAGACAAAATGAAAGCTAATCTCAAATCTGCACTCAAAAAGAAAAAAAAAATTATAAAATGATTTTTCAAACAGAATGCATAATCGCATCATAAAATGGATACACAGTTGATCCTGCTCCAACGTAAAATATACTCAACACATAAAATATGTTAAACACTATTCTCAACTTAAATTAATCAATCTCATTTTAGATTATTCTCCATAAACATTTCCAGAGGCTTTTATCCAATCATTCAAACTTCTACTCATTATCCTCAATGGTATTCTTGTCAAAGCATCAGCAATCACATTCTCTTTTGATCTCACATGCCTCACTCTTAACTTAAATCTCCAATGTTTCATCATCTGAAGAATCGAATTCACAATCTTATTCTTTGACCTCCATTTTCTTAACCATGATATAACACTCTTATTATCAACACTCAAAGACACTAAAACATCAGAGCTTATAGTTTCAATAAAGCACAAGCCACTAAACACTGCAATAAGTTCAAAAACATTTATATGTACTACAGAATGGTCCATTATATCCAAATCACATAACAAATCAGAAACCCATTTATCACTACCTCTCATTTTTACATCATAAAACTTCTGAGATTGATACTTAAGACAAAACGAAATTCGAGAATTTGAAGCGTCAGACATCATAACTACTACATGTTTCCAGATAGGAACTGGAACAGGACCAATAGATAAAGTCAAAGTATTTCGAATATCATACAAAGCAGATTTCAATTTTTGGTTTACAACATATTTCTTAATGTTTTTCTTTTCACAGACAGCCAGTATGGATCTAAAATAACCCAATTTCATAGCATATTCTGGATACAAAACAAAAATTGATTCACACTTTCCAACTAATGATTCCAAATCATCAGTTAAAATGAACTTCAATCTACACGCTTCGTCAATAACCTCAACAGTTTTATCAATTTTATCATCAGGAACTTGTATCGTCTTATTCTCTAAATCTAACATATAACCCAATGTCTTCACAATAGAGCCGCATTTAACTTTAGCAAATTCTACCTTAATGCCAAACACTAATTTTATTACTACCATTAACACTAAAGTTCTAATACCACCTAGCATGCCACTATCATCAACATAGATGATACCCTTTCTTACACAAAATCTAATTCTATTCCTCAACAAAAATTTACAAAGGTCATCAATGGACATATCCAAAACAGTACCAGCATAATCAATAGAATCAATCAATCCAATTAACCTTTTTTGTACTCTATGATAAGCAGCAGAGACTCTGCACCAAATTAATGGACTACTCAACAACCCAAATGGTAATAAGTTATCTTGTAAAATTACACTACTATCTAAAGGATGCAAATAACACAAAAACTTTGCCTCATCTGGATTATTCTCTAATAATCTGTATGCCCCTTCAACGTCCGCAATGGACATCTCTGTATACACCATATTCTGAATCAACCTAATAAGTTCAAAAAACCTTGGCAAACAAATTGTAGTGCCAATCTTAATTCTACTATTAACACCACTTCTCAAAAAATCAGATATAAATCTTATTTTGTCCTTTCTGTCACTCTTATAAACTGTGTACAACTTTGTAAGAGCTAAGTCTTCACTCAACTGAACAATAGTAAAACTACCATCAGTAATCTGTTTATTAATACTTTCAATGATCAAAGTTTTCATATTCTCATCTTCCACCAAGGGAATCCTTATACCACCAGTATCATCCAATCCAAACCATCTCAACATCCCAGGATCATCCTTCTTAATCTTCTTCTTAAACACAGGCCAAGCATCATAGTCCTCTATAATATCATATAGAATACCCAAATTACATGTGCCATTAATTTGATCACAAATACTTGTATCCTCGTGAACCTTCTTATCCCGAGTCGCCAACAAGACTCTTTTCAACAACATTGCCTTAATAGGACTCCTAGCAGAAGCAGCACACAATAGGAGTTCTCTAGGCCACGCATCATTTGTTAATACCTCTAACCATCCGCTTCTAACCCTATCAGCTACTTCATTAATTCCCAACCCACTCCAATATTCTTTAAAGGACTCCTGTTTATCACTCACCATAAATTCATGAAGAAAATTTTTCACATCAGTCTTATTCATCCACTTATCAACATTCAATTTTAATACATTAGCCATAGTAACAGATTCCGTAAACTCATTCACATCAAATTCATGCCACTGCACAATCTCAGGCCTACCACTTCCATCTTGAATATCATCTGAACCAAAAGCATCAGGACCATTGAAATACAAA
Organism: Candidatus Woesearchaeota archaeon; assembly: GCA_964473075.1. Taxonomy (GTDB): domain Archaea; phylum Nanobdellota; class Nanobdellia; order SCGC-AAA011-G17; family GW2011-AR17; genus JAGVZZ01. Next base: position 3,765 of record CAYYMN010000050.1, read on the forward strand.
CGATAACAATTATTGATGCGACGTTTAAGAATTTTGTTACGTCTAGAAATAAAATTCCGATACTTATTATCCAAAAATTAAAAAAAAATGAACCGTAGTAAGGTTTTCATACGTCAATTCCTTATAGCACTCTTGTGGCCACTTAGAATTCAAAAATTAAATTTTCCTTCCTCAAATATATTCTAGCACTTACACAATACTCTCACCTCAAGTTGTATGATATTAACTATTGGCTAAAGCCATAGTTAATATTGTATACAACTCCTGCTCGATAATGTTCAGTGTGTGAGTCGCAGATAGGTATGTGTCTATGCTCACAAAGGTAGTTCAAATGACATCATGTCAATGCGCCAAGGCACATCACTCTCACATCCAAATCTATCTGCAGTTCACACAAAGTACCTTAATTGCATTAAGTACCCACACTACTCCACATTTTGTGTAGAACTCAGCACAAATGCCAATACCTGCTAAACAGGATTCTATACCCTTCTAAAAAGAAGTCCAATCAAATAAACACACCTTCTAAACAGAAGTCTAAATAGCACGCAGCATTCAAAACAACAAAACACATAAGCCACATCTAATAAGAAGTCCAAACTCAAATAATAATATTTTAATTCAAAATCATGAATATACATTTTGTAATAATTACAATAAATCTCAATCACTCTAAAGGAGAAATATAGATCAACAAAACTCAATCTAGCAGAGTCATAAAGACTTCACATCCAAATTTACGTAATGTTGTGTTGTCCTAAAACAACAAAAAAAGGAAAATTAAATTTTCCTTCCTCAAATATATTCTAGCACTTACACAATACTCTCACCTCAAGTTGTATGATATTAACTATTGGCTAAAGCCATAGTTAATATTGTATACAACTCCTGCTCGATAATGTTCAGTGTGTGAGTCGCAGATAGGTATGTGTCTATGCTCACAAAGGTAGTTCAAATGACATCATGTCAATGCGCCAAGGCACATCACTCTCACATCCGTCACATCAGAAACCAAAGGAGCACAAACACAGAACCCAGAAGTATTTTCTAAAAAGAACAAATACTTCCACACAACTGGAACAAAAAAAAAACAATATTCACAATCATTTATAAATTCGAAACTAAACTTACTATCTCCAACCAGCACTCTTATTCTGCCACTCATTACGCTTAACGACATACCCAACATGGAACTCAGGAGGGAAAGGGCATCTCTTTCTTTTCAAATCATTGCATTCTCTAATACCATATCTGCACATCTTGATCCCAACACCTGGAACATGAACCTTATTACCTCCTACTTTAATGCCAATACCATTTACAACACCATTAACTACCCCATGACCATGACCAGCCTCTACAACCTTAATATTGTCATTCACTTTTGTATTTCCTTCACATACAGCTTTTGCATGGGCCTCCTCATCAAAAGCATTACAAATTAACTTCAACACCACAATAGACTTAGCCTCAGAAATCAATCTGCATCTTTTTTCTAAATTTTGTCTAAAGGTCATGTCATACATCACAGCAGCTTTCAAACCATAGTCCACATAAACAAGAGCCAGCCTAGAAATATATTCACTCCCACAGTCACCATACTTAGCATCACAATCAGTTGAAGCAAGTACCCTTACTGCTGAAAGCCATGGCATAATCATCAAAATTAATTCAGCAAAGTTTGTCACATCAGCACCAGTGAGCTTGTCGCTAATTTCAAGGTCTCCTGCATCACCTATACTGACTTTCTTAACTTCTTTTCTCAAATATACACTATGGTGCTTATATTTTAAAACAGTATACTTTGTCACATCATCAACTAGATCAGATAAAACAGTAGTACCTGGTTTCATATGATTAGAAGGTCCCAAACC
>CAYYMN010000051.1:0-5593 GCA_964473075.1 Candidatus Woesearchaeota archaeon
TTCTTTATTTTTAGCTTTCAGGGTCTAAGAATACAAAACTGTTCTACAGAGCCAGGGTTTAGTAATATTTATTAATTTAAGTTTAATTTCTAAATATTTATGAAATCAAAAAATTCCCTCTGTTCCTTAGTTGGAGCAATAAGTTTACTTGGTTGTGAGCATAAAGGAAAAATCTTGAACAGAGAAATATTTGAAGGAGAGTTAACTGGAATACCAATTAGTGTTAGTTATGAAGGTTATCAGGCAAATGATTTAGGTTATTTTTCTATCATGATTCAAAAAAATGATGAGTCTTATGTTTTATGTAAATCTAATTTTGTTTTTGACAGAATCCTTTGGAGAACAAGTGATATAGTGGATGCAGTAACAATAATCCAATCTGAAATTAATGATGATGATAATGAACCTATAAAATTAAGAGGGAGAAATCAAGAGGATTATTTTTTATTTTCCTCAATTTCAGCAAATGGTTATTATATTGATGCTATCAATTGAACTTAATGTTTAGAAAGTTTTTTTAATCTAATAATTATTTAGAAAATTATGTATCAATCTTTGATTAATGAATTAGAATCCTTGAAGAATGAAGAGAGGGCTAGAATATCACAAAGGTTTTTCAAGACTGGAAAGGGAGAATATGGAGAAGGGGATGTGTTCTATGGAATTGTTATACCTAAATTAAGGAAGATTGCAAAGAAGTATAAAAGTTTAGGATTGAATGATGTTGAAAAATTATTGAAAAGCAAAGTGCATGATATTAGGTCCGTTGGATTATTTATTTTAGTTTTGAAGTTTAAAGATAATAAAAAGGAAATCTATGAATGTTATATGAGGAATATTAAAGGAGTTAATAATTGGGATTTAGTAGATGTATCAGCGCCGCATATTGTTGGGAATTATTTGTTAGAGAAAGATAAAAAAGTGCTTTATTCTCTTGTGAGTTCGGAGAGTTTATGGGAAAGAAGAATAGCAATGCTGTCATGTTTTGCGTTAATTAAAAATAATCAGTTTGAAGATGCATTGAAAGTCTCAGAAATATTATTGAAAGACAATCATGATTTGATGCATAAGGCAGTTGGATGGATGCTTAGAGAAATAGGAAAGAGAGATTTGGAAGTAGAAGAAATATTTTTAAAAAAGCATTACAAGAATATGCCGAGAACAATGTTGAGGTATGCAATAGAAAAGTTTTCAGAAGAGACGAGACAAAGGTATTTAAATAGCAAAATTTAGCAATAATTTATAAATATTTGATGTTTCCACAAAAATAGGAGTTTTAGAGAAATGGTGCAAAGAACTGGGGGTTTAAGAAGGAAGACTAGGCATAAGCTTAGAAAGAATGTTAGAGAAAAGGGGAAGATTAATCTAAGAAGATATTTACAGAAGTTTGAAGTCGATGACAAAGTGGCGTTAGTGCTGGATTCTTCGGTGCATGCTGGAATATTTCATCCAAGGTTTCATGGGGATGTGGGATTGGTTATTGGAAAGCAGGGAAGTTGCTATAAAGTGAAAGTTATTGATGGAAAGCTGAGTAAGTTGTTTATCGTGCATCCAAGTCATATGAAGAAGTTGCAATGAGTGAATTTGAATTAGTCGAGGAGACGCCAATAAGTTTGGTGGAGTTGAAAGAGAAGTTCAAGGTTGTCAAGGATGATGGAATGTCATTTAGAGCTGAAAAAGCAAATGTGTATTTAGATTTGTTTGTGACTGCATCAACAAAAGAGATTAAAGAATTAAGCGAAAAGATTATGAACTTGAATATTCCTAGATTAAAGGACAGGCATGTAGTAAAAATAGTGGATGTTATGCCAAAAGACATAGATAGTTTAAGGTTGCTGTTTTCAGCGGAGACTTTGACTATAAAAGATGATGATTTGAAGAAGATATTAGATGTTATACCACAATAGAATAAAAAATGGAATCCAACGAGAAGGAAGAATTTGTAGTAGTTTTGGACTTTTTACCAAATGGGTATCCATTCGACAACAGAGCTAGTTTTAGAAAAACACCAATTGCGCAGGTGATAAGCAAGAAAAGTTTTACATTGTTAGAAGTCATTCCAAAAAGAGATGTTTCTATACAGGCAATGGAAGAGTTGTACATTGGTGAAGGAAAGAGAGAGAAAGTGCATCATGTTGTTGGGAGGATTGGGATTGATAGGTTAACGCAGACTGCCAAAGGAGAATTAGAGTTTGTAATTGAAAAATTAGTCAAAGAAAATCCTCAAAAGTTTTTAGATTTCTTTAATAAATGCGGGCCAATTAGTACCAGGATGCATCAGATTGAGTTGTTGCCAGGGATAGGAAAGAAGCATATGTGGAATATTTTAGAAGCCAGGGGAGAGAAGTTGTTTGAGAGCTTTGAAGAGATTAAAAATAGGATCAGCGCAATTCCGGATCCAGTAAAGATATTCGTGAGAAGGATTATTTTGGAATTGAATAATGAAGATAAGTATAAGATTTTTGTTAGGTAAGTTGCCTTAGGAATAATGAGATTACTTTGGATTTTTTAGAATTAATATTTAGTCGTTTCACTTCGAAGGCTTCAATTGATTGGAGGGTTGACTTTATATTTTTGGGAATAAATACTGGATTGAAAATGGTTTGAGTTTAGGATAACTAAAAGATTCTGAAAATTTATTTCAAAGCCTCATCGGCGATTGAGATGTTTGGAGCGTAAGCGACTCAATTAAAAAAATTATAGATTAAGTTTATGCAAAGTCGAGAGAAAGCTTTTTAAAGACTAGATTTTTTAGGTTGATTCTAAAGAATGGAAAAAGAAAATAAAAATGAAAGAGTTGGAGTTAAGCAATTAATTAGAATTTTAAGCACTGATATCCCAGGGAATTTTAAGCTAGGTTATGGATTAACTAAAATCAAAGGAATAGGGTTTAATTTCTCGCATGCTTTTTGTGTAAGGAATAATTTTGATGAAAGTAAATTGTTGAGCAATTTTTCTGAGAATGAAGTTAGGAATATTGAGAAGAAATTAAAGGATGGGGAGAATTTGGATTATTGGTTGTTGAACAGGCAGAGGGATTATGATACTGGAGATGATATACATATATATACTACTGATATTAAATTTAGAACTGAGTTTGATGTTAGGAGATTACAAAAAGTTAAAGCCTACAAAGGAATGAGGCATTCAGCTGGCCTTCCAGTAAGAGGGCAACGCACCAAGGCGCACTTTAGGAATAGCAAGGCTATGGGCGTTTCGAAACAGAAAGCAAAGACCGGAGGAAAACCAACTACTACTACTGCTAAGAAAAGTGATAGTAAGAAATAAGGTCTAAATCAATATGGGAGATCCAAAGAAACCAAAGAAAAAGTATAGTCGACCACAGCATCCTTGGAGAAGGGCACAATTAGAAGAGGAGAAAGTGCTTGTTGAAGAATATGGATTGAAGAATAAAAAAGATTTGTGGAAAATTGCTTCTAAATTGAGTCATTATAAGCAGCAGGCGAAAGTATTAATTGCAAGAACAGGGGCACAAGCCGAAATGGAAAAAAAGTTGTTCTTAGAAAAATTGCAGAAGATGAGTTTAATACCAGCAGGTGCAACTGTGGATAATGTATTGGGGCTTGTTGTGAAGGATTTGTTGGAACGAAGATTGCAGACGATGGTTTTCAGGAGAGGATTGGCACATTCAGTTGTTCAAGCGAGGCAGTTTATTGTTCATGGGCATATCATGGTTAATGGGCAGAAAATTAATGTGCCTTCATTTTTAGTGCCAGGGGTGGTTGAGGAAATGATTACTTTCAGTGGAAATTCGCCACTTGCGGATCCAGAGCATCCAGAGAGGAATAAAGAGAAGAAAACTGAAGAAGTTAAAGGGAAGGAGAATAAACAAGTTAAAAAGGAAGAAGTTGTTGAGGAAGTATTGAAAGAAGGAGAGAAACAATGAACCTGGGAAAATCGCAACAAGGCATGGAAAGATTGAGATGGGGAATTGCACATATATATTCATCTTATAATAATACAATAATTCATATTACTGATTTAACTGGAGCTGAGACTTTGTCAAAGGCATCCGGAGGAATGGTTGTCAAGGCGCACAGATTGGAATCTTCACCAACAGCAGCCATGTCTGCGGCGAAAATTGCGGCTGAGGGTGCGAGAGATAAGGGAATCAATGCGTTGCATATTCGAGTAAGAGCTCCTGGGGGGCATAATGGACCAAGCAATACAGGTCCTGGAAGTCAGGCTGCAATTAGGGCATTATCAAGAATGGGATTCAGGATAGGAAATATTGATGATGTAACCACAGTTCCGCATGATATGTGTAGAAAGAAAGGTGGAAAGAGGGGTAGAAGGGTTTAAGATGGAAATGAAATTATTGTCCTCGGATAAAGAAAAAGTTAGGTTTGTAGTAAAGGGAATTAGTCCACAGGAATTGAATACTTTTAGGAGGATTATTGTTAATCATTTGCATGCAATGGCTGTGGATACAGTTGAGATCTTAGAAAACTCGTCTGCATTGTATGATGAAATAATTGCACATAGGATTGGATTGGTAGTTTTGAAGACTGATATTGAAAGTTATTTTGTCAAGGAAAAATGTAAATGCAAGGGGGCTGGATGTGCAAGGTGTACTTTGGATTTGTCATTAGAGGCTGAAGGACCATGCATTGTTTGTGCAGAGCAATTCAAATCAAAAGATCCGGCAGTTGTTCCGGTTCATGGGAAGACGCCTATTGTTAAATTGTTAGAGAATCAGAAATTGAGAGTGATTGCACATGCGATATTATCAACAGGAAAAGATCATATCAAATATAGTCCTGGATTGATGTATTATCAGGGGTATCCAAGCATCAAGTTAGGGAGTGTGAAAAATGCAGAGGAGATTATTGGGGTTTGTCCAAGAAAAGTATTTGAATTAGAAGGCAAAAAATTGAAAGTGAAGAATATCGATGCTTGCATTCTGTGTAATGCTTGTGTGGATGCTTCTGCGAATGAGATTGAGGTTAAAGGAAGCGATAAAGATTTCATTGTCACAATAGAACCTTGGGGGCAGTTAACACCTTTGGAAATAGTTGAAGGTTTAGTTAATGTGTTGCATGAGCAAGTAGATGAGTTGAGTGAAGAAATAAAAAAACTCAAATAAAGCTTATGCGGAGGTGGCAGAGCGTGGTCAAATGCGCTATTTCATCTATGAATGTGGATGGAGCGTATGCTTGAGGGGCTAGTCCCTAAGTGGGTGCGAGGGTTCAAATCCCTTCCTCCGCAGTATAAAAAGGAAAAATGAAAACAAATTTACAAACAAGGGAACTGATAGCAAAACTGGGCAAACAAAAAGTTGCTCTATGGAAAAGAGTGGCTAAAGAACTAGAGAGGCCTACAAAGAAAATTGCATGCGTGAATTTAGAGAAATTGATTAAGGTTGTTAGAGATGGTGAAATTGCTTTGGTGCTTGGAAAAGTATTGTCTGTTGGGGAAGTTAAGAAAAAAATTGTTGTGGCGGCATTCTCATACTCTGAAACTGCAAGGCAGAAAATAATTGGTGCGGGCGGGGAGGCACTTAGTATTGAAGAATTATTTGCAAAGAATCCCAAGGGAAGCAAAGTGAGGTTGTTAAAATGAGAGATGAAGT
>CAYYMN010000052.1:0-5232 GCA_964473075.1 Candidatus Woesearchaeota archaeon
ACTCCCAAACTATTTCTCCACTCGAATCAACTTCCTTCACCTGTGCATCACTCTTCCAATCATTATTCCCGAACACAACAATAGTATTTCCATTTGATAATCGATCAGCATCATGTGACACCTTCTCATCAGAATAAAACCTAACAATTTCTCCATCCCGATCCACTTCATATACTCCACTATTCGACAAAACAAGCAAAATATTTCCATTCTTAAGCAACTCTGCATCACAACCCACTAAAGAACCATTCACCAATTCTTTTGAAACAACATATTCCCAGACAATTTCACCTTCCATATTCACTTCCACAACTCTAGTATCTTCATCTCTTTCTTTAATTGTAAACAATGTCGTCCCATCATAAGCCTTTTCCTCATCATACACACTAACTACAATATTAGGATCTGTATTAACATCAGGATCTCTATTATTCCCTATTGGTTCCTGAGAACATCCACTAATAATTACTAACACAAAAATTACAAAACAAATTTTTTTTAATTTCATCATTTACAAAATCCTAGCTAATTAAATCCCCCTCATTTTTAGTTATTTTATTTTCCATTTTCAAATACATTCTCCAAGTTCCATCAGAAAGCTGCACAACTTGTGGATCAGTGATTTTCTTTCCTTCAGGTGCTTCTAATCTAATCCCTTCCTCTTCTATCCAACCCAAACCATCAGCTGAGGTATAACTATAAAATTCATCTTGTCCATCAAAAGCAAAACCATAAACCCTAAACAATCCATTCTCCAACTTTACTGGTTGACAAGTAATAATTCCAGGAAGCGATGTTTCCCCAAAATAAGAAAATGTTAATCCATCATCGCTCACAGCAACAATATTAGTTCCATCTGTAATACTAAATGTAGTCATTATCCATTTTTCTCCATTCCAAAAAACATCAGGATCAACAACTCCCCCATAAGCTAATGCTATCTGTTCTTCAACAAATGTAATACCATCATCTGAAATAGCAGTCTTTATCACATGCTCTGTTTTTGAATTAACATCTTGCGAAGAATCAAGCCCATAAAAATATAATCTATACCTACCATCATCAAGTTGCACAATGCTCGGATCCGCAATCCCATCAGAAGTAGTCTGTACAGAACATCCAGCATCAACAAATGTTTCTCCATTATCTGCCGATTCAATGCATGCAAATTTTTGCCCTAACTTAAAATCAAGATAATAAACACGAATATTCCCATCTTCTGTTATCAATGGATCAGGTACAGACGCATTATCAACCAATGACTCAGTATCCATAGTCCAAACCAACCCATCAGGACTTGATGCACTATACATTTGATGTGAAGAAGGTCCCTTAGGATCCCTATTCCCTACAGGCGACTGAACAACATTCTTTTCTTCTATTTCTTTTTCTATCTCTTCTTCTATTAAATCATCATTCACACAACCAAATTCAAATAAAACAATAATTAACAAAAGAATAATTCCACAAAATTTAATTTTCATATATCACTCTTAATTCAAACTACTTAATAAACTTTTGCACCAGAAAATTATTTTTATACACTTCTAAAGTTTCATTCGCAATCTGTTCCCAAGTATAATTTTTAGTCTTCAAAATATTCGCTTCTGCAATTTTCTTCCTAACAACAGGATTATCAACTAAGAACAAAACTTTTTCTTTTAATTTTTCAACATTTCCATACTCAACCAAAAAACCATTAACCCCATCTTCAAGTTCATAAGGAATTCCATTGCATGGCGTCGCAACAATTGGCAATCCAGAAGCCATTCCTTCAAACAAAGTTAACGGCAACCCTTCTCTGTATGAAGGCATCACATACACCTCAGAATCCTGATACATCTCAGCAATATTTCTCTTCCCATGAATCGACCCAGTGATATGAATCCTCTTTTCATCCTTGGCCATCTCCTTGACTTTCTCCATCTCTCCTTCATCCGGTCCAACCATCACAAACTCCAAATCATTCCTTTCCTTCAGAATCTCCTTTGCAAGTTTCACAAACATATCTGGCGCCTTCGTCGGATGCAACCTCCCAAAGAACAAAATAATCTTTTTACTAATCCCTAACTTTTTTTTAAAATTTCCTTTCTTTATTCTCTCAAACAATATCGCATCCATTCCATTCCTTAGAACTTTAATTTTCTTTTCACTCACCCACTTCTTCAAGATTGGCACTTCCCATGGAGTAATCGCAATAACTTTATCACAAAAGAAATAACTAATATAATTAAAAAAATTATCAGTAAAAAACAAAGGTATCCTAACACTTAATGGCCTAAATTTATCTGTCCATGGACAATGCGTCGTATGTACATGCCTTCTCCCTTTCAAGAATGCAATCAGCCCCGCCCACAAAACATAATCATGCCCCGAAACATGCGAATGCACCACATCATATTTATTCCAAATCAAATCCCAAATAATTCCAGGAGCAATATAAGTATTCAAAGACAATTTCAACAAATACCTCGAACGATGCACCCTCACTCCATCAATGATTTCAAACTTTTTCTTAATCCTCTGATGCTTATCAGTGTCCACACAAAAAACATCAACATGATGTCCCAATTTAACATATCTAACTGCAAGCTCTTCAACAACTTTTTCCACACCACCAATTGTAGGCAAATAAAAACCATTAACTAATGCTATTCTCATAAATCTAAATTCAAAAAAACTAAATTATAAAACTTATGTAGCCCCACTAAACATTTTGTACAATGAAAAAATTACTACAAAAAGAATAACGCCGTGGCCCGGATTCGAACCGAGATATCCTTGCGGAAACAGGCTGTCTCTGGCGAAACTCGAGGCTTACGCTCTCAAGGCTTACGCTCTTTTTGATCTGCGCGGTACCAGGTTGCGCCACCACGGCCTAAAAAATAAGATAAACCCATTCTTTAAAAACTTTGTTCCTTATATAACACAAAATTATTTCAAAAAAAAATTGAAACTAAAGAAAATATTCCTGCAAACAATATTTACTTCAACATAAATCCTTAAAAACTACTTATCTATTAAAAATAACATGACACTCGCCCACTGGCTAGAAAGCGCATTTTCCTCAGACAAATTCAACTCTGAAAAAGCATTAAGATATACTCTCCAAGAGAATCATTTTTTATATAACAATCCATATTTTATCGAAATCTTTTTAGACTTGGCTGAAACAGAAATCCAAAAGAATAATCGTTTATTATACATTGAAGACATTGACAGACTAACCCAAAAAGCCAGAATAATGTCCAGACACAAAAGTCAAAATTTCACTCCAAGAAAAATTTCCCAGGAAGAAACAACCAAAGACAACGAACCTTACTCCACATTTCCATTAAATCCAGAAATCTACTCCAGATTATACAAACAGCTACAAAATGTAAAGTACACAGCTGATACTTATGTTAGTGAAACCCAAGGCCACCATATTCGAGTTTTAAAATTAAAAAATGCTCAGGAATCCATCCTAAAAATAATTAAAGATATGACCCTCGAGAGCCAATCTCAAAAAACAACCCCAGAAATGCAACGCACTTTGAAACTAGAAATCAACAGATGGACTAGCTTTGCAGAAACCATCTACAAAAGATTATACCGAAAAGTTTCTCAAATGCACTTCAAAAAAGAAATCGAGCAATTAGAACAAAGTTTCACAAAATCAAATCGCACTAAAGCAAAAGTTTATTAAACCTTTTTGACTAATCATTTAATTATGGGATGGTTTGACTGGCTCTTCGGAAAAAAATATGACCCAAGTTCTGCATTAACTTATGTAAAAACAAATTCAAAATACCTAAACCCAAAACTAATCCCTTTCGATAAAAGAAAACTTTTTCAAGAACTATTTCTCAAATTAGCCAAAGCAGAAATTTCCGAACTTGGAAGAAACCTGAAGGAAAAAGAAATTAATACTCTTGTAAATGTCCTTCGAATCAGACTTCAAAATCCACAAGAAAAAACAAATCTAGGACCATTAATAATAGAACTAAATAGAATTAACCAGGAATTAATAACAAATTTATATAAAACTGAACAAACCCTCTCCTATACAAAAGAACCACAAAAAATATCCTCAACAATTGGATCTCTACTCAAAAATTTAATTCAAATGCGTACTCAACTAACAAACCTTAAGAACACAGGGTCTAAAATACAATCAAAACAATTTTCAAAATCAATCGACCTAGAAATAAAACTCATTACAGAACTAATTTCTAATATTTATCCCAAAAAAGATCAACCAATCCCAAGAACCCAAATTATGTCCCAACTCAACAAATCCAGAAAAGCCATAATTGAATTAAATGATGCTCTTATTGCACAATTAGCCGAAATTCAAGAAGCAGCATAATTTATAAACAAACAATTAATTCTCCAAAGTATGGACTGGCTCACAAAACTTAGAATTTCAATATTACTCTACTCCCCAAACATTTTCCCAAAAGATCTCGAAGAATGGTCCCCAAAAGATCCAAAAAATTCTCTGGAGCTTATAATAAATCCTTCAACCGATTCACAACAAAAACTTTTATGGTTTTACTTAGAGCATAATAATTACACATTCATTCAAGGCTATTATTCACTACTCGGCACACCAGAATATGATCATCAAGGAATAATCCAAGAACACCAAAAAATAATAGACGCAAAACTTCAAGAAATTGGCAAATATTTACAAACACGATATACCGGCGAAGTAAGAGCATGGACAAGAATTCCAAAATTAAAACAAATTAACTTGACAAAACCAACCTTTCCCATAGAAATAAAAATTCCAGAAGAAGATATTTTATTTGCCGCCCTAGAAATAAAAGCATTCTTAGGTAACTGATTTATACACTCGAAACCCACCTTTTTTAGCCAATGTTTTAACATTTCCATAAACTTCCTTCATAAACTTCTCAAAATAACTCCCTCCAATATTATGCCTTGCAACAACCTGTATGCTCCCATTAGTATTCAAATGTTCCAAAGCCTCTGCAATCATCCTCAAACACAATTTCCTCCCTGCAGTCTGTGGCGGATTTAACAGGATCACATCAAACTTTTCCCCTTGTAACGATTCATACACATCACTTTTTTTAATTATTATTTTCTTAAACCCCTTCAGATTCATCCTCGCCAATGCCAAAGCCCTCTCATTCACATCCACTAATACTACTTCATTATTTGTCAACTCCCTTGCAACTCTCCCAACAACTCCAATCCCACACCCGAGATCCAATACCATAT
>CAYYMN010000053.1:0-4880 GCA_964473075.1 Candidatus Woesearchaeota archaeon
CTTGCATTGCTAAAAGTCTGACTTCCATAACTCACCAAAGGCACAACTGTATCAACCAAGAATCCTCTCATAGGAGTAGCATTTCTATTGCTTGCAGTATCAATTGAAGTTATATTTATGTAATACCATCCATCAGCCAAACTAGTAAAGTTCACTGCCAAATTAGTCGAACCATTATATCTAGTAGTATTCAATGCCAACCCTGAACTCATATTATACAACTCCAAAGTCAAGTTATCAAAATAAGTTTCAGTCAATGACACATTCGCATAAGCAGTAGTCACACTAAAATTACTTGCATTGCCAAAAGTTGCAGCAGCATAACTCATCGCAGGCAAAGTTCTATCCAAGCTGAATGTCCTCCACGCAGACACATTGGTATTGTTTGCCATATCTGTAACATTCACATAATAAATATAAGTTCCCTCAGCCAAACTCGAAAAATTAGTCCCATTTCCAAAAGGCGCAGTTATATAAGTCTCAGTATAAGTTGCATTAACAGTAGACAATAAAAGTCTTGAACTCCCATTAATCAAATAATATGTCCCATTCGCCAAAATCTGATCAGTAATATTAACATTGATAGCTACCGAAGAAGCACTAAAATTAGAATTATTAACTGGCATCCCAATAAAATCAATCAAAGGCCTAACCATGTCCATAGTAAAGAATCTAGTCCAAGATTTATTAGTTGCAGTTCCATTTGTTACATTAACATACCAAGATATATTAACCCCCTGTGCAAAAAGCCATGATTGATTCAAATTAATATTAGAACTAACCCCTTCAGCAGCACTTCCAAGACCACGCTCACTCCCATTAACTACCAAATTAATATCATAACTAGCATTTCCAGCATTAACCTGAAACCCAAATTTAACAGAACCAGATCCAGAATCAGTCCAAAAATGTCCTTGGCCGATATAAGTATTATTATTTGTCGTCTGAGTAACATTCTCACTAAAAATTACTCCTTCAACAATCTCATTAAAACAAAAAAACAAAACACACACCAAAATTATTCCTAACACCAAACTTTTCTTCATTAATATCCCCCCTTTTAAAATCATGATGCAAAAATAAATGCTCCAGATATATTTAAACTTTTCTATAGATTTTATTTTTTAAAAATATTTTTACTTTCATTAATAGATTTTTCCAAATCCCTCTCAGCAGCACTCTTCAAAAATTTTCCCATTAAAGGTTTAGTAACTAAATTAATTTTTGGACTTTCTTTTTTCACTTCAACTTTTGTAGAACTTTTTTTTCTCTTCTGCAATAAATAAATTCCAACCCCAGCAACAATCAATAACACAACCACAACAGGAATTATCAAACTTCCATAATCAAAAGATTCCTCCTCCACAAAATCATTACTAGCCAACCCACTGCTCAATCCTCCAGTATTCTCTTCAACAATCTCCTCCTCAATCACCTCTTCAACACATTCATTGCTCTCACAAACAAATCTCGCCTCACAATCATAATCAAACACGCATTCCACTTCAGGAATATTACTAACAATAGTTATATTCGTAGCACTGCAAACATCATCCTCACTATCCACCAACCCATCACAATCATTATCAATATAATCCCCACAAATTTCCGGAAACACTTCTATTCCACCATCACAATCACTCCACGAACCATTCACACACAACTGCAATCCTAACTTACAAGCCCCTATCTCGGATCCACATGATTGATTGCTCTCTGCAACACACCCACATCCCTCATCAACAATTCCATCACAATCATTATCTAATCCATCACAACTCTCAATTTTCGACGCTGCATACGACGCTCCATAGCACACACTCCAAACATTATTCTCGCTACAAACCTGCACCCCAGCCTTGCACACTCCAACACTCACTCCACAATCTCTCGTATCCCCAGCAACACAAGTACACTCTTCATCAACAATCCCATCACAATCATTGTCCAGATAATCACACTTCTCAGAACTCACTTCCACACCCGAACACTCCCCCCAGCTCCCAGCCACACAAGCCTGCATCCCTATCACACACTCCCCAACATCCGAGCTACAACTTCTAGTCTCACTTTCAGAACATTCACACCCGCTCAACCCATCACAATCATCATCATGACAATCCACGCTCCCATCACAATCATTATCTTTATCATCATTACAAGTTCCTTCCACATCCTCACTTTCAACACAAAAACAATATCCTAAAGACTTCTCATCATTCCCACAGATGGTAAAATCACAATAATCATCACTCAACCACTCATTCCCAGAACAATATTTATAATTCGCATAATCACACGCCCCAGAATTACACACACTCGCCCCACAACTAGAATCCTCAAGATAACACCCCAAATTACTATCACTACAATACCCAGAATCCAACCATCCACTCCCATCACACCATTTCTTCAATATAGGATTACATTCATTCGCAACTGCACAAGCACTTTGATAACACATTCCATCCTTACAACTCAAACATGAAGAAGTAGCACTAGAATAACTTGCACCAGAACAATAATATTCTTTCAAATTCTTCGCAGAAATACAAGCATCAGCATACTTGACTCCATCCACTTCAGTATACCCAAAAGTCCCAACAACATTCCCCCCATCAGACTCGCTACACAACCCATAAGCAAAAGGCATTAACAAAATAAACAATATCACCAACCTTTTCATAAAAATTAAATTATCTATTTGTTTTATTATTTTAAGCGGATTACTAATTTCTCTATTCCAAAATTTATCCCATAACTTCCTAATATTTGATTTTAGTTCTAAGTACAACATTTTAATTCAATATCTCCCAACTTCCACCTTTTCCATGACCTTTTCTTTTAATTCTTTCATTCTTCTTTAAGTTTTTTATATGATATCTAACACCATCAATAGTTAAATTAACCATCCCAGAAATTTGTTCAACACTTAAAGAAGGATTATTCTCTATTATGTTTAAAATTTCTTTTTCTTTGTCTTCGCCTTTAGTGGTAGTATTAGTAGTAGTATAAGTGGTAGTATTAGTAGTAGTAGTAGTATTAGTAGTAGTATAACTTTTATCTTTTGGAAAGGTTATTTTATAATAATCAAAATCCCCATCTATAATTGGCTTTAAATTATATTGCTTACTCCAACCATTAATCATCTTATGAAAACCAGAACCAATATTTTCTGAAAATCTTAAGAATCTAAATGCCTTTGCAATAATTGGATTTCGTGGAAGAGAAAAGTCTTCTTTTAATATCAATTCAATCTTTTTTGGTAAAGCACCAGGATTAAAAAATTCAAACCTATCTACAAAAACTCTTATTCGAGCATTAGTTTTACTAAAATAGTCTGTATTTATTATTAAATTAACCAATGCCTCCCTTAGTGCTTGAACATGCGGAGGATCATCATCTCTAGCTCCTTGCTTAACTGAAAAGGGAATTTCAATTTGTCTTACTAATCGTTCATAAATATCAAAAAATGTTGAAAACAAGTTTTTCTCAGAAGATATTCTATAATTATATTTAGAAGGTGCATCTTCATAAGAGATCCCTTCAATTTCTAGATATTCTATCCTATAATTTGATATTGCTTCTCCTAAGTTATCTTCTGTTCCAAATAAAAGCAATCCTGCAAAAGTAATTCTATTCTCTTTTATTACACCTAATTTTTCTAAAAATTCTTTATCTGAGAAAGTATTATATCTATGAGCCGGATTAACTTGTACAAAAAAATTCCTATAATCATTTATTGTTTCTTTGTCTAAATCTCCTAATTTAAATGAGGTTAATTCCTGATCTTTTTCTTCAAAGGAAGCATTTCTATAAAAAGTATCAATTTCTTCCTGAGTAGCTCTTTGATCTCCACTCCCTGTTCGAATAAAGGTATTTTTAGGATCATTAAAATAAATTGGTTTTTCTCTTGCATGTTTTTTTGGTATGTAAAACCCAAAAACAATCTTTCCTTCAAAATTATATTTTTTACATTTTACCTCAATGATTTTATTAAATTTACTTTTATTTCGAAGAACATTAGTAAAATCTTGCTCAACTTTCTCTGAAGTTTTTACTCCTTGAATGAAATATTTCTTTCCTTCTTTCTTAACCCCAAAGACTAACCAACCACCATTAGTATTTGAAAATGCAGAGACACTTTCCCAGCTACTTTTAGGAATCTCAGATTGAGCTTCTTTTACCTCAAAATCTTCCCATTCAATATCCTCTAATTTTTCTACTAATTCTTTTTTATTCATTTCTTCTCTAATATCTCCAAATTTTATCTCTTTTACATTTATTTAAATTTGTTCCATTTTTAGGATTATATTATTCCATCTTAATCCATAAGCAAATGGCATTAACAAAATAAATAGTATCACCAACTTTTTCATAATTCATTAATAGAAAAACTATTATTTAATCCTATTGGTCTTTTTCAAATATTCTTCAACCAACTTTAAATCACTCAAATCTTTCTCACGCCCACACCATTGCTTCCAGCTAACCAAATATTTCAATTTCATGAACCTAAATCCATTAATGATATCACAATCCTCAATCAACAAATTCGCATCCTCAAACCAAGGTCTAAAATGACTCCATACTTCAATGTTCCCAATTTCAATCGCACCTTTATCACTCAAAGAATATTTCTTTTTCAATTTTTCAAAAGTTTTTTCATCAACCAAAACATCCAAATCTTTATTCTCTCTTATCCCCCTCACAGCAAGTGCACCAGAACCTAAAATTACATACTTCAATAATTTCAACTTCTTCAATTCATCAAGATATTTAATCATAATCAAAATGAAAATTCAAAACTTTATTAACTTACGCCTACTCAGCCCCATCGCAGGTTGTGTCACAATTATTTTTTACAACTTTTCTTTACT
>CAYYMN010000054.1:0-4756 GCA_964473075.1 Candidatus Woesearchaeota archaeon
AAGAAACAATCTAGCAGGAGCTAAATTATTTTTCTAGAATCATGCCACACAGCAGTTAACTACAAATCTTTTTAAACCTAAAAAAAAACTATACTCTATGGACTTCCTTTTCCCCCACGATCAACAACGAAAAATACAACCTGCATTCATGACCCAGGTTTACTCTACAATCAAAAACAAAAGCCAACTTCTAATCCATGCACCCACAGGCACAGGCAAGACTTCTTCAGTATTATCCCCAGCAATAACATATTTATTCAAAGAAGACAAAAAAAAAATAATATTCTACTTGACTTCCAGAAATACTCAACATTTGATAGCAATCGAAACCCTAAAAAAAATAAAATCCAAATATAATCTCCCATTAGTCGCGGTTGATCTAATCAGCAAAAAAAATATGTGCAACCAGCCAAAAGTTTCGCTGCTAAGGCAAGGCGAGTTCATTGAATACTGTAAGAACCTAAGAGAAAATAATGAATGCCCATACTATAATCATCTAAAATTCAAAAACAAACCTTCACCAGAATCTGTAAACACCTTACAAAAACTCAAGTCTGAATCCCCTCTCCACACAGAAGAAATAAACAGCATCGCATTCAATTCTGATCTATGCAGCTATGAACTCGCAACAACCCTAGGAAAAGAAGCGCATGTAATCATCTCAGATTATAACTATATTTTAAACCCAAACATTCGCTCCAGCCTCTTCAAAAGAATTAATAAAAACCTTAGTGACTGCATAATAATTTTTGATGAAGCTCATAATATTCCCAATCGCGCTCGAGAACTATTAACCATCAAAACAAACACTTTTCTCATCGAAGCTGCATCAAAAGAAACAAAATCATTGGGCTTTGAAGAAATCTCTAAGGACATTCTAAAAATAAAAGAAATTCTAGACAACTTCCCCAAAAAATTCCCCTTTGACAAACAAGAAATCCTAATCAAAAAAACAGATTTTTTCAACGAAGTAACAAAGATAATTAACTATGATGAACTCATTGGAAATTTAAACATGATTTCAGATGAAGCCTTGAAAATAAAAAAGCGTAGCTTCGCCCAATCCCTGGCACAATTTTTAGAATCCTGGTTGGGTCCAGACGAAGGCTTCACAAGAATTGTCTCTAGAATCTTCCAAAAAAACAAACCTCTGATCTCAATCTCATATGAATGCCTCGATCCAGGAATTGTCATGAAAGAAATAATCCAAGACTCCCAAGCCATTATCTTCATGTCAGGAACATTAACTCCATTAGACATGTACTCAGATCTGCTCGGCTTAGACCCAAAGAAAACTATAACTATCGAATACGAAAATCCTTTTCCTAAAGAGAATCGTCTGAATATCATAATTCCTGAAACTTCTACGAAATATTTGGTTAGAAGCACAGCAATGTATGAAAACATCTCCAAAAAATGCTCAGAAATAACAAACACCATCCCTGGCAATTCCATAATTTTCTTCCCAAGTTATTACATCCTAGAACAAGTTTCAGAATTAATAAAAGATAAAACCACAAAAACAATCTTCATAGAAAACCAAGAATACAACAAAGAACAACGCACAGATTTATTGGAAAGATTCAAGGAATTCAAAGATGTTGGTGCAGTTTTGTTAGCTGTTGCAGGTGGCAGTTTCTCTGAAGGCATTGATTTGCCTGGGGATTTACTCAAGGGAGTGATTGTCGTCGGCTTACCACTTGCAAAACCAGACCTAGAAACCCAGGAACTAATCAATTATTATGACAAAAGATTCTCCAAGGGTTGGGAATATGGTTATACTGCCCCAGCATTGATAAAAACTCTCCAAAGTGCAGGAAGATGTATTAGAAGTGAAACAGATAGGGGTGTAATAATCTTTATGGACGAGCGCTATGTCTGGCAAAATTATAAGAAATGCTTCTCTTCAGACTTAAACATAATCATAGAAAAAGATCCAATAAAAAAGATTGAAGCATTTTTCAAAGAACAAAAATCCTAAACCACAACATTTATTAAAAATAATACCCCTATAAAAAGCATGAACGAAGAGATACGCCAGGATATTCTTTCAGTATTAAAAAAAGTCCAGCCAATGCTCACTGAAGAAAATGCTAACCAATTAAAATTCTTAAGCAACGAAACTATCCATAATGCAGGCATCTACCAAAACACAGACTCTATTTCCATATCAGTAATCATCTTCTCTTTATCAGAAATATTCAACCGCCCAAGATTGACTGATTCTCCTCAGCTATTAAAATTCAAAGAAAATATTTCAAACGATTTATTCATTGCAAGATCCCAGCTCGAAAAAAACTTTATTGATGAATACAAAAAAATAATCAAAAAAATATTCGCAAGAATTTCCTCCTTTGAAAATAAATTTGGGATGTATATCACCCAAGTCCTCGAGCATTCAAGGATAAAAAGGGGCGGAAGAATTTACGAGCATGGTTTCTCCGCAGGAAGAGCCGCAGACTTGCTCGGCATCACAAAATGGGAACTAATGAGCTATTTAGGCGAAACAAAACTTGGCGATATTGACTTTAGCACAAAAATTAAAATCAAACAAAGATTAGCAGACACTAGGAGGCTATTCTCATTATGAAATCCTTAATTTTCGACTCTAGCACAATCATCAGCCTGGCCCTAAATAATTTACTCTGGATTCTCAAGCCATTGAAAGAACAATATAAAGGCGAATTTTACATCACCCAAGAAATCAAAGAAGAAATAATTGATGTTCCAATAAGATCTAAAAAATTCAAACTTGAAGCTCTGCAAATCCAAGAAATCCTCGAGCAAGGCATATTCAAGATTTACCCTGAGCATTTGCTTGAAAAAGAAGAATCAATTAAACAAATTTCAAACCAAATATTCTTTGTTAAAAATAATTATATGACAATCATCGATCGTGGCGAACTAAGTGCCCTAGTCTTAGCAAAAGAAATAAATGCAGAAGCAATAGTCATTGATGAAAGAACAACTCGTTTGATGATCGAAAACCCGCAATTACTTGCAAACATTTTCAAGAACAAACTTCACACAAAAATAAAAGTTAATGAAGAGAATCTAAAAAAATTCACAAAAGACTTTTCAAACATCAAAGTAATTCGCTCAGTTGAACTCTGTACAATTGCATACGAACTAGGGATACTAAACAAATATCTCTCTTCAAAAACAACCAACAGAAAAGATATTTTAGAAGCAGTAATTTGGGGAATGCGCTTCAAAGGCTGTGCCATTTCCGACGAGGAATTGAATGAAATTCTCAAACAAGAATAACTATCTCTTTACAGGAATGAATAACAAAAATCAAACATAACCACAAAAAAGTAATCATTTCTATTCACTATCACCAGAACATTTAAATAAACGAAATCTTGAGCTTCAAACCATCAAACAGGGGGGATCCTTAAAGATGAACAAAAACCTAAAAATATTATTTATGAGTTTAGTATTATTAATCGGATTGCTAGAAATTGCAAGCGCAGATAGTGATCTTTATGATATTACCTCAGTATACATTGAAGACATAGAAATTTCTGCAGACACTGCAACCCAAGTTGAACTAGAAGATACAGTCGAGATCAAAGTGTACATTGAAGGCACAGGTGATTCAACAACCTGCCCAGATGTTGATGACTGCGAAGTAGAAGTCAAAGTCAAAGCATGGATCGGAGGTTATGAATATGATGATGTTGAAGCGATTTCAAGCACATTCGATATTGAACCTGGAGTCTCTTACAGAAAAACTCTAGACCTAGAAATACCATCAGATTTGGACTTAGATGATAACGATTATACTTTGTATGTTGAAGTTTATGATAATGAAGATTATGAAAGAGAATCATTCGATCTTTACATTGAAAAACAAAGGCACTCATTAGAAATAATGGATGTAATTTATGATTCCACAGTAAATGCAGGGGACGAACTATCAGTTGAAGTAAGAGTGAAAAATGTTGGTGAACAAAAAGAAGAGGATATCAAAGTTGAAGTTTCATTAGAAGATTTAGACTCAGCTTCAGATTACATTGATGAGCTAGCATCAGAAGAAGAAGATAATGAAGACGAAGAATCCTCAGACTCCGCAAACTTCATCCTAGACATTCCAGAAGATACAGAATCAGGCACCTACAACTTGAACATCCTTGTGGCATATGATAATGACCATGAAACATTAGAAAAAACTTATGTCATCACAGTTGATGGGACTGAAACAACAACAGAAGAATCTGCATCCGAAGAAACTTCCATTAGTACAAGTTCAACTTCATTGGAAGGTAAAGAAGGCGATGATAAAACTTTGGAGTTAAGCATAACAAACCCAGGCTCAGAAGAAGAAACCTATGAAATCGCTGTCGCAGGTATTGCACAATGGGCTTCCAGTACTGTATCACCAAGCACCTTAGATTTGGCTGCAGGAGAAACAGAAAAAGTTTCATTGACCTTGACTCCAGACGCAGATGCTGCTGGCGAACACGAGTTCAGCATTCAAATCCTAGACTCTGAAGGAAATCTAGTCAAAGAAATCCAGATGGAAATGGACGTAGAAGAGAATGACAAGAGTTCATGGCTGAAGATTGGCTTCATGATCTTGATTGTATTGATTGTCTTGGTAGCATTGATAGTAATCTTCAAGAAATTAATCCAAGATGATGATGACGATGATGAAGATCCATTAGAACCTAAGGAAGGCAAAACTTATTATTAATTTTTTTTTGTAGTGTCCTAATATTTTTTCGTTTTTTAAATTCTCTCATTTTAACTC
>CAYYMN010000055.1:0-4640 GCA_964473075.1 Candidatus Woesearchaeota archaeon
TCTTATGAAAATCTTTTACTTGCGTATGAAAAAGCAAAGAAAGGCAAGTCTAAAAAGATTGATATTATTATTTTCTCAAGGGATTTAAAAAAAAATTTGATGGATTTGCATAACGAATTAATATTTCATTACTATCAACCAGAAAAATTAAAAACATTCATTATTCATGATCCAAAAACAAGGAAGATAAGTAAATCTTCTTTTAGGGATAGAATTGTACATCATGCTATTTGCAATATAATTGAACCAATCTTCAATAATTCTTTTACATTTGATTCCTATGCAAATCGTAAAGGTAAAGGCACACTCAAAGCTGTAAAAAGATTTGAATTATTTTCAAGAAAAATTTCTAAAAATTATACCTCTAAAGCTTATGTTCTCAAAGCGGATATCAAACATTATTTTAAAAATGTTAATCATGACATTCTTCTAACTCTATTAAAAATAAAAGTTAAGGATCAAAGAACAATTTGGTTGATTACAAAAATTTTAAAGAATTATTCCCCCGCAAAAGGTATGCCTTTAGGAAATTTAACCTCACAATTTTTTGCAAATGTTTATTTAGACAAATTAGACCAATATATTAAACACATTTTCAAAATAAAATACTATATCCGTTATGTAGACGATTTTGTAATACTTTCAAAAGATCCAATTCAATTAGAATTAATAAGGGTATTAATTTCAAATTTTTTAGAGAATAATTTACTAATTCAACTTCATCCTGAAAAAACAAAAATAATTAATATTTACAATGGTATTGAATTTCTTGGCTTAAAAATATTCCCCTATTACAAAAGAATAAAACAAAAAAATTTAAACAAATTTAACCAAAAACTCATCGTAAACTTGAATGCATATGAACATGGTGATATAACTTTTGATAATCTTTATGATTTTACAGAAGGTTGGCTAGCTTATGCTTCCTTAGCAAATACTTTCAATCTCAGAAATAAAATTACTCAACAAATCCCATTAATAGAAGTTTCCTCCAAAGAGATTAACAAAATTCAAAAAAATCTAAGAAAATTCAATCAAACCTTCAAACTCACAACCTTGGAAATTCCATCTTGCATTGCCACACCATAGATAGTATTCGCTTCAGAAATAATGGCATCATTATGTGATATAACAATATACTGTGCCCCTTTGGAATATTTCCCAATTAGTTTAGATAATAACTCAGAATTTTTCTTATCCAAAGCAGCATCCACTTCATCCATTAGATAGAACCACGATGGATCAAACTCCTGTATTGCAAATATGAACGCTAACGCAGTCAAAGTCTTCTCTCCTCCTGACAAGCTCTTGATATCTAAGTATTTACTTCCAATAATCTTCACTCTGATATCCACCCCGCCCTCAAATATGTTCTCTGGATTTTCAATCACTAGCTCTGCTTCTCCTTTTGTTGACAATGAAGAAAATATCTCCTTGAAATTCCTCTCTAGTAACTTGAAAGTCCTCATGAAACTCTCTTGCTTTTTGCTCTCTATTTCAAACATCAACTTCATGACATCCTCTTTCTCCAGCTTCAATTTATCAAACTTCTCCAACAAATTCTTGTATTCCTCATCCACTTTCTCATAAATCTCCAGAGCACGAAGATTGACATTCCCAAGGTTTCGCAAATGATTCTCAAAATTTTTGATCTCAGCATTCAATTCCTCCAGTTCAACTCCTCTTCTTAACTGCACTTCTTTAAACATTTCAAACTCCTTCTTCAACCCTTCAACCTCTCCACCGAGCACAGCCCTCTTGATCGAAACTTCATTCCTATAATTCTCCACACTCCTAATCCTCTCCTCATTTCTAATCAACACCAAATCTTTTTTCTGTATGAACTCTTCACACTTCGTTCGCTTGTTGAACATTTCTTTGTACTCTGCATAAAATTCTCTTTGTGTTTTCTCCTTGATCTTTAATATATCTTTGTTCGCCTTCAACTCTTCAATCAAACCCTTCAATTCTCCAGAAAAGCTTTCATTCTCCTTTTCAGTGGTTTTCAAGATATTCATCATTTTTTCTTTCTCATAAACATACAGCCCTATCTGGTTCTGCATTGAATTCTTCTCTGACTCATTCTTGATGCGACTCTCCCGATAATTCTGTCTTTGTAAATCAAAATTTTCCAACTCTTTACTCATTTCTGAGCTTCCTAATTTGGTCAAAACTTCAATCTGTGCCTGCCTTTCTTGCTTTAATTTATCCAACTCTCTCTCGATCTTCACTAAATCTTCAGCGACATTTTTTGCCATTGAATCCATTTCTTTAATCTGTGACAATAATTCTTTCTTCCTTGCTTCCATTTCTTTGCAGTCTTCGCTTCCAATGTTTACTTCCGCGACTTTGATTTCTGCTTCCAGGACTGCCTTTCTCTCTCTGCAATAGACTACTTCTTCATCATTCTCAGTCTTCTTCTTCTCTAATAATGTAACCATCTCTGTTAACTTCCCAATCTTGCTCTCAGTCTTCTCCAGCCCCTCAGCAACTTCTCTTTGTTGGAACCCCAATCCAGACTCTCTTCTATATCCTCCAATCATCGCCCCAGAGATCTCTAACAAATCCCCGGTTAAACTAACCATCCTTGCTCTTCCAATTCCTATCCTTCTGGCAGTATTAATATCATCCACAACCAAAGTCCCACCTAATACATACTTGAACACACTCGCAAACTTGGACTCATATTTTACTAACTCAATCGCCAATCCATGCACTCCTTGTTCCTTCGCAATCTTCTTCTCATCCTCAGAAATAGTTCTCTCTTGCAATTTATTCAATGGTAGGAATGTAACTACTCCCAGTTTTTTCTCTTTCAGGAATTGAATGCACTTTGCCGCGATTAAATCTGTGGATACAACAATGCTCTTTAATCTCCCACCAGCAGCGACTTCCATTGCCATCGAATATTTTCCTTCAACCTTCCCTAAATCTGAAACTGTCCCATAAACCCCAGCCATGTTTTGTTCCAGGATCTTTTTGATAGCCACATCCCCTGCTGTGAACTCTTTGATTCCTATGTTCTTCATTCGCAGTTTTTCATGCTCTTCCTGTGCATCCATCAAACTCCCTCTAGTTGTGCTCAGTTGTGACGAATATACACTGCTATTATTTAATGCCTCAGAGAGCTTCCTCAGGATTTGCTTGAACTCTTCTTTATTTTTCTTCAATTTAGAAAACTTCTCTTCATCTTCTTTCTTCAAATCTTTGATTTTATTTATTCTTTCCTCCAAACTTTTTATTTCATAATTCAAAATATCCTTTTTTCTTAATTCATTTTGTTTCCCTTCTTCTATCCCTAGCAACTCTCTCTGCTTATCCTCAATTTTACTATCCAATTCTTCAATCAGCTTAGAAATTTCATCCTGGTTTGCAATCCCATGCTTCTTCTTGAATGTTTCAATCTTTTTTGCAAGCTCCTCTTCTTTCTTCCTCAACTCTTCATTCTCCTTGGTTAATTTTTCTTGCTTCCCTTTCAACTCTGAAACTTTCTTCTCATATTCCTTTATACTATCTCCCAAACCAACTTTTCTGTCCTTCAATTTTTTCAATTCATTCTCACAAACATCCTTTCTAGAATCTTCTTTGATGATCGTCGTCTTCAACTCTTCAATATCTTTCCCTACCTCTCTCTGTCTTTTGTCCCCTTTCTCATTCAACTCCAGATTAATAGTTTCAACCTCTTTTTTCTTCAGAACTATTTCCTGCCTCAAGCTATTGATTTCATTCTGTAATTTTTGAATATCATTCTCATAATCCTTGAATTTATTTTCCTGCTTCCCAAGTTCCTCTTCTTTATTTCTGAGCATAAAATTAATCCTTGTTGCTTTGTTCCTCTCAATATTTTTTTCTAGTTCTTTGTACTCCAGCGCTTGATCCCTGTCTTTCTTAAAATCCTTCAGCGTTTTTTCCCTTTCAGTTAGAATTATTTCAGCTTCATTCAATTTTTCCTGGACCCTATTCAACTCATTCATAGTCTTTTCTTTTTTATCCTCAAAGATAGAAATCCCAGCAATGTCCTCGATGATTTCTCTTCTTTCTAATGGCTTCATCTCCATGAAATGCACAATATCCCCCTGCAAAACAATATTATGCCCATTGGGATCGATTTTTGCAGCGGCTAGAACATCCAAAATCTGCTGTCGAGTCATTATTTGATCATTTATTTTGTAAATACTATTCCCAGTTTGCTTGACTATTCTTGTAACCTTAACTTCTTTATTCTCAATTGGAAAAACTTTTTTTGCATTATCAAATGTTATTGAAACTTCTGCTTCAGATGCCGGCTTCCCAGTCTTTCCACCATTGTAAATCAAATTTGCAGACTTTTCCGCTCGTAATTCCCTTGCAGAACTTTTTCCTAGAACAAAACAAATTGCATCGACTATATTGCTTTTACCAAATCCATTCGGGCCGAGAAAAATATTAAAACCTGGTTGCAAATTTATATCAATTTTTTTTGCAAATGATTTGAATCCCCTTGCCTCAAGCTTTGTAATTACAGTCAAAATATCACCCAACCATTTCATAGTTCGGCACTATTTAAATGTTTCTACAGCCATTTATCGAGAGTAATTCTACTAATTGTGTTATCCCGAAACTATTTCCTAAGGCTGAGTTTCTTTCGGGTATGAAACTCA
>CAYYMN010000056.1:0-4316 GCA_964473075.1 Candidatus Woesearchaeota archaeon
GATTCATTAATTCAGAATGGTGCTCGTAGATTTCTGGCTAGAAACTCTTAAATAAAAAAGGAAATTTTCTTTTATGGGAAAAGGATTATGTTCTAGATTAGAGCCAGTTGTTAGTCAGAGGAAAAAAACAGATAAAGAATCTAGAAAGGGAAATTTATTAGTATTGGGAGTATTTGGTCTTGGATTATTTGAAGGAGGACTAATCGGGGGCGCATTAGCAGTGAGTTATAATAGATTAGAATTACAAATTCATGATACTGAAGAATGCAAGCCACAGATAGTGTTATACAAAAGATTCAGCAAGATATATGAAGCATGTGGATTTGAAGAAGGATTAGCAGAGAGATTATAAAGTGAATATGAATTATTTGTAAATGAATAGTTTTTATATATTTATTCTTTGGTCAATTTTACAAGAGGGATATTGTGACAAATCTTCTGGAGTAAAATATAATTTGTTGTCTTTGAAGAGCAAAGTTGTGCGGTGGACAGGAGTTTGTTTGGCTGTCAATGAGCCAGAGAGTGAAATATCATCAATAGAAGTTGAGATTACATAATATTCCGTACCTTCAAGACCAAACTCAGCAGTGGATTGTGGCCCGGAAAAATCTTCAAATAGATATAGGGAGATTAGGTCTGTAAATTCGTTCTCAGGAATTGATGAAGCAATATTAGTAGTAAATTTCTCTGAAACAATAGGAGTCTTGGCTATTGCATCATATAGCTCAATCTTATCCGAGTAGAAATTCAAAGCATAGCCTGAAGTCAGGAAAGAAGAATCAAAGTCGCAGGTACAAGAAGATTCAGAAGCCAAGCAAGATTTGTATTCATTAATAAAAGTCGAGAATTTCTCTGTAGTCTCTTTATGATCATCCATAATGCAATCTTGGTTTTCACAAAAAGTCAAAACATTATCCTTTAATTGTATGTGTAATTGCAGGATGCCATTATTCATACCCTCTCTGTAAACACCCGAAGGGCAGGTTTGATCAGCAAAACTAAA
Organism: Candidatus Woesearchaeota archaeon; assembly: GCA_964473075.1. Taxonomy (GTDB): domain Archaea; phylum Nanobdellota; class Nanobdellia; order SCGC-AAA011-G17; family GW2011-AR17; genus JAGVZZ01. Next base: position 1,004 of record CAYYMN010000056.1, read on the forward strand.
ATCTTTTTCTAAAAATGGGGAACAAATCAATTCATGTTCTGTACAGGATTCTTCAAATTCGTATTGCAATGAAGTGTCGCAGATGCATAAGCAGGGATAATCAGAGCCACAAGAGGGAGAGATTTTAATTGTTTCACCTTGCTCACAGTCACTCTTGGATATTAAGAATGGAATATTGGCAGGACCGACATAATCTTCACCACCAGAGAAAGAAATTAAAATATCTGAGGCATCTAAGTACAAAGTATAATCCAAAGATTCACCATCCTTTAGAGCATTAATTTGTTCTGCTAAAGTCTCGAAGCTGTCTTTGCTTTTCTGGGATTCTACAAATACTTTATAATATGTTGCGCCAGTAAGCATGAACAAAGTTATTCCAAGTATCATTAGAACTACCAATTGTGGAATACCTGAATCACCTTTATTGTTCATTTTAAGAGCTCTTGAGTTGTTTTGGATAATTGATCGCCACTAATCGGCTGAGAAACAGCATTAATACTTTGTAAAAAATTTGAGATCTGGTCTCTGAAGATTATTGCGACTACGATTAAAACTAAAAGTGCAAGGATAAGAATAATAATATAATTTATAGTAAGTTCACCCTTTTTCATAGATTAAAAAAAGAAGAAAGAATATTTAAAGTTTCCTAAGGTTTTTCTTTGCAATCTGTTTCGAAGGTTTTAATTCCTTTCATTAAATCAACACAACCCGAAGGATATTTTGCTTTCATCTCATCTGGGAAAGAAGGATCCTTCCAACTAGTTTCATCATGTGTAGTACAATAAAATTCACACTTAGATCTGTACAAAGCCATCTTTTCTGAAGAAATATCACCTACATCTTCTTGTTGACTGAATAGATTAGTTAAACCACCTGTAAAGAACAATGCTATAACAATCAAGGCAATCAATGCCAATACTGCTAATATTATGAAATTCAAAGAAATGTCCATACCTTTTTTATTCATTAATTTCACCTCATTAGTAGATTAGAGTCGAAGATATTTAAAGTTTTCTATAGCTGGGTTTTAGGAGCTCACACTGTTCGCGAGAGGTTCAATCGCCACCGAGGCTAACGCTAACTTAAAGTTTAATCCCTAATCGATCTAATAGATTGAATGCTTCCTTGTCGAATTTTGAGAAGGCAAACCATTTCTTACCCAAATCTTTTAATGAAGCGCCAAAATGATAAACTTCTTTGTTATTAATAATCATAAACCTATCGTGCGATTTATCAAATGTTTTTACTTCAATATTTTCATATTGTGAATTGAACTTTTTCAAATCCAATTCTAACTGCTTGGAATATTGTGTATAAATAACAACTTTCACTTTTTCTTCTCTTTTAGAAAACAAAGTCAAAACAGAATCATCAACATAATTGTCAATCAAGATTATGGATTCTTTTGCAGTTCTTATTAAATCTGAAACGAATTTGTAAGCATCAAATATCTGATCTTCAAAAAATATTCCTTTAGATTTTTGTATTGATTTATCTTCAATTGCATCAAAGACTTTTTCAAAATTTTTACTTGTTTGAATCTGATATTCTATTTGTTTTCTTTCAACATTATCTAATCTGCTGAACACTTCTGCATTTTTAGAAATAAATTTTCTCATTGCAATAAAAGCACGAATAATTTGAACACTTATTTCAACTGCTGTTTCGCTTCTTAAAACACTTGAAAGCATAGCTACACCTTGTTCTGTGAATGCATATGAATTGAATGTTGAATGCCTTAAGAGTTTGAACCGGTCGCAATTTGCGACCAGTTCCTTTTTCTCTTGTTCTATCAATTGAAACATGAAATCTTCTGGAAATCTTTTGAGATTCCTTTTAACTTGTTCATTTAATCTTTTTGTTGAAACCTCATAGAGTTCAGCTAAATCTCTATCAATCATTACTTGAATTCCTCTGATTGTAAATATCCTTTGTTTGATTGTTTCTTCATTGATGATTAAGTCTTGCATAAATTTACTACAAAAATTTCCTTAAAAAAGGTTTAGGAGAAAAATCAGGAAATCTTTCAGAAAATGTGAAAAATTTGCGCCTACTCAAGCCTCCCTGGCGATTGAAGGGTTTGGAGCCAGAGGCGACTAAATTATAATTTGTTGCATAATTTCTCATCATTTATTAAGAATGTTTGGACTGAAGCATAATAAGAAGCCTTAGAAACAATTGAAGTGTAAACAGTTTCATCAGGCTCATCAAATACTCTAGGATCATCACCTATACGCTGGAGATTATCACTTAAAGGGATGAATTCTGAAGAAGAATATTCTATAGGTTCATCAATTAATTTTGTAACCAAACAATAATGTGTTGAGTCAATCCTGTAAAGCATTGGTGCAGAAGAAAGACTTGAAGAAGAATCATCCCTATAGAAGCCAAAAGTGTAATCATCTTCCAGGGGATTCAAGAATGATAATCTTTCATCAATCCATTTGACATACCAATTATTATCAATTCTATCTTCAAAAGGAGACCATAGATTAAGATCATCATCTTTACCTATAATGAAATATTGAGAAGGGAAGACACAACCAAGTTGGTAATTATCTCCAGATTTGGAAGTTGCCATTAAGCCTAATTTAAAAGATTTTGTAAATTGTAAAAGAGGTTCACCATTCTCGGTTAAAGTTGTGAATTGGGAAGTAGAAGTTGAGTCTGCATTTTGGATGGAAATATATGAACCTTCTTGAATGTCTGAGTGAATACTTTGGAAGCAGAAGCAATTATCTTTAGAATCAGGATTATATTCCCCATTGTTACATGCATCTAAATCTGAAGAGAAATCTGAAACTGAATCTTCAGTCTTGGTGTTTAGTTCTTCTTGGCTATCAACATGAAAAACTTCTTTGGCTATTTGTTTGACATCATCAAAATTGAGAGCTGTGTAAATGAGAATAGCCATTACAACTAGAACAAGGATTGCAATGAGTGCTTTGACTAGAGTGCTGGTTTCTACATCTGACATTTTACTGACCCAAGACCGAAGTTTTGAAATATTCTACTCCTTGAACAACATATTCTTTGATTTGTGTGGAGAAGATTACTATCAAGACTATGACTAACAATGAAAGTATTAATGCAACTATATATTCCCAAGCCAAGTCGCCTTTTTTGTTCATGGTTCCGCCTCTGGATTTGGAAAGATATTATAATTGACACAAGTTTTATCTTGAATATCTGATACCAAGTATAATGAAAGAGCAGTTGAAATAGGAACATTGAATCCTGTTGCAATAAGAAGTGGTTTTTGAATGACATTTGCAAGAAATAATGTTCTCCAATAACCAGCATCAAAATCGGG
>CAYYMN010000057.1:0-3733 GCA_964473075.1 Candidatus Woesearchaeota archaeon
ATAAATGGATAATACGGAAAGAAACAATTTTTTCCTTCCCAAAACTATCCATTCAATCCAATAAAATCAATCGGAGGTAAGAAAAATGAAACTAAAAAATGAAAGTAAATTAACATTAGGATTTTGTGTTGGAATAAAACATAATGAAGAACCGACAGTTACAGGGTTATTACAACCCGATAAGTCAGTTATCATTCCTGATGAAGATATATTGATTATAAAAGATGCAACACTTAGAACACAAGAAAAACATAAGGTATATACAAAAGAAGAAGTTGAAAAGTTTATGGAAGATGATTTTATAGATTTTGAAGATGAAGAAATTGATAATGCTATTAAAACAATAGCAACAAGGCAAGAGGTAACAATGGAAGTTGAAAATTTACCATTTGAAAACAAAGAAGAAAGAGGAGAATTAATAATAAGAATAAAGTTGTATTCAAACTAACCGATTGATTTTACTTTGCCTTCGGCAACTTTATAAAAAATAAAGGGATTGAATTACCGCAAAACAAAAAAGCAGAGCTTCTTCGCTTTGCTTGACATTAAACTCAATAAAATTAGTCCCCCACGAAAAGACGATGGAAATAAACAAAATATATAATATGGATTGTAAAGAGTTTTTGTCTAAGGTAGAAGATAAATCAGTAGATTTGATAATCATAGACCCACCATATAACATTAAAAAAGACTCTTGGGATGATGTAACAGATTATGAACAATGGATGAAATCAGTGATTCTTGAGTTACAAAGAGTGCTTAAAGATAATGGCTCTTTTTATATGTTTCATTCTGAAATGGAAGTAATAGCTGACTTTATGCAGTGGTTAAGGAAAGATACAAACTTCATATTCAGGCAATTTATCGTATGGAATAAAAGATTTAAAGGTAGTAGAAATAAAGGGTTTCTTGATGGTTATGTTGTTGTTGAAGGATTGAGAAACTATCAACAAATGGCTGAGTATTGCCTTTATTATACATTCCAAGATGAAACAGGACTTTCAAAGATTATGGGTAATTGTGTTTATCCTATCAGAGAATACATCCGTTCAGAGATAATAAGGGCAAAAGGTAAAATAGGTTTAGGAGAAATAAATAGAGTTTTTGGAACTGCTGATAATGGTGGAGGGGTAGCTTCTGCTTGTTTATCTATTGACAAAACTTGCCCTGCAATGATTACAGAAGAACACTATCTTAAACTTCGTGTATGGTTGAATGAAGGAAAGGAATACGAGTATTTGAGAAAGGAATACGAGGATTTGAGAAAGGAATACGAGTATTTGAGAAAGGAATACGAGGATTTGAGATTTACTTTTAACAATCAGAAGATACATCATAGCGTATGGAATTATGATATTGCAGAAAAGAAAGGTCATATTACACCCAAACCTTTAGAGCTTATTGAATCTATCATAAAACATAGTTCAAAAGAAGGACAGCTTGTTTTAGATTGCTTTATGGGTTCTGGAACTGTAGCGATAGCATCAAGAAAGCTAAACCGTAATTTTATTGGATGCGATACGGATAATACTTACATTGAGTTGATTAATAATAGACTATCACAAAAACTACTAAACGACGACGGGGGGACTAATTTTACTAAATCATCTGCGGATGATTTTCCTACGGAGAGTTTAATTAATGTTAAACGGGAAATTCCTGCGGAAATTTCCCCAAAGATTCCCTTCGGGAATCCTATCGTTTAACAATATCATTATGAAAAATAAATTTTTTGGGTAATAATATGTATAAGAAATGTCCAAAATGTAAAAAAGAAATTAAGAATAATGATAAGAATATTGTTGATATTACTTTGTATAGTAGAATAGATATAGATGAAGATGATGGTAGAGGAATAGGTGGAAACAATACAAAACAAGTATTATATCATCAAAAATGTTTCCCAAAAAATTTACTATCTCATAATTAATGATAACAAGTTCGCCTTGCGAGGCTCACCCAAATTCCTCGCTTTGCTCGGAACTTTTGTTATCAATAACATTGTCGGAAATAATTTTTCACCCCAAAATTAATAAAAATGGAATTACCTTTTAAAAGCATAGGATATGGAGAAGAACGAGATAAGTATGATAATAAGGTAGAGAATATCAAAAAAGAGGAAAATCTTAATGAAGAACAAATTAAAAATATTTTACTTGAACATCTAAATAAAACAAAGTTGAAAATAACTTTTGAGAAGAATGTTAAGGGTATAAATGAAAACCCATTTGATGTAATAGTAGGTGATGAAGAACAAATACAATTATATGGTTTTGAAATAAAAGGAGATACAGATTCATTTACAAGATTAAAAGACCAATTAAGAGCATATCTTTTTACATTTGAGCAAGTTTATCTTGTTCTTCACAAAAAGAAAAAACCAGATTGGTTGCCTTATGATATTGGAATAATAAGAATATTTGAAAATAAAGATATTTACATTGAAAGTCATAGTTATATTGAAGACCCGTTCAATATCTCAACAGAGTATGAATGGGATACTTTATTCAAATGTAATGGATTAGGTAATACCTCAAAGAGAACAAAAGAAGTTTTAGAGTTGATTGGAGAAATAAGGAAGAATGTTTTATTTAATAGATTTTTTGCAATTTCTTCAGGACTTAATTCCCATACTTTTGAAAAGTTTTATCCTTTTACTGATAAGCAAAAAACAATCTTAATTGGCTTTGATGTTCCTTATCATTATAAATTACTTTTAAGAGACACTACAGAATTAGAAAAGAGATTTGAAAATTTAAAAAAAGCTTGTATGTTAGGACAAAAAGGACTTAAAGAATTTGGTCGGGGTGGAAAATAACTCAAGGGGCTAATGCCCTCCGACAATTAACGCTAAAAAACATTAAAACGCTAAAGCCCTAATCGGGTTTTTTAGCTAAACATTATATCCAATAAAATTCGGGACTTACGAAATGGAACTACCAAACAAGAAATACAAAATAATTTTAGCAGACCCAGCATGGAAATATGATGATGAGGGTTGTCAAGGGACAGCCACAAATCATTATGTTACTATGGAAAATGAAGATATTTGTAAATTGCCTATAAATGAGTTAGCAGATGTTGATTGTGTTTTGTTTATATGGGGAACTTACCCTAAACTTCCAGAAGTTTTAGAAGTTATTAAGGCGTGGGGATTTACCTATAAGTCTATTGCTTTTCAATGGATTAAACAAAACAAATCTGGAAATGGTTATTTTTATGGTTTAGGCAGATGGACAAGAGGTAATTCAGAACCATGCTTTTTGGCTACAAAAGGAAAACCTCAAAGAATAAGTAAATCAATATTTCAATTAATATTTAGTCCCTTGACAACCCATTCAAGAAAACCAGATATTGTTAGACAAAAAATAGTAGAGCTAATGGGAGATTTACCCCGTATAGAATTATTTGCAAGACAACGAGTAGAAGGGTGGGATGTATGGGGTAACGAAGCCCCGAATTTTACTCAACTATCGTTGCCCTCTAACGAGGGGGATATAATTATCGCTAAATCCAATAAAATCAAAGATTTTACTTCCGACTCTACGAGTCGGTCTTTTGCTACGCAAAAGGGATTTAGCTAAACATTCCAAGATATTAAAACATAAAACCCCAAAGCCTAACGAAGATGAGAAAAGAAATATTAATTGTCGGATTGTGTTTATTGATTTTGTTAGTTGGATGTTCAAACGAATGTTGTAATTGCTGTTATAATTGTCCTACCCCCTATAAT
>CAYYMN010000058.1:0-2366 GCA_964473075.1 Candidatus Woesearchaeota archaeon
GGCTAACGCCAACTAGAATTTCCGCGCAAAGCCAACTTCAGAAAAAGAATTAAATATATCAACATGGATAATTTTTGGAATAATAATTGGAAGCATTATTTTAACTTTTATTTTTCTTTTCATTTATGAAGAATATAAAAATATAAAAAAAGAGATTGATAGTAATAAAGAGGCGATTAAAGATATAGAAAGCAATTTAAACTTTAAAGAACTTTTTAATAAAATGGATATTAGGCTGGGAGTATTGGAAGAATTATTCAAAATGAAAAAAAAAGGAAGTTCTAATATTGATCCAAGAATTATTATAATAATTATATTAATAGTATTATTTATACTTTTCTTGAAATCCATTGGAAAAATTTAAGGATCTCAAACTTATTGATTTTTATGTAGAATTGGATTCAAGCTCATAAAAAGGTTTATTAATTGTTTAACTATAAGAATCATCAATGAAAATAATTGGGGATGCAATTGAGATTGGAAAAAAAGTTGAGATTATTGAAGATAATTACAAAATAAAAGCCAAGGGGACTTATAATCTTGAAGAATTGTATATAGAATTAAAAAATTGGTTTGAGCACATGGAGTACAATTGGAATGAGTTAGAGTATAAGCAGGTCATCAATAGGGATGGTTCTAAGGGATTAGAAATTCTGTGGCTCGGAGTGAAAAAAATTGATGATTATGTCACATTCAAAATCAAATTAAACCTTGGGGCAGCAAGTATAACAGATGCTGAAGTAAAATTGGAAACAGGAGCAACAGTAAAAAGGCAGAAGTGTACGCTTGAAATTAAAAGTGCAGCTTATATAGAAAAAAATACAGAATATTTCAAAGGTAAATTTTTAGGGAAGTATTTGCCACAGTTATATGAGATATTGATTAGGGATAGATTAAAGGATCAAAAAGAGACATTGTACCTAGAAGCGCATAAATTGTATGATGAACTGAAAGCGTTTATGATGATTTACAGATGAAAAAGTTAAGATATATTTGGTTGTTTTTGGGATTGTTAATATTAGACCAGATTACTAAATATTTGTTCTTTGAAAAGGAAGTTAGCTTGATTGGGGATATTTTGAGGATTGATTTTTCAAGGAATACTGGGATTGCATTCGGAATGCTGCAAAATTATAACTGGATATGGATCTTTATTTCGATAATAGCTGTAGTTCTTGTATGGATTATGTTCAAAAAATATTTATTATGCATAACTTTGATTGAAGCGGGAATAATGGGAAATTTGATTGACAGGATATTCTTTGGGTATGTAAGGGATTTTATTGGAATATATATCTGGCCTAATTTTAATGTTGCGGATGCGTGCAATACAATTGGGGTTTTGTTGTTAGTTTACTATTTGGTTAAAGAAGATTATTCGATGTAACCGCCTTTCTGTAGTGTCCAGAGTTTTTTATAGAGACCAGGTTGTTTGATTAGTTCTTCGTGTTTTCCAATCTGAGCTATCTTACCCTTGTCTAAAACAATAATGCGATCTGAGTTCATGATAGTAGATAGTCTATGGGCAATGATTATTGAAGTTCGGTTTTGTAATAATTTTTCCAAGGAAGCCTGGATCTCGGATTCGGTCTGGGAGTCTAATGAAGAAGTTGCTTCATCCAAAATCAGAATTTTTCTGTCAGCAAGGATTGCACGAGCGATAGAGATTCTTTGTTTCTCGCCACCAGATAGTCTTGCACCTTTCTCACCAACAAGAGTATTCTCCCTAAGAGGAAAACGTGATAAGGTTTTGTCTAGATGAGAGAGTTTTATTGCTTTTTGGACTTCAGACTTAGTTGAATCAGGATTAGAAAATGCAATATTGTTGTAAATAGTGTCATTAAACAGAACACATTCCTGGGGAACTATGCTTAACTCGGATCTCAAGGATTCCTGCTTGAAATCTTTAATATTTTTACCATCAATTAATATTTCACCATAATGAATATCATAGAATCTATAAAGGAGCTTGAGAAGTGTAGTCTTTCCAGAGCCTGAAGGACCGACTATTGCTATACGCTCATTCTTGTTGATGAAAAGATTAAAATTGGAGAAAATCTTTCTATTCCTGAAATGAAAGTAAACATTCTTGAATTCAATAGTACCATTCCGAATTATTAGGTCTCTAGCATAGGGTTTGTTTTTGATTTCGTTCTTAATTTTATTGTATTTGAAAAGAGTCTCAAAGTCAGCCATTGAATGATAAAAGCCTTTAATACCATAGACAAAATCATACAAGAGACTGAAAATATTACTATACAAAACAGAAATAAAAACCAAAGTTCCAAGAGTGATATTTCCAGCTATGAAACTTTTTATTGCAAAGAATAAGATTATAATTGTACCCACAGAAAGGATTAGACTCT
>CAYYMN010000058.1:2376-3333 GCA_964473075.1 Candidatus Woesearchaeota archaeon
CCAGCATTCATCCAACGAAAATAGTTCCATAATTTTAAAGATGCAAACTTGGTTGTAGAACTGATCCTAGCAAATTTGGATTTGATTGAAGATTCTTTGCCAAAATATTTGATGGCGTCAATGTTTGAAAAAGTATCACTAATATTTGTTTTCTCTATATCTTCAAAAGAGTTGAGTTTTAGATTGGCATCCTGTTGAGTGGTTTGGATAAAAAAGCTGTAGCCTATGAAAGATGCGACAGTCAGTATAAGGACTATTGAAGTGGATAACTCGAAATAAGCCAAAGAAAAACTGATTAGTATAAATTGGAATAACAATGGAATTAAATTAAAGGTAATAAAATCGTTCATTCGTTCTATTCCAGAAACACCGCGATTGAGCCTTGAAATCAATGAACCAGGGCTATGATTCTGATGAAATTTGTGGGAAAGGATAATCAAGTGATTGAAGAACTTTTGTTTTAAATCCATAATTGAATTGGCATCCAAAATATTCAAGTAATGCAGAGAAAGCCATCTTAGAATTGATTGACTAATCGCAAGAAATATGAATACCAATGCACAGATTAGTAAAAAGGAAATTAATGATTCATAGGATAACAAAGAATTAGAAAAATCTGTGCCTTTGTCTACAATTACTTTGAAGATGTAACTTTCTATGATTGTAGCTATTTCGATCAAGAGAGCTGTAACTATTGTGAAGAAGAGCAGTAACTTGTATTCTTTAAGGATGCCCCAATACAGTTTGGCGTTATATTTGAAATTAATCTCACGCCCTTTTTTTATGCGCTGAAACATTATAAATAATGAGTATAGAATGTTTAAAAACTTTCTCTAAAAGAGGGATATTTTGAATTGAAACTTAACATTAGTAAGAAATATTTAGGCATAATCTCTATGAAGTAAGATATTGTTACCTTAGTGAATGATGCTTCCTTTTTGCTTGGAGTTTAATTAA
>CAYYMN010000059.1:0-3280 GCA_964473075.1 Candidatus Woesearchaeota archaeon
ATTTTTATCATCGTGAAATTTTGGGTTTATAAAGGAAATTCAGAAACTCAAGTTATCATTATGTTTATATAAATCTCTTACTTTGAATTAAATTATGAGAATTGGAAATTTATCAAATATTATTTTTTTTTCTTTAGGAATGAGTGTTCCAAATAATGTAAGAAGTGAGGATAGGGTAGAATGGTTACCTATACCTAGAGGTGAAAGTCAGTTTGATTTAGGTTATAGAAGATTTGGTTTGGATGTAGGATGGGGTAGAACTGATTATTTTGTAAGGAGTGAAAATGATGAATTGAATGTTTCTAAAGATGAAGAGAGAAGATTGTATTTTAATCCATTAATTACTCTACCCCTTGTTGGAAGTGAGAATGGGAAAGGGATGTTATTTGGAGATTATGATGGAATGTTTACTCAAATAAATCCAGGAACCATTAATGGAATTGAAAGGAAGCAGTTTATTGGAGGCGGGGGACAATTTACGAATGGTAGGTATGGACTAGGAACAAAATTTGGTGGAATAATGTATAATAGAGTGACAACCAGCGGAGATATGGATGTTACTACAACTACTGAGCAAGTTGGGAATGGTTTTGGTTTAGAGGCGTTGTTCAGAGGACCTAGGATGTTAGTAGGGTATGATTATGAGAATTTATCATTAGATTTGAATGTAAAGGGAAGTATTGAATATTATGGAGGGTTTAGTGGAGATGCATTAGTTGATGTTTTTAAAAATAGGTTATATGGTGGACCTTTATTGAACATAACAGATAAATTAAATATTAATCCATATGGTTTCATAGAGACTACAAAAGTAGTGGTGGATGGGGATGATGAAATTATTTTGGATCAATGGAATAAGCAATTTAATTTTGGAATTGGTACTGGTTTGTGGTATAGTCCTTTTGAGCACTTGACTTTTGGAGTGAATGGAGAATGGAGTTTGTTTAAAGATGTAGAAACACAAGCTGTGGATCAAAAAATTCAGGGAAATGATTTTGATGTTAGTGGAACGATTACTTATAGACCTTAATATGAATTATATTTCATTATGTTTGTGTAAGTGAAAGATGAGATATTATTAAAAAAAATTTGTATTTGTTTATATGTTTTAATTGTTCTTTTCTAGTTGATATATTCTTTTAAAGTATGTTTTGGTTGTTGGGGATATGATTAATATTTTAGATCAGAGGCTTGTAAATCGGATTGCTGCGGGGGAAGTAATAGAGAAGCCAATGAATGTGGTCAAAGAGTTGGTTGAGAATGCGGTGGATGCAGGGGCGAAGCATATTACTGTGGAGGTTACAGATCATTCAATTAGTGTTTCTGATGATGGAGATGGGATGACCAAGGAGGATTTAGAGAAGTGTGTCCTAAGGCATGCCACAAGTAAGATTCTTAATTATGAAGATTTAGAAAAGGTGAATAGTTTTGGGTTTAGAGGAGAGGCATTGTCGAGTATTGCTGCTGTGTCAATGATGACGATTACTACTAAGTTTAAGGGAGATATTGAAGGTTATGAGTTGCAAATTGATGGGGGGATTGTAACTTCATTGAAGCCTACTGCTTGTTCTCAAGGGGTGTGTGTTGAGATTAGAGATTTGTTTTATAATACGCCGGTGAGGAAGAAATTTTTGGATATTAATGAGAATGAGAGGATTGTTGAGTTCTTGGAGAAGTTTGCTCTCGGTGTGAATGTGGCTATTAGATTGAAGTTCAAAGATTGGGTTGTGTTGGATGTGTATGCAGAGGATTCATTGGATAGGATTGCGCAGGTGTATGGGATTGAGTTGCCGAAGAATTTAGTCAAGATTGAGTTTGGAAATGAGGATGTGAAAATTTCGGGGTATGTATCAAAGCCTTCTTTAGTCAGGAAGGATAAAAGTATGCAGGCGCTGTTTGTGAATGGGAGGCTAGTTGAGAATGAGGAGATAAGTTTAGGGTTGTATGAAGCTTACAAGAGTTTGTTGTTCGTGAATAAGCATCCGATAGTTGTGTTGAATCTAATGGTTAATGATGTTGATGTGAATGTGCATCCGACAAAAAAAATAGTTAAGTTTACTGATTCTATGAAGATTACAAAGGGAATATTTGAGGCGATTCGGGCTGCGTTCAGGGAAGAGAGGCTAGAGTTTCAGGTGCAGGATAATGTGATAGTCAGAGAATTTTTGCCGAGGGAAATAAGAAATTATCCAAAGGAAGAGAATAAGAGATTTGTGAGAGAGGTGCAGAAGAGCTTAGGTGTTTCCAGGGTTGAAGATAAAAAGTATGGGCATTTTCCGGACATGAAAATCCTTGGGGTGATTGCAAAGACTTTCTTTTTGGCGGAGACTGATGAGGGGTTGCTTGTCATTGATCAGCATGTTGTTGAAGAGAGGATTAATTATGAGAAGTTCATGAAGCAGTACATAGGGAATCATGTGGCTGTGCAGGATTTGATTGTGCCTGAAGTCATGGAGTTAGGACCCAAAGATGCGATGATATTGAAGAGAAATTTGGAGAAGTTGAAGGAGTATGGGTTTCATGTTGAGGAGTTTGGGGAGAATACTTTTAGGATTGTGAAGGTGCCAGTAATATTCAGCAAAGTCAAGGGCTCTGAATTATTGAAGGATTTGATGGTGGATTTCAAGGATAGTGAGAGGGAGGATATCATTACGAGGATGGCATGCAAGAAATCTATAAAAGCTGGGGATACTGTTACTAATTTTGAGATGATGAATTTGATTAGAGAATTAGATAAATGTGATTATCCTTTTACTTGTCCGCATGGGAGACCGACCATTGTTAAGTTTCCATTGGCTGATTTAGAGAAGTTGTTTAGGAGGAAAGGGTTTTGAAAAATGGAAGATTATCATTTTGGTGTTGAGTGTGAAGTTGTTGATGGGAAAAGATTGTTTAGATTAAATTTAAGTTGGGATAATATTGATTTTTTGTTACAAGATTGTCCTGAACTTGGATGTGTTTCTGGTGGTTATAATGATGTTATCTTAAGATTGTATTCTTCTTCTAATGGCGGGTTGCCTGAATATTTTGTTGCTAAACCTGATGGAGAGTATCATGCTTATATTGGTGTGTTTTTAGGTTTAAGTGTTCGAGATAGAAGCAATGAGCAAATTGAAAGTGAGTTGGTTAATGCAATTAATTTGAGTGAAAAAATTCCTTTACTTTTGTTCAATAGAGGTTTACTTGGGAATATTAATGTTGGGTATGCCTTGATGAGGGTAGTTTAGGGTATTGTTACTTTAACGTATGATTTATATACTAGTTTGTCTTCAAAGTTAAT
>CAYYMN010000060.1:0-3094 GCA_964473075.1 Candidatus Woesearchaeota archaeon
TTGAAAGATGGAGAGATTGCTGAGGATTAGGAGAATATAGAAATTAAAAAAAGGGATTTAAACATCAGAATTCCACTCGTCTTTGACGAGTGGTTTGGCCACTCGTGGAATTCTGAGTGTGTTCACATTTGCTTAATCAGTGTTTTGGAAGAAATGCGAAGATTTTAGCTGGGGAAAAACTGCCAAGCTGAAATTTTGAGAAAAGAAAAGGGAGGATACTATGAAAACTTATCAGAAAATCTCTTTGTTTTTTGCATTCATTGTTGCTGTTTTTATTTTTTATGTTTCAAGCATGCCCTCTCCTCCAACAATTCCAAGAATTTCTTATATCTCTTTGATTTATCATTTTGGCATTTTCTTTATGCTTGGCTTTTTTGTTTTTGCTTCAGGAAATTATAAAAGAAACTTTTTGATTATGCTGCTAGTAATATGCCTAGTATATGCCGGATTAGATGAGCTGCATCAGTATTTTATCCAGGGAAGAGTTGCGGATATAATTGATTTCACAATTGATTCATGCGGAATATTCTCAAGCTTTACACTAATTAGCTTATTGACCAAAAATTAAATTTTAGTATATAAAGTATAAGCACTTTTGTTTGGTAAGTCAAGTATAATGTTTTTAATGCTTTTTTAGGCATGATTTGCATGCTTTGAAATGTTTTCTTTTAAAAGAGGCCTGGCTATTGGAATGAACTTTATATTTCTTTTTTATAAGTTTGCTTAATCTGCAGCCTGTTTTGTGGAAAGTTTTTGTTTCTTTTGAAGCAAGATATTTGAACTTTGGAATATTCAGCTTACTTTTTCTTCTTTTAACATAGATTCTTCTTTCAACTATCCTTTCTACTGGCCTATCAATGATTTCTATTGTTTTATTTTCAATTGGAATCTGAATTGGAACTTCTTTTATTACTGGCCTGTCTATAAAAATAGGCTTTTCAACAACTTTTATTGCTGGTTGTGCTGGAATTTCTCTTATTGTTTCCTTGACAATGTTTCCATCTACTGCAAAAAATACAAATATAGCATAGAAAGTTGTTAGAATCCAGCTCATAACAAGATTTTCAACTAAATCAAATTGAAAGATTAAACTAACTATAATTGCAGCTAAGACAACTAACACTGCAGCTATTACTGCTACCATTATATTCGCCTGTCTTAATCTAAACTTTATATTTTCCATGATATCTATAGCAAGAATGGGTATATAAATCTTTCTATTTGTTGTCACTTAGAAGTTGTAAATCTATTGTGAATAGAGGACGTAAGTATAAAGCATAGACGATAGATTTATATAGGATATACTATGTATATCCCTATGAAAAAGATAAAACTAGATAATAAGAGCAAATTAATCTTAACAAACATTGAAGGATTTGTAAAAAGACAAGTAACTAAGTTTGGCAATAGCGCCAAAGTTAGTTGTCCAAAAGAATTCTTAGGAAAAGAGGTTTATCTTGTAATAATAAAAAATGAGAACAATTGATATCTTTGAAGAAAATAAAAGATTAAGAGAAGAATTGGCTTACAAAGATAAAAAAGAAAAAGAATTAATCGAAATGTATAATCGGGTGGTTGAAGAACTGAGAAAAACTCAAGCACTTCTAAGGCAATTTCTAAATGAAAATACTCCTTCGTCAAAACTGCCTTTCAGATATCCTTCTAAAGAAAAATCAACTGAAGAACCAAAACCTCGTGGAAAACCAGAAGGAAGCAATGGGGGAAATAAAGAATTTCCTGAAAAAGTCGATAGAAAAATAAAAGCAAAACTCGATGGCATTTGCCCTAGATGTGGGAAAATTATAAAAAGAAAAAATATTGATACAAGATTAAGATATGTTTATGATGCGATAGTAAAAGCAACAATAATTGAAGTTGAAGAAGAATTTTATCCTTGCGATTGCGGTGAGTTCTGCGTAGGAACTCATCCAGATATTCCTAAAAGAGGAATGATTGGACACAATTTACAAACATTATTTACTGAATTGAAATTTAATTTTTCTGGGTCATATGCAAATATTTCAAAGTTTTTTGATAATGTTACTAATGGTAAAATTAATTTTAGCCCAAAAGCAATTAATGACTGCATTGTAAGAATTGCAGAAAAACTTGAGCTTTCTTATGATAAAATTGAAGAAGAATTAAAAAATGAAAATTATGCTAATTGTGACGAGACTTCATGGCCTGTTAATGGAATGCAATGGTACTTGTGGATGTTTGTCACAACTAATTTTGTATTTATAAAAATACAAAATTCAAGAGCTAGAAGAGTATTAACTGATATTTTTGGAGAAGATTATCATGGTGGGATTATTAGTGATTGCTACAAAGTTTATGATAATTTTGCAAAATGGTATCAAAAATGCTGGGCTCATCTATTGAGAAAAGCAAAATTTGAAGCAGAAAAATATCCAAAGAAAAATATCGTAAAATTTTATGAACAATTAAAGCATCTCCATAAGGAGATGGCAAATTTTCTGAAAGAAAATCCTTCAAAAGAATTACGAACTGAAAAGAAAATTGAATTTGAAAAGAAATTAAATAAAATAATTAATTACAAATATTGGTGCAAAGAAGCAAAGAGCATTATCGATAATTGGCTTATAGTTTATCGAGGGCATTGGCTAACTGCAATTGAGATTGAAGGCATTAGCCTCGATAATAATTTCTGCGAAAGAAAAATTAGAGGTTCTATTGGCTGGAGAAAAATGTTAGGCGGGCATAGAACTAAAGAAGGTGCAAAACAATATGCAATTATTCAAACACATAGGGAAACATGGAAACATCAAGGAAAATATCCTTATAATGAGCTGTTGAATGTTTTAAAGAATTAATTATCGAGGAGCTTTATAGTTTCCATTTAATTAGCTAATCTAGATTGTTACTTTAAAGTAGGTACAAAGAGATAAGTTTAAATATGTATTTTCTTTTATAATTCTATGATAAATGGATTCACTGCTGAAAACTGGAAATTGAGGCTATTAGGGCATCCTGCCGAGGATTCTTATAGTATTGACCCGGAAAATAGAATTTTGGCAGTTGCAGATGGTGTTACAAGAGACCCTTCTGAAAAGTTGAGAAAATTAGACTTTGC
>CAYYMN010000061.1:0-3081 GCA_964473075.1 Candidatus Woesearchaeota archaeon
TACCGATATAACTTTTTCCTCCTATTCATACTTATTCTTTAAATTAAATTTAGTTTTAATGTGGAGGCTTTGAATTTCATCCACTAATAACTTAAATGCATAAGATATTTCAATAGGTTCAATTTCCTGGCTGTTACATATCGGGCAGAAAACTTTATTTCTAATAATATCATCAATAGCAACTGCACCGCACTTAGTACAGATGTTTATCAAAACTTTATCTGAATCATATCTTTCTTTTAATAATAATGAAGCTCCATGAGCAACCAATGCCTGCTGCTCCATTTCCCCTAATCTTAATGCCCCACCTCTTGCTCTTCCTTCAATTGGCTGTCTTGTTAATAATGTAACTTTCCCACTCGCTCTTGCATGCATTTTATTGCTTACCATATATTTTAATTTCAAATAGTACATATTTCCAACATAAATCTTAACATTCATCATCTTTCCAGTTATTCCATTGTAAACACTCTCTTTACCATCATATCTAAACCCTAATTTTTTTAATTCACCCTCTAAATCATCAATATTTTCTCCTGAGAATCCAGTTCCATCAACAATTTTTCCTGCCAAACTTCCGACCTTGCCTGCTAATAGCTCTAATAAATAACCAACAGTCATTCTGCTCGGGATACTATGAGGATTAAATAGAATATCTGGTTTTACCCCCAGAGCAGTAAACGGCATATCATTTTCAGGAACAATAGCACCAATAACTCCTTTTTGTCCGTGTGATGTAGCAAATTTATCTCCTAGTTCTGGGATTCTTTGGTCTCTTGTTTTAACCTGAACAATCTTGTTTCCTTGCTCATCTTCAGTAATAAATACAGCGTCGATAGTTCCTTGTTCTTCCTGTCTTATAACTGAACTTGCTTCTTTCTTGGCCCTTATTGAAATTTCTCTTACTTCTGACAAGAATTTTGGAGGGCTTGTTTTTCCAATAACAGCTTCCCCTTCTTTTAATCTGGCTTCAGGGTAAACAACTCCGTCATCTTCTAAAAATCTATAAGATTCTTCTGTTCTATAACCTGAAACATCTTTTTCAGGGATTATGATTTCATCTTTTAATCCTCCTGCATAATTCAATTCAACAGAAGTATATGGTCTAAAGTAAGTGCTTCTTCCTAAGCCTCTGTCAACACTTCCTTGATTTAAGATTAAGGCATCTTCTATATTATAACCCTCATGAGTCATAACAGCAACAACAACATTTTGCCCAGCCGGATGAACCTGGAGAGTATCATAAACAAAACTTCTTACAATTGGTTTTTGAGGATAATGTAAAATACTTACATCAGTATCTATTCTGCATAAAAAGTTAGCAGCATACAATCCTAACGCCTGTTTTTGAGTTTTACTTCCTCTGTTTAATCTACTTGATTGGTCATGGTTTGAATAAGGTACAAGACTTGTAACAACTCCTAACAAATCAATTTTATCAACTTCAAGATGAGTGTGGCCTTCAGAATTTTTAGATTCTGAACCTGCTGATTCTTTGGTTATTTTATCTTCTGTTAATGCAACTAACGCATTTTCTTCTTCAGAAGCATCTAAGTATTCAACAATACCATTTTTAATTAAATCATCCCAATGTAAAGAACCATCTTTTAATAAACTCAAATGCTCTTCTGTTAATCTTGATTTTCCATTATCAACAATAATTAAAGGCCTCATAACTCTTCCAACTTCAGTAGAAAGAAGAATATTGTCTAAAGCAGGATTATGTCTTATGCTTAATTCTAATGGTAATTCAGCCTTTCTTCTTTTTTCTTTTAGATTTTTTACAAATTCACTTGCATTATTTATATGCCCTATAAATCTTCCATTGTAAAAAATATCACTCCCGCTGCTTTCTATTTCTTTTTTCATTCCTAAACCTTCTAATATTTTCATAAAATCATTATCAACAAGATTAGCTCTTGTGGAGATTATTGCAAGCAATGAAAGATTTTTTCTTAAACCGATCTCTGTTCCTTCAGGGGTTTCTATAGGGCAGAATCTTCCATAATGAGTAGGGTGTAATGTTCTTGCAAGGAAATTTTCCTGTTCTCCAGGCAGCATACTTGAAACTCTCTGCAATTGTGAAAGAATAGCTAGATAATTTGTTTTATCCATATTTTGTGTAACTCCAGTTCTCTCACCAATCCAGTTACCAGTTGCAATTGCAGATTCAACTCTGTGAGTAAACAAAGTAGACTTAGCGATTGTTTTAATTGAATAGAATTTTTTCCTCTTCTGAATTTTTTGTAAAGAGTGTTGAATATCTCTTATTAAAATATTTAGATTAACTCTAAATAAATCCCCCAGCAAATCTCCAGACATTCTAACTCTTTTATTTGCATAATGATCTTTGTCAGTAACATTACTAGGATTTTCCTTAGCAACAAAAAACTGTTTTATGAATTTACATAATGTAATTGCTTTTTCAATTCTATCTTCTTTTTTTAAACCAATATGGGGCAGGAAATAAGAATCAAGCCTTTGTTTTATTCTGTCAAGAATTTCTTTTTTAGTCCCTTGCAATGAAGTTTGTTCAGCAATTTTCATCATTGCATCTTCTTCATTTTTAATATCGGGAAATTCATATAAATTAACAATAAGAGAATCATTTTCCTTACCAATATATTTTGCAATATCACTTTCTTTTGCCATACCTAAGGCCTTTAGAATTATAATTACTGGGATATTTTTGAATCTTGAAAAACTAACTTCAACAATTCCTTCATTTGTGTCTGATATTGTAATTGGAATTCTGTAACTTCCTCTTTTAGAAAACAATCTTAATGAAATCTTGCCTTTAGACCTTTCAATAAATGGCTGGTTTTCAGCTAAGTCTTCAGCCATTACCATTACTCTTTCATTTCCATTAATAATAAAATATCCTCCGGGGTCAAGAGGGTCAATATAATTTTTGATTAAATCTTCTTTTGACATACCCTTTAAATTACAAAAATTACTTTTTACAATAAACCTATTAAATTGGATTATTGTATCACGATGGGTGGAAAGTATATCACAAAAAAAGAGTATGTCATGTGGAAAAGGAGATTGACCAGTTAGTCTATAAGCTGTATGAATTGA
>CAYYMN010000062.1:0-2784 GCA_964473075.1 Candidatus Woesearchaeota archaeon
CTAAGAAAAATAGTTCAATCAAAATATCAAAAAAATAAATACAAAAACAGAAAAATCACTCAGAAATTGAACTGTGCCTTATGCCCCATCCCATAACCGGGACATACTTTTCTATACTTCAATGATTTTTTCTATCTCACTGAGAAATTCTCTTGCTCTTTGGAGGGGGGTATTAGCATGTCTTTGCTTTGCCTCTTCTTCAGTTTCATAGGTAAATCTTGCTCTCTTTCCCACTTCATAGAAATATTTAGTGGTCAAATCCATTGCTCTCTTCTTAAAATCTTCAAGGTTGAATAATTCTACTGCTTCTATTTGGCTTTCTACAAATTGCCCGTAAAGTTCTTTGGCAATGAAATTGTTTTTAATGCAATAGTATACCAAAGCATGGGCTGTTATTTTATGGATGCCTTGGTCTGATAATATCCTAACATTTCTGTAAGCGAGTAAAGCATGGACGATGTAAAACAGGGAATAATATGAAAGGTTAATTACCCATAAAAAACATTCGTAATCTGAATCCAATTTATGGAATTCTTTAGAATCTTTTTCTGTAGAGAGGGCATACAATAAATCAGCAGCGATTAAAGAGAGATTAGCCTGTTTCTTATAAAAATTAATGAACCTTATTTTTTCCTGTTCTGATAATTTAACAATCTTTCCTTCACTTATAAGGGAAGTAATTATCGTGTCGGCTTCCTTTATCCGTTCATCAAATTTTTTTTGAACCATCATTGTATCAACTTGTAATAGTTTTCTAGTCCATAAATTAAAATATGTTTTCTCTTTGCTTCTAGAGCAACGTTTAATTCTTTTTTTGACAGCATGGAGATGAATGATTTTTCTGTGATGATAGTTTCGTGGATTTTTATCAGAGATGTCCTAGCCACAGAAGAAACGTGTTTTTCCATTATTGTTGCCTGTTTTTGGTTTGGGGTAATGATCAAGAGATCTAAATCTGAGTCTTTTCTTGGTTGTTTGGCGTAAGAGCCGAAAACAAGCAATATGAAAAAGCTGGATTTTGCTTGCTCGATTATTTTTTTTAGGGTCACTTTGAGATGAGGGTATTTTTTGTAAAACTGAAGCCTTTTTATTCTTTCGATCTCGACCAAACAAGCTGGGTCAATTTGGCTATGCAAACTAATAATGCTAGTCTTGCCAGCTTGCTGTAAAGTGATTATTTTTCTTTCTTTTAGTTGCTGGATGTTCCTTTGGACTAGGTAATACACGCTGGAGATCTCTCTAGATAGTTCTCTGATTCCTAAAAGTTTTTCTTGGTTGTCGATGAGATAGGTTAATATTTTTTGTTGGGTTTTCGTTAGCATGGTATTATTAATAATATCATATGATATTACTCATATATAAAATTATCGAAAGGCGTTTTTGTAGCTGCACAGTCGTCGCTGTCTAATAGCTATGCTCCTTTCTTTATTAAGATTTTGGTGAAAAAAAAGAAAAGATTTCCGGAAAAACCGAAAATCTTTCAAAAAATCCAAGCGAATATTTATCAAGTAGTAATTCTAACCCTGAAAATAAAAAACAAAAGAATCAATTCAACCAAGAAGCCTGTATTTTCCTTTATTCTCGCCTTCTTTTATTAATTCATAAAAAACCTCTTCAGCGTAGTGGGATTTCGGATATCTTTTATATGAGATAGCATAATAAGAAGAATTGTCAGTTTTGAGCTTATGCGCTTTTAACCTTTGTGCCAAGAAGTCTGATTCCAAAATCATATTTTGGTGTAAGTAGTTCACTGATAGAATACAAATCAAATTTGCTAAGCCAGATAATTAAGAATTTTATAAAAACAATTTCTTGTCAGATGCCAAATTTTGAAAAAGAAGAAATAAGTGGTTGCTATAGAATAAATTGCCATATTTCAAGAAATGGTATAATTCCATTTTGAATTAATTTGGTGTTCTTCAATATTAATTTTATTGAATTCTTCATCTAAAATCTTTTTCCCCAATTCGTAAATTTTCTTATCTATCTTTGCTTTTATTTTCAATCCCTTATTAGTTGTTGTACCTTCTATTAAGTTTATTATTAATTCATAAGTTGTCAGAGGTTTCCCCCTCCAGTTCATACTTATAAAAGAAAACATTTTATTTTCTATTTTGTTCCATTTGCTTGTTCCAGGTGGAAAATGGCATACTGTTATTTTTAATCCAGTTTTATTTGCGAATTTTTGCAAATAAAATTTCCATAACTTGCTGCGGCTCGCATTGCTTCCGCCACCATCAGCGCAAATTAATAATTCTTTGGCATTTGGATAATTTTTCTTTCCTATATGTTTCCACCACTGCCTTATACTTTCAACTGCAAATTCAGAAGTATCATGGCTAATACCAACATTAACAAATCCATTATTCTTTAAGACCTCTAAAACTCCGTAAGGAATTGCTTTTCCCTTTGATAATGAAGGATAGTCATAAACATTAACTATTTCTGCTTTGCCTTTCTTCATCCATTTTCTTCCATTATTTTTGAAATTGCCGACGAGCTCTTTCTTTTTTGTGTCAACTGAAATAACAGGCATATTTTTCTTTTCAAATATATTTACTTGCTCATTAATATACCTAAACTGTGAGTCTCTTTCTTCAGAACTTCCATTCTCTTTTGATTTACTATTTGCCTGAAGGCTGTATCCTATTTGTTTTATTATTCTTCCAATTGTATCTTCAGAAACGTTTTTTCCCTTTGAAGTTAATTCTTTAGCAATTGTATAAGTGGACTTATTTGTCCACTTTAACTTGCTCATAGGATCTCCTGCAGTATTTTCTTCAA
>CAYYMN010000063.1:0-669 GCA_964473075.1 Candidatus Woesearchaeota archaeon
GTGTGCATGTTTGAATATACTGTATTCTTGGTTATGGTGCCCTGTTGTGCATTATCCTGAAAAGTTATGCCTATATAGAAATCAGTTATGATGCAGTTCTTGATAGTTGTATAGTTTTCTCCAATATTCTTCACGCCGTAAGTTAGAGGGCCATCGATTCCATCAATAGTATATCCTTGGCAGTCTAAAGTTATATTATTCGCCAAAACATTAAAGCAAGTGCCGCTATAATCTGATATTGACTGGCTCAAAATATACTCCTCATTTTCAACTATTAAATCTCTGCAAGAATCTATACTAGTTGCTGCGCTTGCTAGACTACAAATTACCGCAAGTGCTAAAGTAATAGCCGCCAATAATATAATTGATTTTTTCATTTCTTAATCCCAATCATTCCTATTAAAATTCAGAGTATATACCCCTTTATAAATCTTTCTAATGTTGTAATTAAGTGGTAGTAACTATTCTTTAAGCACCTGGAAAAAGCTTTATAAGATAGCCCGCTCTGGAGATATAAAAGAGGCAAAATGGACATCATTCTACTCGCAGCAGTTCTTGGAGGAATAGGCGGACTGACAAGGGGGATCGTTGGCTTGTTAAAAGCTCTTTCATTAAGAAGAAGAATTCTATGGGGATATTATGCAATAACAATCGCAATAGCAATCATAA
>CAYYMN010000063.1:679-2560 GCA_964473075.1 Candidatus Woesearchaeota archaeon
GGCATAGTTTTTGATTTTGACCCCAGATTAAGCTTGCTCGCAGGATACGCAGGAACTGATATCCTTGAGGGAATCTACAAATCTTTCTCAGTGCAGAAAGCTTATATTAAGCCGAGAAAATAAAATTAAGAAAAGTGAAAGAAATAATGCAAGGACATAACATGAATCCAATAATAAATGCAAAAATATCCTTACCTAAAGTAAAAAAATAAGGATAAGCAAGAAAATAATGCATAGATGTAAAATATTAGCTGAAATATTCAACATAAATCCAATATAAAATCAAGAAAAAATTTAAAATGCAAACTAATATTCTTAAATTTGTGATAAATGCAAGAAAAAAAGGCTTTAATGATTATGAAATTAAAGAAACGCTTTTTAAAAAAGGCATGTCTTTAAAAGAAGTTGAAGCTGTTTTCAAGTCATTACCGCCCCAAAGAATGAAGCATCAGATTTCTATTCTCCTTGATTCAGAAGTTCTGAAGATAATTGAAAAAAGAGCAAAGAGAAATTTTCTCAGTGCTCAGGAGCAGATAGAGGATATTCTTAGAAGAAGCTGCGTGAATGCGAAAAAGCTGAAAAAAGAAGAGGAAAAGTTAGATGACATGCTGATTTCGCTTTTCTCGAGAAGGCGATGATTTTGTATGGATGATTATTAATTATTAGTATATAAAATATAAAGGGTTAGCCTTTTTAGGTGCTAACCCTATGTTGTTTTATTCACGAAACAACATATAACAATAAAAAAGAGAATAAAGAAAAACCTTTCTATTCAGTAAAATCCATCTTTCAAGAGAACTGGGAAGATTATCTTAAAACGCATAAAGTTAGAGAAATAGAAAGAATTGAAGTTGAGAAGATGCTTTCGTGCAAGGATAAAAGCAGAGGAGGGTTTTGGTATTATTGCAAGAATTGCAATGAATATCTGTTTGTTCCATTTGGTTGCAATTCTAGATTATGCTCTTGCTGTGGCAAGAGATATTCTGACCAATGGGCATCAATGTTAACTGAGAAATTAATGAAAAACATATTTCATAGACATCTTGTTTTTGGAATTCCAGATATGCTCTGGAATTATTTTCACGATGATAGAAAACTATTTAAGATTTTAATGGATGTTGCTTACAAAACAATTCGAGAAGTATTCTCGAATGTGAAAAGAAGAGATTTAATGCCCGGAGTTATCGAAGTATTTCATCCATTCGGAAGAGATTTGAAAAACCAACCTCATGTTCATATGATTGTTACAGAAGGAGGATTTGATAAACTTGGAAATTTTGTTCAATTAGGGAATTATATTCCCTATAATGCTTTGCACAAAAAATGGGAATATAATATTCTTAAAAAGTTGAAAAAATTACTTCCTCAAGGAATTGTTGAAGAAGCATATAGAAAATATCCTAATGGATTTTGTGTTTATGTTAGAGAAGATAGAATATCTTCTCGGAAAGGACTTGCAAAATATATCGGAAGATATGTAAGACATCCAGCAATAGCAAATTCAAGGATTATTGCTTACAATGGAGAAGCAGTAAAGTTTTGTTATGAAGACCATGATGGAAGGATGCACTATAAAATCATGCTCGTGTACGATTTTATTTCTGCAATTATTCAGCATGTTCCTGAGAAGAATCAGAAACTTGTAAGATATTATGGTGCTTATTCAAGGAGAAAAAAGAAATCTATAAAGTCAAGTATAACAAAATTAATTTCTATAAAATCTTCTGAAGGAAGAGCTTGCTATTGCCCTAAATGCTATGAAAGAATGGAATTTGTGTTTTATTCGAGGAAAGATGTTCCTCCTGATAAGAATTTATTGTCTAATTGGTTAGAAATGAAGAGGTTTTCCTAGTGGAGTTGCCAGAAGGGCATTAAATTTTT
>CAYYMN010000064.1:0-2546 GCA_964473075.1 Candidatus Woesearchaeota archaeon
CTGCAAGGAGCTTGATTCAAGAAACACTGATTTGGCTTATCTTGCAGTAATAGGCGCAATAGGGGACATGCAGGAAAGCAGGGGATTTAGCGAGCTTAATGAAGGAATCCTGAAAGATGCAATAAAATCAGGCAAAGTTGAAGTCCGCAGAGGATTAAGAATGTTCGGAATGCAGACAAAACCGCTGTACAAGGTTCTCGAATACAGCACAGATCCGTACATACCAAATGTTACAGGAAGCGAGGAAGGAGCAAAGCAGTTCCTGAAAGATGCAGGAATTGAATTAAAAAAAGAAGGAAAACCCAAAAAAATGATTGACTTAAGCGAAGAAGAAATGAAAAGATTAGTTACTGCCATAATCCTGAAAAGGCTTGGAAGCGAGGAAAAACCTGATGATGTGCTTGGGGCAGTGTACCTGCTTACTGATGAAGATGAGGAAAACCCAATGAAAGACTTAA
This sequence comes from Candidatus Woesearchaeota archaeon, assembly GCA_964473075.1. Taxonomy (GTDB): domain Archaea; phylum Nanobdellota; class Nanobdellia; order SCGC-AAA011-G17; family GW2011-AR17; genus JAGVZZ01. The sequence continues at coordinate 459 of CAYYMN010000064.1, forward strand.
AGGAATTTTCCACGCTGTTAAATGCATGCGGAAGACTAAACAAATATTCACTTGCAATAGGAGTATGCCTTGGAAGCAAAAAAATGAAAGAAAAGGCAATAAGCACGCTAATACAATACAAGAAGGAAATTATTAATGCACTTGACTGGTTTTACAAAAACAGGAATTCAGGCAAAGTCATTGAAAAGAGGGGTTATGTCATTATTAATGCAGAAGACAATGTGCGCGACACTTTAATAGGAACTTTGGCGTCAATAATCTCAAAATCAAATGCTTATACTGACGGAACAATAATAATCTCAATGGCTTATACTTACTGTGATGAAATCAAGGTAAGTGCAAGATGGTGCGGAAGAAAATGCGCAATTAACCTGGCAGAATTAATGGAAAAAGCTGCAGGCAGGGCAGGCGGTGCTGGTGGCGGGCACAAAGAGGCTGCAGGAGCATTAATACCTGCTGCAAAAGAAAAAGAATTCATTGACGAGCTTTCAAGGATTTTGGAGAAGGAAGCAATAGAGGAAAGTGTAAAATAAACAGTATCTCCGAATAAGATTTCTTACTATTAAATTGCTCCATAAAGCTTAAATACTTAAGATATCTATTAGATATATGAAGATTATCAAGTTAATCCCTAAAACAGAGCTAAAAATAAAAAATATTAAGGGATTTCTAAAGAGAAAGGTAACTAAATTTGGGACTAGCGCTAAAGTAGACTGTCCTAAAGAATTTTTAGGAAAGACAGTCTACTTGGTGATGACAGATGAATGAAGATAGGCTTTGTTTTAATTTAAAGATGATTAAGAAATTTATTAACTATTCTCTTGGATTATCCGACGACAAATTTGAAGTTACTGGCTATGAATTGCTCTCTCCTTTATTGAATGCTGTTGCATACAATACATATGTAGAAACAATTGGAAATAAAGCAGACACGCTTTATTTGAGATGTAAAGAATCTATAATAAGCATGACGGAACATGCTTATCTAAATTATCTTAGGGGAGTTTCAAATAAATTTAAATTAAACGAAAAAGAAGTTATTCTGGCTTTTGATTATACTGATGAAGATTTTTATGGTGATGTTCAGGGATTTGATATTCATGGATGGACTGGAAAAGATGGAATAACGGGGCATTTTAAATTTCTTACTTGCAGCATAATCTCCGACGATATTCCAGAAAAGATACCTCTGATTTCTGTGCCAATAATGCTGGGGCATTACAAAAGCCAAACAATTGTTTATTGCTTATCTTTGATTAAAAAATTAATTGGAGAAATCAAACTAATGATTTTTGATAGGGGATTTTATGACAAGGATTTGATGTATGAATTAACAAAATTGAATTACCCTTATTTGATTTTTGTCCCAAAACACGATGATAAAAAATCAATTCTTTATCCTATGGATAAAGAAGAACAAATAGCAATTTATAATAAATTTGAGGTTAATAAAAATAAAAGCACCTGCATCGAAGAAAATATTTTAGTATTTCTAAAACAAATATATGACTACAAAAGTGAGAAAAATTACGATTGGGTATTTGCTACAAATGTCGAAGAGGTTTTATTAGAAAATATAGTTTCAACTTACAAAAAAAGATGGAGAATTGAAACACAATTCAGGGTTCAGGATGAAGCAAGAATAAAATGCAAATCAAAAGAAATGAAAGTTAGATATTTCTTTTTCTTGTTTGAGCAAATGCTTCAAACAATTTGGATTTGTTTTTTTAAAGATGAAGGAAGTTTCAAGGAATTTTTAATTCAGTTAGCAGATACTTCAAAGAAATGGACTAAACAAGGTAAAGAATAATCTATTTATAGAAATTTTTGGGTCTATGGATAGGGCAGGCATTATTCTTTTCTTGGTTAATGAGATGGCTACGCCCATCTCATTTTGTCTTTTGTTTCGGAGATACTGAATACACAGTAACCTTTAAAAGCATAAAATTCTTATTTTCACTTATGTTAAAGATATTAAAGCCGATAATCGGAACAGTTGAAAAAATAAAAATTAACAGCAGGGAAGTTCTTGCAAAGATAGACACAGGTGCAGACAGCAGCTCAATTGATTCAGGGCTTGCAAGAAAA
>CAYYMN010000065.1:0-2460 GCA_964473075.1 Candidatus Woesearchaeota archaeon
TTTAATTAAACTCCAAGCAAAAAGGAAGCATCATTCACTAAGGTAACAATATCCTAATCCTCAATATAGCTAAAATTACTTCAATTAAACCTAACTTTGACAGTTGATTTTTAAAACAGGTTTATATCGTCGTAAACTATCATAAGAGTCATCATAAAGCTAGGGACAAAAATCTAATTCTTTTTAGAAATTATAGAGAACATAAAATTTAATCAAAGCTAGGATTAAACAATTACTAATCCTCAACACATTCGGCTTATACAACTAAAAAAAGGAATGAAAAATATTCTTTTTAACTCAAGGCATATCTCAAAATGGCTGCAACTTTGCCTATTTGTTTTAATTGCTCGCCCTCGGGAGTATCAATACTGATAATAATGAATTCTGCACCTATAGTATCGCATTGATCTTCTAATTTTTCTACAATCGAATCATCCAATGTTTCTGAAACTAACAGCTTATCTACTGCACTCAAATCCAAAGCTTTCTGGACTTCTGTCAAACCATATACTACTTTACTAGGTTCAGTAGCCAAGAGTTTGAAAAAATGATTCATAATATCTTTTTCTTCAGTAATTGCTTCCTTTGCTAAAACATCCTTACTTTTTTCTACTAACTCACGAAGACCAAAAGAACCAGTATAAGCCAAGTCTTGAACTCCAACCACTTTTCTTCGAAGTTGTTCATTAAGGAAACCCTCATCCAAGAAATGATTTTTTGTCATTCCTGGGCCGCCAACAAGAATACCTTTCATATCTTTGACTTCAAGAAAAGCATTGTTTGCCGCAGCACTAATACGATTGAAGAATTCTTTAGTTGCTTCCTCTCTGATTCTCGCGAACCTTTGAGCAGAGTTATGAACAACCAAACCTTCTGCAATGAAATTTTCATTCTCTACTTTAAGATCAATAAGTTGGATATCTTTTTCTTCAGTGATTATAGTCTTGATTAATTCACCCTTGCCATCTTCGTTCAATAAAAGCATTCCTGGTTCTAGTTCTTCAGCAGCTTTTTGGGAGCCATCCTCTAAGAAAAAAATATGGTCAGAAGAGGCAATGATTTCCTCGCCAGCTGAGATCTTGAAAATTTTGTTCTTCATTACTTCCCATTTATCTAAAACTTTGGTTGTGATTAATTCTTTTTTATTGAAATCATAGCTCATTAATTCATCACCAACTGCAACTTCTTCGAGAGGAATCCATTGGCCATCAGAAAGTTCGATTGATGTCTCAGGATACAAACACTGACCACCAGCTCTTGTCTTTCCCGGGACTGATGAAGTCATTTCAGTTACCTCTTGTATTTGGGTACCTTTCAAAAAACCAATGTTTGCTTCTCTTTTGTCTAGGACTATTAAACCAAACATATCTTTCACTTCAGACATTTCTTTGAGAATATCAAGAACAAAAGTTTGATCACATCTATATAAACGAATCTTTAATGGCTGAGGAGGTTCTAAATTAAAAACTTGAATATTTGGTTTTCCATCTTTATCAGAAATATCACCAGAGAATACTGCCAAACCATTTGGAGGCGTTTGTTTGAATAATCTTAAATGCCTAATCATTCTTTCCAAAGAATCAATTACATGCTGCTGCGTAGTTTTATCTTTTATGTTTGAAGCAGTACCTTGCTCTTGCATCAAATGTTGGATAATTTTTATGATGTCATAACCTGCAGGGATATAAACTGAAACTAATTCTGTGTGACGACCGCGAATCTTCTCCAAACTACGAATGAAGCGCTTAAGTTTCTGTTTTTCTTTGGTACTTATTCCCATGGTTAAAGTGTAATATCGAATGTATTTAAAGCTATTGTCAAAGCTTAATCTGTAGTTCTTTGCCGAAAGAGATCTTTTTTAGCTTGTGAGTATTTACAAAATCACTTGCAATGCTTTGGAACTTTTTGTCAATAACCATTTCAGAAATTTCATTCTTTAAACTAATATTATTTTCTTTCTTAAATTTCCATACCTCTTTATTTAATTCCATAATCTCATCTTTAGAAAAAGGAACTTCATAACTTTCGGTTAATTTTGGGAATTCCTCATTATGAATATCTTTTTGTCTTAATTGTTCATATACTTTGAATGTGAATATTGGAATAACTGGAGACCAAAGCCTTAAGACCATATCCAAACAATGATTTAAAGTGTATAATGCCCCATTCTGTTCTTCTTCAGAATATTTTTTTTCTTGATTATATGCCCTGGATTTAACTAACTCCAAATAATGTGAAGCAAATAATTCCCAAATGAAATTTTTAATGTCTATTGAAGGATTATGGAAATCATAATTTTCGTAACATTCTTTTGTTTCTTTAATTATTCTATTAATTTCTGTAATAATTAATTTATCTAAATCATTTAAGACATAATTTTTCTTAAGCTCTGGAAACGAAGAAATAAACCTAGCCACATTCCAAAGTTTAATTAATGTTTTACTAGCACCTTCAATTCTT
>CAYYMN010000066.1:0-581 GCA_964473075.1 Candidatus Woesearchaeota archaeon
CATGTGGGTCTTTGCTTCCTCTGACATGAATAAATTTCTCATCTACATGCCATATGTTAGTGAATGCAATTGGCTTATTTAGTGCAATTTTAATTAAATAAGGAGCAAATTTTACAAGCCAATTGTAAATAGTTTTATGGCTTACTTTGACAAATTTTATTTTCTTTAGAATTCTCTTTACATTTCTTGTTGAAAGAGGAAAAGAACGAAGGAAGACAGCATCTATAATAATCTCTTTAGGAAATCTATGTCTAGCAAAGATTCCTTTCTCACAAAATCTTCTTTTGCAAGCGTTACACTTATATCTCTGAACTCCTTTCTCATCATGACCGTTTTTAACGGTCAGTGGAGAGGAGCAATATGGGCAATTCATATCTCCTCTCTTTTTATTTTATAATTATGAGATAGGCTCTTTTTCCGATGAATCTCTTAGGACAATCAACTTTGGCACTATTCCCAATAGGGGTTACTTTTCTTTCAAGAAAGCCTAAGACCTTTCCATCTTTCAGAGTCAGATTTCCTTTCTTTAGTTCTATCTTTCTCATAGGATAACTATGGATATCCCAATATTTAAGCCTTTC
>CAYYMN010000066.1:597-2389 GCA_964473075.1 Candidatus Woesearchaeota archaeon
ATTAATGAATTGCTTACCCCCGGCTACATCCCAAATAGATTTCTGAATTAATTAATCGGCAGGTTTATAAATATGGGGTGGTTTTTACTTCTCTCTCTTTTCTCTCTCTTGCCTGAAAAAACAGGGACGATAAATAAAAGAAAAACAAGAGAATCTCTTGTAATTATAATTCTGAAAAGGAGGTGAAAAAAATATGGGAGAGCCGATTACTCGACTCAACCCACAAATAGAGTCTCGAGTTAATCGAGACTTTATACAGCTTTCTGTCTCTATCCTTTTGCAAATAGCTATGCTATTGAAGCAAATCGAACATAAACAAAGAGGCAGGAAGCCCTATGATTATAGAATGCTTTTTGTTTTATGTATTTTACGGATTATGTTGAGGTTGAGTTATGAGGATTATGAGAGAATAATGAGAACAGACCCGAGAATCTGTAATATTTTGAAACTCAAAATGTTACCGTCAAAAAGCACGATTCAAAGAGCAATGAAACTTCTAAATTTTAGCTTGATAATGCAATTTAACAAAGATTTAATTTGCCACATTATCAAGAGAAGATTAAATGTTATTATTGATTCAACGGGGATAAGGTGTGTTGGAAGAAGTGTTTGGTACTGCATAAGGATTGGCGAGTATATTAAGAAGAGAGATTGTGATAAAATCCATGCTGCTATTGATGCTGACCTGCTTTTAATTTTGAATTTTAGGATTACTAAATGGAACAGAAATGATTGCCCTTTTTTAGAAAAGCTGTTGAAGCCATTTAGGCTATTAGGGTTGGTTTTTGCGGATAAAGGTTATTTATCAAGAAAGAATTTTCAGTTTTCAGCTAATAGGGAAGGAGCTTTATTTTGCCCTTTCAAAAAAGGAAATACTGCAAACCCTAATAGTTGCCCTGCTTGGAAATTTGCATTTAATCTTTGGAGTAAATGTAATTGGGTTTATATGAATATTTATCATCAAAGGTCAAAAGTTGAAGCAGTCTTTTCTGCAGTCAAGAAAAGATATGGTGATAAGTTTTTATGCAAACAAAAATCAATGAGAAGAAAAGAAGTTGCCTTGAGATTCATTGCTTACAATGTGTTTATCATGCTTTGCTATAATTATTCTATAAAACATAATCTTTCACTTTATGTTAGGGCTTAAAACTCCTGATGATGGCTTACCTTTCTTAGTTGGAACTGTAATCTTGATTTGTAATTTTATTTAAATTTTTGAGATTACCGATAGAATTAGAAAAATTTCTTTGGGCTATGGATAAGAAATTTTTCAAGATTAAGAGGCGAAAGCCTCCAAATTTTAATTTGAGATGTAGCTTTTGTTGTTTGTTAAGCCAGCTTCTCAACTTAATATACCTGCTTTTTGAAATCTGAATAAGAATTAACTTTATGACAACAAATACATTATCAATTACGCTTTCAAGTAGACGATGGTATTATTAATCTCGAATAAATTAGGGGGTACTTTGAAAGCAGTGAAAACATCAATTTCCAAGTTTTTAAGGTTTGAGCAACAATTTTTGTAACCCCTAAATTAGAATAGCTATGAATTATTAGAAGGTGTAATTAATATTTATAAAATATATATAAAATAACTTTGAGAAAATCGAGCAGTATTGTGAGAAGAAGCAGAGCCGAGCAAATCTGCGAGGAAATCTTAAAATGGAATAAATGAGCCAGGTTGCAAGAAGAAGCAGGGCTGTATAGAATTTAAGAATTCTCATATCATCTTAACATTTGTTGTTCTACAAATTAATTATAATCTTCAAATTCTCATAATCTTTCTAATTCT
>CAYYMN010000067.1:0-2199 GCA_964473075.1 Candidatus Woesearchaeota archaeon
AATGCTTATTTCTCAAAGTTGGCTAACGCCAACTAGAATTTCCGCGCAAAGCCCAGAAAAAGCAAAAGCATATAAACAAACATATTCGAAAAAATCTTTTGAAGAAATATGCAAAACATTGACCAGCATTACATGATTGACATTCCATTATTGATACATATTACTAGTATCTCAGATCTACACAAGAATGATATTGTTCTAGAAATAGGTCCAGGCACAGGCTACTTGACTAGATACCTGCAAAAGATTGCAAAGAAACTGTTTGTCATTGAAAGAGATCCTGCACTTCTACAACAACTAAAAGAAAAGTTTTCCTTTGCAAAAAATATTATCTATCTAGAAGGCGATGCCACAAAATTGGAATTCCCAGAGTTCACTAAATGTGTTTCTAATCTTCCATATACTATCTGTGAACCATTGATATGGCGTTTCACACGCGAAAAATTTGAAATGTTAGTCCTTACAGTCCCATTAAGCTTTGCAGAACTTCTAGTCGGAAACAAACCTTCAAGACTAAAACTTCTTTGTGATGCTTTTTACAATATTGAGATAGTCCAAAATATTTCTCCAGAATCATTCTATCCCAAACCAAAAACAGATTCAGCATTAATCAAAATAACTCCAAAGGAAGGCAATTTTTTCTTCAGGGAATTCTTCATTCAATATGACAAAAAAACTAAGAATGCACTTCGCGAGATTTTAATGAAATCAGGCATGACCAAATCAGAATCTTTGGAATTCATTTCTTTGCGATTAAAGCCTTCCCTCCAAGAAAAAAATATAGTCAATCTTTCATTGGAAGAAATCAAAGACATAGTAAAATTATTCACAAAGTAAACTTATATTAATCTAATTAACAATTGGTTAAAAATGAAAGCCACAGAAAAAACAAAAGATATTGCTAAAGAGCGAATCTCAATATTATTTGACCAAGCAAGTTCAATCTTCAAAAAAAACAAATCATTAGCCAATCGATATGTAGCATTAGCAAGAAAGATTGCAATGAAAGCTAACCTTTGCTTGACTAAAATTCAAAAGAAAAAATTCTGCAAACATTGTTATTCATACTTAGTTCCAGGAATCAATTCTCGAGTGCGAATCAACAACAACAAATTAATTATTTACTGTGGGGAATGCAAAAAATATTCTCGAATGCAACTTAATTCAAAGAAAAAACAAAATTAATTTTAGACCATAATCTCTGGCAACTTACATCTAACATTTAATAAATTTCCAACATACTCAGACAATCCAAAAAGACTCTCATCTTTTCCTTCATAACTGCACCAAGATGTATCATAATCTCCAAACAAATCATCTAATGTCTCTTTGGACTCACGACTAAAAAAATGAACAGGAATTTTATTATCTCTTAACCTATTCAAAACACTCAAATATAATATTTTACTCTCTCCAACCATAAAATGCATAGGTTCACTAATAACTAAATCATATCTAAGACTAATATTCAATCCTAGAAACACATTCACTAAACCACTATCTGTGGATACCGATTCACAACTCACACCTTCTAAATACTGAGACAAAGAAGCTTTTAAAAAAATTCCCATAACAGGTTCATCCATAATTAATATTCTACTCATAAAAAAAAAGAATTTATTATTACTTTAAAAACTTATCCTCGCTTGTAAAGTTTCTTATTTTTGCTTATAAAGGATAAAATCTTCAGTCAATATTTACCCCATTTGGTATTTATTTAAGTTATAAAGGATTTTTACCAATTATTCGATTTTTATCATCGTGAAATTTTGGGTTTATAAAGGAAATTCAGAAACTCAAGCTCGCTTGAATTTAGCAACTTCATCAATCAAATCAACATGCCCCATAAATTGTGCTCTACAACAATATCTAACTAAACCTAAATCATCCAGAACTTTTTTAGAGTTTTCACCTTGAGCAGTTCTTCTCTTAAAATCTTCCCATAAATGTGCTATTGGTTTTCCGCAGCTAAAGACAGCGGACTGGTATTATCATTTTTGTCCTTTCCCCCTAAACCAAGTTCTTTCGAACCTTTTTGTGTTAAGAAAATCCTATAAGGATAGCCTTTCTTTTCAATAAAGCTATGTTTTTCTAAAACACTTAGCTGTCCGTAAATTTTCGCCATTTTTAAACCTTTCGCTAACTCGGCTCTGTAGAAAACATAAAAATTCCTAAGCCGTAAGGCTTAAGAATCTTGTT
>CAYYMN010000068.1:0-2110 GCA_964473075.1 Candidatus Woesearchaeota archaeon
TATGGTTGACTTCAAATCGTTGCAGGATTGGACAAGAAATCAAGGAAACTTTGAAAGATTTTAAGAAAATCTTGACATTACTGATAAAGAATCTACCCTGCCGTTAAGATAACACCCGTTTTCTCCAACAATTCTTCCGTATATTCTATCGGACTGCCTCTCTGCAGATGCCGCTGGAAGCAACCTAAACTAAATCTAAAACTATTGAGCTGAACGGGCAGGGTCTCAGGAATCCTTCAACACTTTTGACCTTTACACCATCAGCTATTCTGAATAATTTCAAAAGAGGCATCTGAAGGTGCATACAGTTTCCATTGGAAAATGGTGAATGGTTACAACTATCCGGATTTCACCTAGTCAATGAAGGAAATATAAAACCTCATCAGTGTACGGAGTCTATTAAGATGTTAAACATCCATAGTGGCTACTAATTATCTAATTTTTTATCAGTTGTTTAATTGCTAGCTATCATTACAAATGCAAGAATGCAAACTGAAGAGATTTTTGCATTCGAGAAAATGGCTTTGATACCCACATCTTGCTGAAACTAGCCTGGCAAATTGAGTTCGGTTGGAACTTGAAAACATGCAATGATTATAAGAAAAACAAAAAATAAAAAGTAAGCTTTTATACTTCAATTCATTGCTCACACTTTTCTATTCTTCTTTGTCATTATGCAGCTTTGTACTAACGATTTTTTTTTCTAAGAGAAACTTTTGAGATTCTCTTATTAAAAATCTCTATTAAAGAGCTGATTAATATCTATTGCGGTTGTCGATGCTCAGAAGCAGTAATGCCTGATGTAGCTCTCTCCGAACCTCCTAGAAATATGAATTTTATAATAATTTGGAAGATTTATTTTTTCTAATTTTGGTAAAGGTATCTTAAATGTCCGGGCTGCTGCTCTCACTGTGCCTCTGAGGGAGCAACACTGTATTAGCACAGTGTTGTTCCTTGTCTTACACGAAATTATTTTCTCGCTACGTAATTGGTTAGAGAAGAGATTCAAAGTGAGCAGAGTTCTCTCAATCTATATTTTTCAAGATTAATCAAAGGAATTGAATACACTTTCCATGTTACGCCATGTTGGATAGTTTGATCATGATCACTTCTTATTTTATCTTACATGTCATCTATTAAGCCTTGTGAAATGTTATTTTCCCATAATCAGCACCTGCCTTAAATGCATCAAAAAACTCTCACTGCAAATACACTATAATATGGTGAAAAGGGGAGGAAAATTATTAGCATACTGCCTTTGGAAGTTTATCATAAACGGACCAAGGATTAGTCCACATTATGCACTCCAGGTGAGCCTATGAAATGCAGATATATCAGTAATTTTAGGAATATAGAGCCAAAATATAGGCGCCTCGGACTGTAAATGGAAAATATTGCTTCCTATATCTTCGTAAGAAGAATATTAGTTTCCGTAGCAAGCATTCCGAGCATTTTGTTGGATCACCCTTGCAACTGAGGCATGAACTGTTACTTTATTGGGAAAGTAGCAATTCGGCCAGCGGTATTCAAAGGGAACACTTTTGGAAAGCTACGAGGATCTTGTCGCAGTGCAGATCGTAATAAAAAGACAGGGAAATTCCAGTTCCAGCCATATGTTTGCCAATCTTCTCCAAAATTCAGTATAAATCATTTAGTTCTCAAGGAATGTAACTCGATAAAATCATCGGATTTTGAATAATTTCCAAATGTGAATTTTTAAGTTGTGTAGGATCCTCTCTTTCACAACTATTGTACATTAGACATTGAGAAAGGGATGCCCGTGATCCAATGTCCTATCTGCTTTTCATCTTTTCGGAACCTGCAAAGATTCTTAGAGAATCTTAATGGGTGGATCAAAAAAGAAGAGATTTATGATAAAAATCAATATCAGGGGATTGAAGAATATCAACCTAGAATAATTTTTTCTGATTCTTACTCATTCTAAATAGTTTGCACAAATATGTGTATGGCCCACTAGATAAAATGGACAATTGTTGAAAAATTCCTATTTTGAGATCGGCTCCAGCGATGAGAAAAAAGGTCTTAATAGAGCATTCAGCTTTGCGCTCATTAAGTCTCGCTTAACTAGGGTCTGCTCGTGTTTTACCAT
>CAYYMN010000069.1:0-1380 GCA_964473075.1 Candidatus Woesearchaeota archaeon
ATTTCCGTTTTTGGCATTATATTTAACAAATAATCTAATTCTTGAATTAAATAATCAAAGAAACTAAAAAGTGTTCCATTCTGGCAACAAACTAAAATAACCCAACCTTGAATCTTCCTATCAGCTTTATCAACAAATATTTTATCCAGTTTAAGTTTAAAATCAGGAAGTTTAACATTTTTATTATGATGTAAAATAAAAGAAGGTTTTTGATATATTTTTTCAAGATATTTAGCAGTAATTAAATTAATTTCTTCATTTTTATTTACAACACCAAATCTACCCTTTCCAACTCTATCTCCCGCCCAAAGACCAAAAAAGTATTGAAAGTCTTCATCAATTTTAATTTTACGAGGAAAAACTTGAATAAAATTCTTTTTTTAAGAATTAGAATAATTAAAATATTTAACAAAAATTTTATCATCAACAATTTTTATTTGTTCATACTTCCTAACACCACTAAATGATAATTTCACATATTCTTTAAACCATTTCTCAAAATCTATTTCATTATTATTAATTATTTCACAAACTTTAGGTAAATTTTCTTTGAGTAAAATAATCTTATTCAACTGCTTCATTCGACCTTTATCAAGCAAATTTTTTGTTCTTTCTTCATAATCAAAAATAGATATCACATATTTTCCAACTTCTTTAAAATCAAAATTTGAAAAACAAGTAACTTTATCCAAAAAACTAAGATTAATACTATTAATTTTATTGTTTCTATAATGATAAATTAATGAATGATTTGTATTTAATTGTCTACATAAATTCCATATTCCATAATTATCAATTGCACTAGTAAAAAGCTCTTTCTGAAAAGAAGGTACCAATACAACTCTTAAGGAATTTTTCATAACAATTCCCTCATCTTCTTCCCATTCACATTATCAAACCTTTTCGAGTACCAGTAAATGTTCCCAAAGCACCCCTCAATATTCTTCTTCAGCTCTTTAGAATTCAACTTCAACAATGAATTAATCCTCCCTAGCAAAGCCCTAGAAACACTTTTTACTTTAAGGTTCTTATAAGCATAAATCTCCTGCAGACTAATCTTCAATTCCTTCTCTAAGAATGCAACCTCATACTTCTCCAAAAGATTCTCAAATATCTTCTTCTGAAATCTATCCTTCAACACAAACCTGCATTTCTCCATTAATTCAAATTAGAAAAAATCAATTTAAAAACCCTGCGCGCACCCATGTCCATGTCCGGGGCTAAATCTTGTTACCACTCTAACGGTAACTTTTTTGTCTGGCCGCACGAGGCTTGGAATCATTAGGTTTTGACCTTTCAGCTCTTCTAATATCGCTAACTAAAAGATGCCTGTCATACTCTAAGAACTTCTGCTTCAAAGCTTTAGAACCACTAAATTCC
>CAYYMN010000069.1:1406-1947 GCA_964473075.1 Candidatus Woesearchaeota archaeon
ATCTTCGCAAGTTCAGGTTCATAAGTATTTAGAATCATAGAATTCACTCTAATAATTCCCTTGCCCTCTTTTAATGTCGCGCGCGCAATAGCCCTTTTTCTCTTTCCTGAAACATTTATAACTTTCATTTTCCACCCACGAACTTAACAATATCCAAAACAGTGACATACTTTGTGTTTGGCACTTTTGATACATTTGAATGTTCTAAATTTTCAAACTTTTTATCCTTCATACTCTCTGGTACTCCCCTGAACGCTTTCACTCTCTCCATTGCCTCTCTCCCTCTGACATTCTTGTGTGGCAACATATTAATCAACGCTCTTTTAAATATTCCCCTTGGAGTCCTATGAATTGATATTCCAAATCTTGGTCCACCAATTTCCCTTAATCGTTTATACTTCCCAAAAGTAATCTTCTTGTTCCCAGTAACAATAGCTTTCTCAACATTAACAATATTAACCTGATGCCCCAACAAAGCTTTCTTCGCAACAAATGAACACAATCTTCCTAGAATAATATCCTCTGCATCCACAAAAACTTC
>CAYYMN010000070.1:0-1792 GCA_964473075.1 Candidatus Woesearchaeota archaeon
TAAAATTAATGGTAAAAGATATAGGTATGAAGTTACAAATTATCGTGTTGGAAAAAAAGTAAGACACCGAAAAAAATATCTTGGACCTGTAAAGCCAGTATATAAAACAAAAAAATAGGAGAGATTAAAATGCATAAGAAAGTTGTTTTTAAGTCGTATTGCCAAGAACAGCAATTTCTTCTTCCGAAGAACATTGATGATTTTGTAGTTAAAGGACATATAGCCAGATTAATTAGCAAAATAATTGAGAAGATGGATATCTCTCATATTATTGAGATGTATAAAGGCGGGGGTACAAGTTCTTACAATCCAAGGATGCTGTTGAAAGTTTGGATTCTTGGGTTTGTTTACAGGACTTATAGTTGCAGATTATTGGCAAAAGCAACACGAGAAAATTTGCCTTTTATCTGGATTGCTGGAAATCAGCAGCCGGATTTTAGAACATTAAATAATTTCAGAGTAAGATTAAAAGATGAAATTAAGAAAGTTTTCAAAGAGATAGTAAGATATGGTATTGAACAAGGCATAATTAAGGGCGAGGATGTTTTCATTGATCATACTAAAAATGAAGCTAATTCAAACAAACATAAAGTTGTTTGGAAAAAGCAAGTTGAGAATCAGTTAAAAAGAATAGATGAAGAAATAGACGGGCTTTTCAAATACGTTGATGAGCTTAACGAAAAAGAGGAAAAAATCTTTGGCAACAAAGATTTGCCGGAGCAGGAAAGAGGGAGGTTTGATGAAGAGAAAGTTAAGAAAGTTATAGACAAAATAAATGAGCGTGTAAAAAACAAAGAAATAACAAGAGAAAAAGCAAGAGAAGATAGGAAGAAAGTAAAAAGGACTAAACAACTTCTTGAAAGAGAAAAATCTTACAAGGAGAAAAAGAAAATCCTTAATGGAAGAAACAGTTATTCGAGAACAGATAATGATGCAGTTGCCATGATGATGAAAGACAAAGTTACAATAAGGCCAGCATACAATGAGGGGATTGCTGTTGAAAATGGGTTTGTTCTTGACTATGTGATTAGTGATAATGCAGCTGATAATGTCAGCTTTATTCCATTAATGGAAGGAGTAATTGAGAATTTAGGTAAAGCCCCGGAAAATGCTAATTCTGATGCGGCATACGGGAACGAGGAAACTATGTCTTATCTTGAAACAAAAAAGATAAATAATTTTTTAAAATATAATACTTTTCATAGAGAGAAAAGTAAGAAATGGAAAGAGAATAATAGATTAGATGGACTTACTTATGACGAGGAAAAAGATGAATTTACATGTCCCAGCGGGATTAAGTTGAAGTTTGAGAAAGAGGAAGAAGAAATCACAAAGACAGGATACAAACGTAAAATAAAAGTATACAGGACTGAAGAAGGACATTGTGACAAATGTCCTTTTCATAAGTCTAAAAAAAAGACATTGAGTTTGAGTTGGAATGGAGAAAGGCTAAAGAAACAAGCGAGGGAGAACCTTAATTCAGATAAAGGTAAAGAACTCAGAAAAAGAAGAGGCAATGAGGTTGAATCTGTGTTTGGCGATGAGAAATTAAACAAGAATAAGAGAAGGTATCACTTACGTGGGTTGAATAAGGTAAACATTGAAGCTGGTTTGTATTACATTGCACATAACATAAGAAAATTACAAGCCAAGATTTCATTTTCTGTCAACCAAATTTGTATTTCCACTAAAATTTGATTAATTCTACTGGATTAAATTTGGTTTTTAGACAACCCCATCCGCCTTCTTATTTACAACCTTCCACACATCCCTATAAACAACCTCTTTCTTC
>CAYYMN010000071.1:0-1680 GCA_964473075.1 Candidatus Woesearchaeota archaeon
ATTCTCGACAAAAATTAAACAAAAAATATTGTCTTCTTTATTTTTCCCCCCGAATATCCAAATTTTCTTCAAATTATGTGCAATTGAAATTAAATTCAGTTCTAATTTTGCTCCATTTAATCCTCGAACTAAGAATTGTCTGAATCCATAATTTTCTTTGATATCTCCGATTACAGGTTCAACAACTATTTTTCTCATTTGATATATTGCTTTGGCTTCTTCTGTTTCCATCTTCTCTTTCATTCTTAGCCTTTCTTCGAAAAAGAAAGGGACTATTCTTTTCTTTTTCAGCTTCTCGCTGTAAAAAGCTATTACTTTCTTCCCATTCTTTCGATCATAGACTCCCCTAAACAGAAATCTTTCTCCTTCAACAATTAACTCGTTTCTTTTCTTGTTATATTTATAGTTGTCCTGGTTTAGGCTTTCCCCTTTGCCATTGAATTCTTGTGCTTGATCCCTATTTGGCACATACAAATCAATCTTTTCATCTTCTGCAAAATTTATATTTTCTCCTTCGCTATATGCACAATCAACTGCAACTTTTGTACCATCTTTTAAATTTACATTTTCTTTTATATTCCTCACTTGAGGAATAAATTGATGTGAATCGTGTCTGTCTTGACACACATCATTAGAAACAATTATTTGGTGTTTTGAATCAACACCAAATTGTGCATTGTAAGAAAGTTCATAAAAGCCTTTTTTGTTTTGCATCATTCTGCATTCAGGGTCTGCCAAAGAAATGTTAGTCATCTTTTCATCCTTCTGAGCCTCTTCTTTTACCTTCTCTATTTTCTCTTTTATTCTTTCTTTATCTTTTGCACTTCTGTATTCATTTACTATCTTCTTGAAATCCCTTTTATCCATTTCAGTCATGTTTTCTTCGCTCTGATGTATTTTTTCCTCTATTTCATCTTGTTTTATATCTTCTTCAATCATTTTATCAACGATTGAATCTATTGCCTCTAATTGATTCTTCTTTATGCACTTCTTTGTGCTTGCGTTTGCTTTTATTGTGCTTCCATCAATGCACAACAAACTTAAGTCAATTAAGTCATTTTTAGAAGCAAGCTTAACTGTTTCTTTAAACGACTCTTTAATAAACTCTGCATTTCCTTTTCTGAACCTCGCTATCGTCCTGAAATTTGGCTGAACTTTCTCAGCTAAATACATAAAAACAAAATTTTCTCTGCATGCTCCGGCAAGCTTTCTTGATGACCGCTCTTTAGAAAGCATTCCCTGAATAATAATCTTCATTATTATTCTTGGATGATATGCAGGATGCCCTGCACCATCATAAATCATATCGAAATTTGTAAAATTCAAAGAATCTACAAACTCTTCAACAAAAAAACAGATATGATTTTTTGGAATCATATCACAAATTGATTGAGGAATCAACCAATTTTGACCTCTAAAAGAATTCATATATACCATTTTTACCTCTTTTGTCGATATTTATCGACGATGTTTAATTAATATATCGACGATAAAGAACTATTTAAATCTTGCTAATTATGGGACAGCCTGATTACAGAAAAAACAATGAAGATGCAAGGCAAATACGAATTATTAGACACACTTCTTAATTGTAGTCCAGAATCCGACTTAGCATAATAAACATAATAAAAAGATTTTTATATGCCTTAATATTCTATTAATAAAATGAAGTGGAATACT
>CAYYMN010000072.1:0-1643 GCA_964473075.1 Candidatus Woesearchaeota archaeon
TCTAGTAACTCTTGTGGCAGCAATTCCCACAAAGTCCTGTTCGAGTTCGCTCTACTATAATCTTGTTCAATCAATGTATAGCGCACTAGAACTCTGCGGAAGCGAAGAGCCGCTCTTGTTGCTAGAAGGCCTTTATCAAAAAAAGTTTATTCCAAGTTAGGAAAAAATAGCAGTCAGTAATTAACAGAAAATAACGGAGGAGTATCATTGTGAGTATAGAATTGATTACCAAATGGAAATATGCAAATCTTCCAGGGTGATGGCAAAACACGAGCAGACCCTAGTTAAGCGAGACATAATGAGCGCAAGGCTGAATGCTCTATTACGGCCTTTTTTCTCATCGCTGGAGCCGATCTCAAATAGGAATTTTCCAGCAATTGTCCATTTTATCTAGTGGGCCATATACAGATTTGTGCATAATATTAGGAATTTTAGTAAGAATAAGAAAAGAATATTCTAAGTTGATATTCTTCAATCCTCTGATGTTGATTTTTATCATAAATCTCTTCGTTTTTGATCCACCCATTAAGATTGTCTAAGAATTTTGCGGAGCCTTTGCAGGTTCCGAAAAGATGAAAAGCAGATAGGACATTGGATCACGGGCATCACTTTCTCAACGGCTAATGAATAATAGTTGCGAAAGAGAGGATCCTAGACAACTTAAAAATTCACCTTTGGAAATTATTCAAAATCCGATGATTTTATCGAGTTACATTCCTTGAGAACTAAATGATTTATACTGAATTTTGGAGAAGATTGGCAAACATATGGCTGGAACTGGAATTTCCCTGTCTTTTTATTACGATCTGCACTGCGACAAGATCCTCGTAGCTTTCCAAAAGTGTTCCCTTTGAATACCGCTGGCCGAATTGCTACTTTCCCAATAAAGTAACAGTTCATGCCTCAGTAGCAAGGGTGATCCAACAAAATGCTCGAAATGCTTGCTACCGCAACTAATAATATTCTTCTCACGAAAGATATAGGAAGCAATATTTTCCATTTACAATTCGAGGCGCATATATTTTGGCTCTATATTCCTAAAATTACGGATATATCTGCATTTCATAGGCTCACCTGGAGCGCATAATGTGGACTAATCATTGGTCCGTTTATGATAAACTTCCAAAGGAAGTACGCTAATAATTTTCCTCCCTTTTTCACCATCTTTAAAGTGTATTTGCAGTGAGCGTTTTTTGATGTATTGGAGGATGGTGCTGATTACGGGAAAATAACATTTCACAAGGCTTAATAGATGACATGTAAGATAAAATAAGAAGTTATCATGATCAAACTATCCAACATGGCGTAACATGGAAAGTGTATTCAATTCTTTTGATTAATCTTGAAAAATATAGATTGAGAGACATCTGCTCACTTTGAATCTCACAGTGATTTGCAATGAGATTCGCTAACCAATTACGTAGCGAGAAAATATTTCGTGTAAGGCAAGGAACAACACTGTGCTAATACAGTGTTGTTCCCTCAGAGTCAGAGGCACTGTGAGAGCAGCAGCCAGGACATTTAAGATACCTTCACCAAAATTATTAAGATTAGTCTTAGAAAAAAATAAATCTTCAAAATTATTATCAAATTCATATTTCTAGGAGGTTCGGAGAGAGCTACATCAGGCATTACTGCTTCTG
>CAYYMN010000073.1:0-456 GCA_964473075.1 Candidatus Woesearchaeota archaeon
CCTCTTGTAGACATTACAATAACTCTTTTCCCTTTTTGCTTAACTTTATCTAAAGGAGTAGCAAAATCACTGTCACCTGACATTAAAATTGCTGTATCGTATTTGTCTGATAAATCTACCATTTCTAAGGCTAATTCAACATCTAAATTACTTTTCCATTTATATTTATCTCGGCCCAGATTAATTTTCTTTACAATTTTAGTCCTTACAACATAACCGTTTATTTCAAGCATATCTAAAAATTTCTTTTGTTTGGTATTGTTCTCATCTAATCCAGAATAAGCAAAACACTTTACTTCTTCACATTCTTTTTTAAAATATTTCATCAGTTTTTCATAAGAAATTTTCCAGCCCAAGTTTTTCTGGGAATAAAATACATTCTCAATATCTATAAAAACATAAACTTTGCCTTTTATAAATTTACTAATCATAAACTATTGACAAAATTTGTAGTGA
>CAYYMN010000073.1:466-1619 GCA_964473075.1 Candidatus Woesearchaeota archaeon
CAAACAAGAACTGTCAGAATTTTTCTTAAATACCATGGTTTTAGAATTTGACGAACTCTCAGTAAAAGACAATCATCCGCCGCAAGGCGAGCACGAGCATAGTATTATTAGAATGTTGATTAGAAAATGACTGCTTTGAATAATTCAAGATACACAGGTAACAGCCCGCATGAATTAGATACGAACATTTTGCACTCATAATCTAAGAGCTTGATTAGGAGTTTTTCCATTTAGGCCACAATGTTTTGTGTCATTGTAATACATATTCCATAGTCTTAATTTGTATTTTAATTCTTCAAAAGATTTAAACGGTATTTGTTCATAAAACTTTTCTTGGTCTTCTCTATGAGATCTTTCTACAAAAGGATTTTGTTGTGGCTTTCCAGGATCAATTAGATAATGAATAACATTGTTCTCATTACACAGTTTATCAAAAGCATGTAATCTAGGAAAAGGCAAATCACTTTTGTAATAGCCAGTATATCTATTGGTAAAACAAGCAGCATTATCTGTTTTTACAGCTTTTATCTCAAAATCAGCAATTTCAATCAATTTCTTTAAGAACCTTAAAGCACTAAGAGTTGATTCGTCATAGTGGGCTTGTAAATATCTCCACCTAGTAGCTGAATCTATGGCAGTGAATTGGAAGCATCTTTGTCCCTTTATCCTGCCCGGAACCCATTTAACATCTATTTCTACTAATTCTCCTTTCTTTAATGGAATTCTAACATATTTGTATTGAATCTTCCTGATTCGATATTTTCTGGTTAGTCCTTCTTTCTTGATTATCTTCTGAATTGTTTGGTAATGGATATTAATACCTTCTTCTTCTAGATCCCATTTTAATTTCTTGGCACATTGTTTTGTTTCCTTCCTTAATTCAATGATCCTTTCTTTAATCCGGATAGGTGTTTCTTCAGGATGAGATCTAGGTCTAGTAGATTTATTCTCTAAACCTGCCATACCATGTTCTCTAAAAGCAGATAACCAGTATTTTAATGCTCTTTCAGAGAAAGGACAGATCTTAGCCATATTCTTAATGGTTATCTCTTTATCAAGAATAGGTTTAATCCATCGATATTTCTCCTCCTTTGTTGAATTGGGCATAGTTTTCATATGCCCTTAGATTACCAGAAAAGTGCAAAAAGTATGT
>CAYYMN010000074.1:0-1606 GCA_964473075.1 Candidatus Woesearchaeota archaeon
ATAAACTATTTTTTTAATAATCTCTCCTAACCTTCCTCCCATTCTCCTCAACTTGTTGTGTATCTTCTTCAAATTGTAGGCAGTTGAGAACAAATTAACCTCATTCTCACAAGATTTCTTTTCTCTCATCTTAAATTCCCTATAACCCAAGTTATGAAATATATGTGCCTGAGCTACTTCTCCTTTATGAAACCTTTTGTTATACTTTTCTAAGCCTTTTTTCGTCTTAAACCTAAGGCGAATTTTTCTCATCAGAGGATTTATTTTGATTTCCTTGTATGAATGTTTGTTTTTCTTTCCGATACACTCTTCTCTAAATTTGCAATTTTCGCATTTATCTCCTCTATAAATATTTGACCAACAGTTATTTCTTTTGTCTTCATATTTTCTCGCAAATTTCAAATTATTCCCTGCAGGACATATAGCTTGATTTTTCTTAAAATCAAGCTTGAAATTATCGTAGTGAAACTGAGTAATATCCTTTGCTTTGCCGTGCAATTCTTTTGTTGTAGCTGAATCAGGGATATAAGCGATTGCTCCTTCATTTTCATAATATTCTGCTGTTGCGGAACTTGAATAGCCATTGTCTTGGAAAACCTCAACTCCTTTCAAGCTAACCTTCTGCTCTTGCTTAAACTTCTCCATCGTTGGCTTTGTTTCTGTAACATCTGCAGGGGAGTCAGAAAGACAATTGCCGACAATAATCTCTCCCTTATCTTCAATAAGAAGCTGGCAGTTATAGGCTTGCTCATAATGCAGGCCTTTCTTCATCTTCATCATCTTTGAATCCATATCTGTCAAGTTAACTTTGTCAACTTGTTCTTCTTTGATTTTGGCTTTAGCCTTTTCTATCTGCTTCTTTGCTTTGCCCACATCCTTTAGGATTTCCTTAATCTTCTCCTGCTGGTGAGATGCTCAGGTATCTTTGGCTCTCCGTTAGAGTTTCCATACTTTTTATCCTCTTCTTCGTCGATTTTGTCCATCTCGTCGAGATGCTTGTCAACAAAGTCCGAGAGAAAATCTATCTCTTCCTTAGTAAAACTCTTGCTTTTAGAAGCATTAGCCTTTACTTTTATTCCGTCAAGGTAAAGCTTATTGAAGTTTACCATGTTAAGTTTCTTGGCAATCTCTATAGTTTGTAAGAAGCTTTGCTTTATCAATTGTCTATGCTCTTTTCTGAACAAAGCAATTGTATGAAAGTCAGGATTTAGGTTTTCAGCTAAATATCTGAAAACTATGTTTTCATGCGTTAGTTTTTCCAATTTTCTTGTTGAGGTTACTCTCTCGCAAATGCCGTTAATGATTATCTTTAAGATTATCCTTGGATGGTAACTGGGATTTCCTGGCCCTTCAACCTTTTTGTCAAAATAGTTGTAATCCAATTGTTCAACAACATCCTCTACCAAATAGCATATATGATATTTTGGGATTATTGTCCTTAAATCAGTTGGTAAAAGAAATGTTTGTTCTGCATTTGATTTAATGTAAACCATCTTAGAATCACCTCATTTTACTAATTTTTATAGACGAGAAAGTATATAAATATATCTATTCCTCGACGAGAGATTAAAATTAGAGATTAACTAATTGTGACACAGCCTGTTCG
>CAYYMN010000075.1:0-1523 GCA_964473075.1 Candidatus Woesearchaeota archaeon
TTACGCATAGCTTGAGTAGACGGTATCATATCTCCCTTGTAAAAGACAGTAACCTTAATCTCTGCTTCAATTTTATAAAACTCGCTATTTGATTCTACCTTTACTATTCCAGCAATAATTGAATAATCTTCATTACGGATATATTCTGCTCTAACTCCTTCAGGAATAGAGGTTCTTGCATAACCTATTCTGCTTCCTTCATCTTTTACTATACTTTTTAGATTAACAAATTCAGTTTCATGTTTAATTTCTTTTTCACGTATATTCGGTTTCTTTAGTCTACCATATCCATCAAGATTATTTTGCTTCATATATTTTTTCCATCTCGTATCAAAATCTTCAAAAGTCTTTGCTGAAATAATATCATTATTTTTTAAGGCATAAAACAACAACCTCACAGAAATTAGTTCCACTTGAACCATGTCTTTCTCACCGCACTTCGGGCATCGCATTTTTGCAGGTTTTATATTACGTTCTTTCCGAATCTCTTTCCACTTTGTTTCCATAGACCTGCAAAGTTGTATGATTTCATCCCATGACATACCTTGATGCCATTGGAATTTAATTGCATCAATCATTTCAGGAAACCATACTTTTAGTGCTTCACCTGATGGCATAGCTATCTATTCCTCTTTGTTTATTCTTTCTATTCATTCCTCCCGTCAAAAAACGATATATGAAATTCACCTTTTTCTATTTTATCTCGAATTTTATTTATCAGCCAATTTTTTAAAGCATTCCTTATGTGTGGAATAAGAATTAAAAAGCCTATTATATCTGTAAGTAATCCTGGAGTAATAAGAAGAATTCCTGCCACAAATATCAAAAACCCATCAAACAGATATTTTGCTGGAACTAAGCACATGTTAATTTCATCTCTAATTTTATATAAAATTTTAAGCCCCTGCATCTTTACTAAAATTGCACCAGTCATTCCTGTTAATATAACAATTAGAAGCGTCTTTCCTAATCCTATAATAGTGCCTAATTTTATTAATATGGCAAGCTCAATTAAAGGAATAATAGTAAAAACTAAAATTAACCTTACTAACATATTATAAAAGACTTCCCCTCTTTACTACACCTTCTCCCATCTTCTCATGTATTTTATCTAAGACTTCGGTAATTTTCTCTCTTTTCTCTTTTTCATTATCAAATAAAGATAATTGTCTGAATTCACCTTCTATCAAACTGGATGTGCTTACTCCAACCAATCTTATCAATTTCCCATTGCGATTAATTTTTTCAAACATTCTCCATGAAATATCAAAAATATCCTCTCCCAGATTTGTTGGGTCAGCAATCGTCTTACTTCTGGTAATAGTTCTGAAATCACCAAAACGAATTTTAAGAGTAATTGTCTTTGCACTTAATCCCTCGTCTCTTAATCTTTTTCCTACCTGTTCTGATAGCTCAAATAAAGTCTTTCTAATCTGATTTGTATCTCCAGTATCTTTCTGATAAGTAATCTCATTACCAATAGATTTGGCTTGATGTTCAGGAGTTACTTCACGTTCATCAAT